>NZ_JBEXWK010000019.1:0-159604 GCF_040629815.1 Streptomyces sp. NPDC005878
TTGGGGTAGCCGGTGTCGGGTGCGACGGACACGATCCGCCAGGTGTTGATGGAGGGCGAGGTCGGCTTCTGGGTCGGCGCTGACTGCAGGAGGTAACTGCCGTAGTTGTTGTAGAGGCCGTAGCCGTCGTGATTGCTCTGGATGAACTTGAAGTCCCAGTTCACCGAGGCATTCGCGGTGCCGGTGCCGCCAAGCACCAGCGCCCCGGCAGCGAATGCCACGCCCAGCCAGGCTTTGACTCGCATCTTCATGGGTCCCTCTTCTGTCTTGAGTCTGTTTTCTGGAACCGGTCATTTCTTGCTGCGGGAAGCCGGGAAGTCGTTGCCCCTGTCCGGATGCTGCCGAGAACCCGGCCGGCCGCTGTTCCACCCGCAAGCGATAGAGGGCTGGGGCGGCGGCCCGCAGTCCGACCCTGCACGCCCGAGGAGTTGGCCTTGTGACCGCGAGGGGATCCGCGCAGGTCAGCGAGGGAGCTGAGGCCGGACAAGTGGGGTTGTCCGCGGACAATTGCGGGACTGGCCAGGCACAGGAAAGTCACGACCGCATCGCCGGTTCGAGGCGTATTTCCTGTCGTTCGCCCAGGTCGTGGCAGATGTGCGGGAGATGGGGGCCGGGGTCACCGCGCGCGGCTCCGGGGCCGTATGCGCCGGTTCGTGGTCAGGCGGGTCGGCCGGGGGCTCGTAGTTCGATCTTGTAACCGCCTTCTGGGGTGGGTTCGGCGGTGAGGGTGCCGTCGAGCAGTTCGGCGCGTTCTTTCAGGCCGATGAGGCCGTGGCGGGCGCTGGGGAGGGCGATGGTCGGGCGGGTGGGGGCGGTGTTGGTGACGGTGACGCCGAAGTGGTGTGCGTCGTGCCAGAGGTGGACGTCGGCGCGGGCTCCGCCGGCGTGTTTGCGCACATTGGTGAGGGCTTCCTGGACCGTGCGGTAGATGGTGCGCTGGGCGGTGGTGCTGATGCCGGGAGGAAGCTCTCCGGTCAGGGTGGTCTCGATGCCGCTGTTGGCGATGAGCTGCCGGAGGTCGGCGAGGGTGGGCTGGGGGGTGAGTTCGGTTGTCCTGCCGCCGGAGGCGCGGAGCAGAGTGACCATATGGCGGAGTTCGTCGAGGGTGTTCGCGCTCAAGGTGCGGATGGTGCGGGCGGCCTCGCGGGCGTCGGGGTCCTTCGCGGCCATCTGCAGGGCTCCGGCCTGGACGGCGATCAGACTGACCTGGTGGGAGACGACGTCGTGCATCTCCCGGGCCAGCTGGGCACGTTCGCGGGCGAGGACGGTCTGGGCGTACAGGGCGCGTTCGTGCTCCCGGGCCTCCTTGACCTCGACGAGCCGGCGGGCCACGTCGTGCCTGGCCTGCACGAGCTGGCCGAACAGTACGGGGGCGAAGGCCGTGGCCAGCGTGTAGACGAATTGGACAAGCGTCCAGGTCCGGTCGCCGTCGAACGCGTCGGACAACGGCCACAGGAGGGTGGCCGCAGTGGCGTTCAGGAGGGCGCAGCCGGCGAGCAGCGGGCGGTTGCGGGAGGACGCGGCGAGTGTGTACAGGGCGGCGATCGGCCCGACCGCCACGTCCATGAACAGGGTCATGGGCAGGGTCAGGAGGAAGACGGCCAGCGGGAAGCGCCTGCGCAGGAGCAGGCTGGCGGAGCCCGCGGCAGCGCAGACCCACTTCGCGGGGGTGCCTTCGCCCAGGAGATTGATCCAGGCATCGAGCGCGGCCAGCACCACGAGCCCCGTGTCGACGACCCAGGGCGGCAGCCGCCGCCACACTGCCCGGCCCGTGCTCATCGCCCGTTGTCCCGCGCCGTGTCGTCGTTGCGGGTGAGCAGTCCGGCGCGCTCGGCGAGGAGCGCGGCCTGGACACGGCTGGTGACCCGCAGCTTGGTCAGGATCGAGCTGACGTGGTCCTTGACGGTGCCAGCGCTCAGATGGATGCGGGCGCCGATGTCGGCGTTGGAGAGTCCTTCCGCGACCAGGACGAGGACGTCGCGTTCCCGGTCGCTGAGCAGGCCGACGCGCGCGACGTCCGCGTCCTGGGCTGCTCCGGCCCCCGGGTGGCTGCGGAGCAGCGCGCGTGATGCCTTCGGCGACATCACGACGCCGCCCGCGGCCAGGGTGCGGACCAGCTGGGCGAGCTGCTCGGGCTCGGTGTCCTTCAGCAGGAAGCCGGCGGCTCCCGAGCGCAGTGCGGTGAGGATGTACTCGTCGGTGTCGAAGGTGGTCAGCATGGCCACGTACGGCGGTTCGGGCAGTTCCTGGACCTGTCGTAGGACGGTCAGGCCGTCCACATCCGGCATGCGGATGTCGAGGAGCACGACGTCCGGCCGCTCGCGCCGGATCACGTCGGCCGCCTGCGCGCCTTCGGCGGTCGCCACGACCTCGATGCCGTCAGACACGTTCAGGATCATCCGGAAACCGGACCGCACCAGGGCCTCGTCGTCCACCACTACCACCCGGATCACCGGCGTCCGCCTCACACTCTCGTCTGCGCTGTCCCGCTGCTGGCGACCCGTGCATTCGGGGGTCCCACGGGCTCGTACGGGTTCGCCTGACGTCGACCGTACGCCGGGCAGGGTACGCGGTGACGTGATCATCCAATGACTGTGGACACCCGGCGGGTCGGCTCCAGCCGTTCGGGGGGTGCGCTCCGGCCGGTCGGCAGGCCGGCGGGCGAGGCTCGGCGGATGGCGCCCCCGGGCTCGTACGGTGGGATCGGTCTGTGGCCCCGCGCCGAGTCCGAGGGCCGCAGCCGATGTCCGTACCGTTTCGAGGACCGTCCCGCCATGCCCGACTCATACCCGCGTCAGTCCGTCCGTGCCCTGCGCCGCCTGGCCGCGCGCCCCCACGTGCTGTTCGGGGGTGTATACGGGGCGGTGCTGGCCAGCTCGATGGTGGCCGCCCTGTCGGAGCAGGGGGAGACGGCGGCGGCCGATCGGTTCACCAGCGCCCAGTGGCTCCTGGTCACGGCCGTCGCCTCGGCCCTGGCCCACGGGTACGCCCATTTGATCGCCCTGCGCGGCGACCGGACCCACCACGGCGTACGCGCCGGGGTGCGGATGCTGCTGTCCGAGTGGCCGCTGGTGGCGGCGACGGCACCAACGCTGCTCCTGCTGCTCGGCGCGGCCTGGGGATGGTGGCCCTCGGAGGGCGTCGAGTACGTGGTCTTCGCCGTGAACGTGGTCCTGCTGTTCGTCTGGGGCCTGCTCGCGGCCCGCGCCGCCGGCCGCACCTGGGCGTCCGCGCTGCGGATCGGCGCGGCGGACGCGCTGCTCGGACTCGTGGTCGTCGTGGCCAACGCCCTCATCAAGTAGGACCGTGTCCGTCCCGCGCGGTCTCAGCTTGCGTCAAGCCGGCCGCTGATCCGCTCCAGGGCGGGGGCGGCGTCCCGTTGCCACCGGGCGGGCCTCCGAAGCACGATCGTGACGACGAACAGCGCCACTGCCGTCAGAACGGCGAGCGCCAGAACCTTGTTGCTGGTGAGACCCGTGGGCCGAGACCTTCTCGGGTGGATCCTCGCGGAGACGAGGGGATGTGAGGGGGCCGCCCGAGAGCGAGACGCCGCACGTCACGCGGTCCGCGATCGCCGGCGGAAGAGGGCGGGCAGGCCCGGTGTCGTGACGAAGCTTTCCGCCCGGCCGGCCGCCAGCGCGATCCGCGGCAGTTCTCCGCTCTTTTGGAAGAGGACGAAGCGGGGCTCCCAGACCGGTCGGTACTTGGCGTTCGCCCGGTACAGCGATTCGATCTGCCACCAGCGGGAGAGGAACCCCAGGGTGGTGCGCCACACCCGCAGGACGGGTCCGGCGCCCAGGCGGTCTCCGCGCTCGAAGACCGACCGGAACATCGCGAAGTTCAGCGAGACCCGGGCCAGTCCCACGTCGTCCGCCTGCCGCAGCAGCTCGATCACCATGAACTCCACCAGGCCGTTGTCGCTGGCGCGGTCCCGGCGCATCAGGTCGAGCGAGAGCCCCTTGCTCCCCCAGGGAACGAAGCTGAGCAGCGCGCGCAGTTCGCCGTGGGCGTCGTGGCACTCGACCATCACGCAGCGCCCGTCCTCCGGCGAACCGAGCCTGCCGAGCGCCATCGAGAAGCCGCGTTCGGTCGCCCCGTCGCGCCAGCGGTCGGCATCGGCCACCAGACGGGCCATCTCCGGCTCGGGTATGTCCTCGTGGCGGCGTACCCGCACGCTGTAGCCGGCGCGCCGGACCCGGTTGTGCGCCTGCCGGACCCCGCGCACAGCGCGTCCCTCCAGAGTGAAGTCCGCGATCTCCACGACGGCTTCGTCGCCCAGTTCGAGGGCGCTCAGACCGTGGCGTCCGTAGATCACTCCCGCTTCCTCGGACGCCCCCATCACGGCCGGGACCCAGGCGTGCGCCTGTGCCTCGGAGAGCCAGGCGTCGATGGCGCCCGGCCATGCCTCGGGGTCTCCGAGGGGGTCGCCGGAGGCCAGCGAGACACCGTTGAACACGCGGTAGGTCACGGCCGCCTTTCCGCTCGGGGAGAAGACGGCCGCCTTGTCGCGGCGCAGGGCGAAGTAGCCCAGGGAGTCCCGCTCGCCGTGCCGGCCGAGGAGGGCGCGCAGCCGGGCCTCGTCGTCCTCGGTCAGCATCACCCGGCCCCGGGGGCTGCGGAACGCCACGTACAGCACGCTCAGGAACACGAGCGCCGCCGTCACGTTGAGCGTCCCGTCGACCCAGCCCGGCACCTGGATGAGGCGGGCGGCCTTGTCGGACGGGTCCAGCGTGACGAAGCGGGACAGGACGTAGCCGAGGCGATCGGACAGGCCCGCTCCCGCACCGGTGGCGGTCACCTGCAGCAGTGCCACCCCCAGCGTGCTGCCGAGGACCGTACCGCCGGCCAGGGTGGCGAGCGCGGTCCGCGGGTTGGATCGGTCGCCCTTCGAGGTGAACTCGCTACGCCCCACGAGCAGGGCCAGCAGGAAGAGGGCGGTGAGCGCGGCGGAGGCCCAGTTGATCCAGTGCTGACGGAAACCGGGTTCCTCGCCGGGCACGAACAGCCAGACGATCATGACCGACAGGGTCAGTGCGGCGAGGACCGTGTTGAAGATCCACGCCGCGCGCTTGCGCCTGCGCATGGCGACGGCCAGGCCCAGGGCGAGGATCGCGGACACCAGGCCGGCGGTGAGCAGGTACGGGGTGAAGTGCTCGCCCTCGTTGTGTTCCCGCACCCCGTTGCGCAGGGAAACGGACAGCACCGCCAGCACATTGAGCAGAGCCATGACACGCAGGTACCAGACGCTCGCTGTGGCCGCCGCGCGACGGCACCGTGGTGTCACCACGGTCGGGTGAGGCTTCACGGCGGCGGTCGGCGGAGTCGTTGATGCAATCACGTCTACGACATTCGTGAGGACCCGGAGGATGCACCACCCGGCAACCGGCCACACGTACCCCGCCAGGCGGGGTGGCGGAGCGGGGGGCGGTCCCGGTCTGTGGCCCCCGCCGTGCGGAGGGTGCTCCTCCCGCCGCACGGCGGGGGGCGACCGGTCACCCGTCGGATGGCACCAGGCCGAGGCATCGACGAGGTTGGGGACACGCAAGCCGGGACGCCGTGAACGTCGGCCCTGTCCGACGGACGGATGGTCCCCTGTCCGCTCGCCGTGGCCGTGCGTCGGCCAGGAGCACAAGCAAGGAGCACCCCCTGTCGGCCACCGGCCGCCGGACCCTGCCCGCCGGTGCCGTCGCAACGGTCGTCGCCGTACTGATCACTGTTCTGGCCACACCCGCCGACAACTGGACCCCTGCCACGCCTCCTCGCATCCGGTCCCGATAGGACCGTGCGGTCCTTCTTCCAGTGCATCCACGTCAGGAGAGAACGCCATGAGTGTTTCGCTGTCCAAGGGCGGCAACGTCTCGCTGAGCAAGGAGGCTCCGGTCCTCACCGCGGTCCAGGTCGGCCTGGGCTGGGACGTACGCACCACCACGGGCGCCGACTACGACCTGGACGCGAGCGCACTGTTGTGCGGCGAGAGCGGCAGGGTCGCCTCCAACGCGTCCTTCGTCTTCTACCACAACCTCACGAGCCCGGACGGTTCGGTCCAGCACACCAGCGACAACCTCACCGGTGAAGGCGACGGCGACGACGAGGTCATCAAGGTGAACCTCGCCACCGTACCCGCCGACGTGGCGAAGATCGTCTTTCCGGTCTCCATCCACGATGCCGCCGCCCGCGCCCACAACTTCGGCCAGGTATGCGACGCGTACATCCGGATCGTGAACCAGGCCGACCGGGTCGAGATCGCCCGCTACGACCTCAGCGAGGACGCCGCCACCGAGACCGCGATGGTCTTCGGCGAGCTCTACCGCAACGGTGCCGAGTGGAAGTTCCGGGCAGTCGGCCAAGGCTACGCCTCCGGGCTCGCCGGTATCGCCCAGGACTTCGGCGTCAGCCTCTGACCCCCAGGACACCGGTCCAGCCACCCGCCTGCCCTCGCGGCGACCGTCTCCTCCGCGTGCGGGCGGCGCGTTCCTCCCCGCCGGCCGCCGTTCGGGCCCCGCCACATCCTTCGCCTCGACCCACCCCGGGAGTTCTCCATGTCCCTCAACCTCACCAAGGGCCAAAGGATCAACCTGTCCAAGTCCGACACGACGCCCCTCAGCCACGTACGGATGGGGCTGGGCTGGCAGGCGAGGACGCGCACGGGCCTCCTCGGCAGACTGATGGGCCCCGCGGCGATCGACCTCGACGCTTCCGCCGTCCTGTACGCGGGCCGGCGGGTCGTGGAGGTCGTCTACTTCCAGCACCTGACCGGCATCTTCGGTGCCGTGAAGCACTCCGGCGACAACCGCGTCGGCGGGGACGGGCCGGGGGACGACGAGGCCATCACGGTTGACTTCACGCGGATGCTGGGGGAAGTGGACCAGATCGTCTTCACCGTGAACTCCTTCACCGGCGCGACCTTCGACGAGGTCGAGAACGCCTACTGCCGCCTGGTGGACGAATCGACGGGGGCCGAACTCGCCCGCTACACCCTGTCCGGCGGCGGCTCCCACACCGCCCGGATCATGGCCAAGATCTCCCGGGTCAATGGGGCGTGGCAGCTGACCGCGATCGGCGAACCGGCCTCCGGGGCCACCTTCCAGGACCTCCTTCCCGCCATCGACCGCCACCTCTGATCCGTCCGCCCCGCCCGCCGGTCGGCGGGGTGGTCCCGGCCGGTCGGCGGGGATGCCACCGAAACCTGCCGGATGGTCCGCCTCCCCACCTCACCGGGAGATTCCTCGTATGACGCAGACACAGCCGCCGCAGGCGACGCCGGCCCCGCGGGAGAACGCCTCTCCCGTGCCCGCAGCCTCGCCCGACTCCGCCGGGAAACCTTCGGGCGGCCCCTCGATGGGACGCCTGGTCGGCGTGGACCTGGCCCGCGCGCTCGCGGTGTTCGGCATGTACATCGTCCACATCGGACCCGTCCTGCCCTCCACGCACGGCGCCGGCACCTGGGTCCGGTATCTGGCCGACGGTCACTCATCGGTCCTGTTCGCCACCCTCGCCGGGTTCTCGCTGATGCTGATCGCCGGGCGCCGTGAGCCGAAGACCGGCTTGGCGGGCCGGCAGGCGAAGGTCCGGATCGCGATCCGCGCCGTGGTCCTGCTGGCCCTGGGCACGGTGCTGGCGATGGAGTACGGGGGTGTGATCATCCTCGGCTTCTACGGTGTCTACTTCCTCCTCGCCCTGCCCCTGCTGCGGTTGTCGGCCAAGACCCTGGCGATCACCGCAGCCGGACTCGCGCTCGTCACACCCCAGCTGGCGTTCTACCTGAACTCGCGGCTCAACGAGTCCGTCCAGCAGACCATCAACGCCTACGACCCGCTCAAGAAGATCAGCGAGGTCGGCGTCCTCGACCTGCTGCTCACCGGCTTCTACCCGACGATCACCTGGATGTCGTTCGTCGTCGCCGGCATGGCGCTGGCCCGCCTCGACCTGTCGGCCGTCTCCGTCCAGCGGCGCCTGGCCACCCTCGGCGCCGCCCTGACCGTGGGTGCGTACGGCCTGTCGCTGCTGCTGGCCGGCCCGAACGCGCTGCGCAGCATGGCGGAGGACGGGAAGTCGTCCACCGGGGTCGAGAAGGCGTCGTCCTTCGACGGCGGATCGTTCGACGCGCCCCAGCGGGCGGCCTCGGAACTGCTGTCCGCCGGACCGCACAGCGGCACCACCTTCGACATCATCGGCAGCGTCGGCGTCGCCATCCTCGTGATCGTCGGTGCGACGGTGCTCATGGACCGCCTGCCGCGCCTGCGCAGCCTGGCGAAACCCGTCATCGCCGTGGGCACCATGTCCCTGACGGCCTACGTCGGCCACTTCCTCGCCCAGTCCATGCTCGGCGTATCGGCCGGCGAAAGCACCCAGACCTCCTGGATCCCCGTGCTCACGTTCATCCTCGGAGCGATCGTGTTCGCCGCGCTCTGGTCCCGCTTCTTCCGCCGCGGACCGCTGGAGGCGCTGCTCAACACCGCCACCAAACCGGCGAAGTACGTCCGTTGACGCCACGGCGGCGCGCCGGCCGGGCCACGAGGCCCCGGGGAGTGTGCTTCTTCCATGGCAGGGCCGGCCGGCCCTTCTTGCTTCGTACGTGTTATCGCCCGGAACCGGAATCCCCATGACCTTCGTCCTGATCGTGATCACCGCAGTGACAGCCGGGTGGGCGCTCTTCGCCCGAGGGCTTGAGCGGGGGCATGTCAGAGCCCCTGTGGTGCTGGTCCTCGCGGGCGTCTTCACCGGGGTGTTCACGCACAGCCAGATCGCGGTCACGCTCAACTCCGAGATCGCCCAGCACGTGGCCGAGGTCATCCTGGCGGTCCTGCTGTTCGTCGACGCGACGGAACTGCCGGGCGGCCGGCTGTTCGGCAATGATCCCGGCGCGGCCGTCCGCACCCTCCTGGTGGCGTTGCCCCTGAGCCTGGCCGCCGTCGTCCTGCTCGGCTCACTGATGCTCCCCGACCTGCCCGTGGTGATCCTCCTGATCATCGCGTGCATCGTCGTCCCGACCGACTTCGCCCCGGCCGAGACCCTCGTACGGGACCACCGCATCGCGGCACGCGTCCGCGACGTCCTCAACGTGGAGAGCGGCTACAACGACGGCATCATCTCGCCCGTCTTCCTCTTCGCCCTCATCCTGGCGGGTTCGACAGCGCAGGCACAGACCCCCGCGCAGGCGCTGGGCACGGCCGTGCCCTTCGCCGTGAAGGCACTGGCCGTGGGCGGCGCCCTCGGCTCGCTGCTCGCACGGCTGATGACCACGGCCGACCGCAGGCAGTGGATGACCGGACAATCCCGCCGCATCCTCGTCCTGGTCACACCGCTGCTCGCCTACACGGTGACGGTGGCGGCCGGCGGCAACGGCTTCGTCGCCGCGTTCGTGTACGGCATCGCCTTCCGGTACGTCCGGCAGACCGCGGCCCGGCGGCACGAGTCCTCCGTCCCCGACGCCTCGGACTTCCGCCTCGTCGAGGACACCAGCTCGATCATGACCATGTGCATGTGGTTCTTCTTCGGCAACGCCACCGTTCTCGCCCTGAGCGAGGGCGTCGACGTGCCGACCCTGCTGCTCTGCCTCGCCGCGCTCACCGTCGTACGCGTCGGTCCGGTCCTGTTCGCCTTCCTCGGCTCGGACTTCACGCGGCGTGAACGGCTCATGATCGGAGCCCTCGGCCCACGCGGCACCACCTCGATCGTGTTCGGCCTGCTCGCCTTCAACGTGCTCCCCGACGGCCCCTTCGCGGACACCGCCCTGTACGCCATGACCATCACCGTGCTCGGCAGCGTCCTGCTCCACGGCCTCGGCTCGACACCCCTCGCCCGCCTGCTCACCGCCCCCGTCCCCGCCTCACCGGCCAGCCCGGAGAAGGTCCGGTGAGCACGTGGGCCGACCGGGTCACGCCTGGCCTGCCCGAAGGAGGTCGGCGAAGGTCGTGCACACCACCGGCTCGCCGAGGGCCTTCATGGTCCAGGCACCGGCGACACGGGTCACTTCCGCCATCATCAGCGCCGTGTGGAGGCCGTGAGCGGCAAACGCGTACCGTGCCGGCTCATGACCCGGGCTCTCGTCGACCATCCGGCAGTGCACGCTCCGCCCTCGGTCACGAGGGCCGACATGGGGACTCCAGGTGAGGTGGTGGACGGAGCACGGAGGAGCGAACCGCACAGTGATGCGGTGCTGATCTGAGCCTCACGCTTCGTACAGTCCGCCGGTATCCGACGGCTGTGAGGTGCCACTCCGCCACCCAGCAGAGCTGTCCCCGCCATGCGGCGGGGGCAGCTCTCGGGCCACTCCTCTCACCCGCCGGGGCGTCCCGCCGGGGTCAGGAACTGGGTCGCGGCGAGCTGTGCGTACAGCTCGTCCCGGTCCACGAGTTCCTCGTGGGTGCCGATCGCGCGGACCCTGCCGGCGTCCATGACGACGATGCGGTCGGCGTCCGTCACCGTGGACAGGCGGTGCGCCACCACCAGGACGGTGGTCTCGCGTGCCGTCTCGGCGATGACGTCCCGCAGCGCCAGCTCGTTGACCGCGTCGAGCTGCGAGGTCGCCTCGTCCAGGAGCAGCATCCGGGGCTTGCGCAGCAGGGCGCGGGCGATCGCGACCCGCTGGCGCTCGCCGCCGGACAGCTTCGAGCCGCGGTGCCCGACCAGGGTGTCCAGGCCGTGCGGGAGACGCTCGACGAGGGTGTCGAGCCTGGTCCGGGCAAGGACGGCGCGGATGTCCTCGTCCGTCGCGCGGGGCGCGCTGAAGACCAGGTTCTCCCGAAGCGTGCCGGCCAGCACCGGCGCGTCCTGCTCGACGTACCCGATGCTGGACCGCAGTTCGGACAGCGGCCACTGCCGTATGTCCCGGCCGTCGACCAGGATGCGTCCGCCGGTCGTCTCGTAGAACCGCTCGACGAGCGAGAAGACCGTCGACTTGCCCGCGCCCGAAGGCCCGACGAAGGCCGTCGTCCCGGCGCCCGGCACCTCGAAGTCCACCCGCTGGTGGATGTACGGCAGCCCGGGCCCGTAGCGGAAGGACACCTCCTCGAAGCGGACTGATGCCGGACCCACCTCGGTCCGCAGCGGCCCGGGTGTGGCCGGCAGCTCCGCCGCCAGGCGGTCCACCTCCTTGATCCGGGAGATCGCGGCCGCGCCCTCCTGGTATGCGGAGGCGGCCTCGACCAGCTTGTACACCGGCTCCATCAGGTAGAACAGGTACAGCAGGAAGGCGACGAGCGTGGAGACAGGGATGTCCCCGGCGGCCACCCGCGCCCCGCCTACCGCGAGCACCGCGAGGAACGCCAGCTCGACGGCGAGGTTGTCCGCCGTTCGCAGCAGGGCTTCCCACTTCGCGCCGCGCACCCCGTGCCGCCACGCCCGCCGGGCCGACGCCTCGACGCGGGCGGTCTCCCGCTCCTCGGCGCCGGACGCCTTCACCGTGCGGAACGCGCCGAAGACCCGCTCCAGGCCGGTGGACATCTCACCGACCGCGGCCTGGGAGCGCTCGGCCGCCTGCCCGATCCTCGGCATCACCAGGGCGGCACCCGCGCCGACGACCGCGACCACACCGAGCGTGACGCCGAGCAGGACGACATCGAGGAAGGCCATCACCACGACCACCGCGATCAGCGTCAGCGCCCCGGTCGCGGCGTTGACCACGGCCTGGGTGCTGACGGCCCGCAGCAGCGTGGTGTCGGAAGTCACGCGGGACATCAGGTCGCCCGGCTGCATCCGGTCCACCGCCGTGAGCCGCAGCCGCAGCAGCCGGCCGATCAGGCTGCGGCGTGCGGCCAGCACGACCGACTCGGCCGTCCGCTCCAGCACATAGGCGCCGAACGCCTCGGCCACCGTGCTCAACAGCACCAGCACGGTCAGCGACAGCAGGACGGTGGTGAGCGTGCCACCGGACGAGAGCCGGTCGACGAGCGTCTTCGTGGCCAGCGGCTGCAGCAGCCCGCCGGCGGACCCCGCCAGCGCCAGCAGCAGACCGAGTACGACGGTCCACCGGTGCGGGCGGACGTATCCGTACAGCGCCTTGAGCGTCTCGCGGACGCGCAGGGACTCGGCACCCGTCGCCTCGGGGGCGGATGCGGTGTTCACAAGATTCCTTTCGTACGTGCTCTCCCGCGCAGCGCGTCAGCAGCGGCGGGCATCGGTCCGAACCGGGCCGTGGTGCTCGGTTCAGGGCGCCGGCTCGACGCCGGCGCGGCGATCGTGTGTACAACAGCAGCGCGGAGGTCAGCGCTGACGACAGTCAGGCAGCGGCCGCTCGCCATGGGCGCCATGCCGAGGAACTCCCAAAATGCCCCGCGCCCCTGCGCCGCCCAACGTTCCCACGGTCTTGTGCTCCGGCCGGCGGCCGATGGGACGCGTTGGGCTCCAGCGCCTGCGCACGCTCTGTCATGCGACCAGCCTGGAAGCCCATGCCCTCCGTCGGCCATCCGACGATCGTCGGCTGCACCCCCGCCGAGTGGCTGGAACCCCCACCGCACAGCGTGACCACTGATGTCCCCAGCGGTGCGCAACGGGGCCGTCGTAGGTGTAGGCGGCGAAGTTGCCTCCGCGAGGTGGGGGATTTCGCCGCGGCTGCGGGAGGCCCAGCGCTCGCCGGCGAAGGCCGAGGCCATGGCGTCGACGAGTCGGAGTTGTGCCCGGGTCATGTGTCAACGACGGAGTGGAGCCAGGATCGATCCGGGCTCCACTCCGTGGTGCGGGCGTGTCATTAAAACTGTGCGAAGAACCTCCAGATCTCTGCTTTGGTCCAGGTGGTGACGCCGCTTTCGCCGGTGGAGCCGTCGACCGGACCGGGCATGTGGCCTCCGTCGAACGCGGCCCATTGGACCGGGTATCCGGCACGGCAGCCCGAGTAAGTGGTGGTGATGTGCGTTCGGCTGCCCGGCGCGGGCTCACGCGGGCTCTGGGAGGCGCAGCCGTTGTTGCGGACGAATCTGTCGCGCAGGGACCGTCCTTGCGCGATGTTGAGGACGGAGTCGCTGACCCCGTGGATTCCGAAGTAGGCGATCGGCTGGGCGCCGCCACCGCACCCGCTGATCTCAGCACCGGACATGACCGCGACAGCCCTGAAGACGTCCGCCCGGCTGCATGCGAGTGCGTAGCTCATTCCGCCGCCCCAGCTGAATCCCGTGGCGAAACGCTGTGCCGGGTTGACACAGAGGCCGCCCTCGATGCGCCGGATCATGTCGTCGACGAAGGTGACGTCCTCACCGCCCGTATTGGCCCAGCCGTTGCCGAGGCCCTGGGGGGCGACGAGGATCGCGCTGTTGTTCGACTGTTCCTGTTGGCCGTAGTAGGACCAGGCGGTCCCGCTCGTGCCGCCCGAGGCGACGTCGCCCGCTGTTCCGCCCCGCCAGTGGAAGGCGAAGATCAGCCGGTAGCGGTGGCTGTTGTCGTAGTTGGCGGGAACCCTGAGGATGAAGCTGCGGCTCTTGCCGCCGCTCTGGATCGTGTGCGTCCCGCTCGCCAGGGTCGGGGCGCTGCCGCATCCGCCGCCGCCACCGGACGACAGCTTGATCATCTGCCATTGCTGGTTGGCGCCGCCCCAGTCGGTGTACTGGACGACGTTGCCGCCGTCGGCGGTGGAGGCCCCCTGTACCTCCACCGCCTTGCCGCTGGTGCGGTTGATCAACCGGACGTGGCCCGCGTCCGAGTCGGCCAGGCGGAACTGCTGGTTGGCCCCGTTGTGGTCGGCCCACTGCTGGATCGCGCCACCGTCCGCGGTCGAGGAGCCGGCCACGTCGAGGACCTTGCCCGAATGCCGGGCCTTGAGGCGGTAGAAGCCATCGCCGGAGTCCACGAACTGCCACTGCTGGTTGGCTCCGTCGTTGCGTGTCCACTGGCTGACCCGCGCGCCGTCGGCGGTGGAGGCGCCGGAGACGTCCAGCGCCTTGCCACTGTTGCGATTGACCATGACGTACCAGGCGTTGGTGTCCACCGTCGCCGCCTGGGCGGGCGCCGGCTTCACCGCGGCGAGCATGCCGATCGCGAGGGTCAGCGCCACCAGGGCGGCGACCCGGGACCACCAGCGATGTAATCGTGGAAGGGCGGGAGACACCTCACCGTAGGTCTTCATCGATTCACCCTTTCGTTTGTGGCGGGTCCCCTCAGGTGCGGGTCCAGTGTTGGTTGCTGCCGTTCGAGCAGGAGTAGAGCTGGATCAGGGTGCCGTTGGCCGTGCCGCCCGCGACGGCGTCGAGGCAGAGACCGGACTGGACGCCGACGATGGATCCGTCGGAGTTGAGGCGCCACTTCTGGTTGTCGCCGCCCCAGCAGCTGTAGATCTGGACCTTGGTGCCGTTGCCGGTGCCGGCCGCGTCCAGGCACTTGTTCCCGTAGACCCTGAGCTCGCCGGCGGTGGTGTACGTCCACTGCTGGTTGGTGCCGTTGTGGCAGTCCCACAACTGGAGCTGGGTGCCGTCGGCGGTGCCGGCGCCGGGCACGTCCAGGCAGCGGCCCGACCCGACGCCCTTGAGCTGTCCCGAATCCGACGGGGGCGTCGTGGAGCCTCCGTTGAGCGCGTTGAGGACGGCGGTGTAGGCGGGCTTCTTGCTGCCGTTGCCGTTGAACAGCAGCGGCGTCTGCTCCGCGCGCCAGGAGTCGGTGTCGCGCACACCCCAGACGGTCATGCCGAGGCAGCGCGGGACGGCAAGGCAGTCGTTGGTCACGTTGGCGTAGGTCGTGGCCGAGGCGCCCTGGATGTCGAGTTCGGTGATGGCCACGTCGACGCCGAGGGCCGCGAAACTCTGCAGCGTGGTGCGGAAGTTGCTGTTGTACGGGCTGTCGTTGTTGAAGTGCGACTGGAAACCGACGCAGTCGATCGGCACGCCACGCTGCTTGAAGTCCCGGACCATGGCGTACACGCCCTGGGTTTTGGCCCAGGTCCAGTTCTCGATGTTGTAGTCGTTGTAGCAGAGCTTGGCGGCCGGGTCGGCGGCGCGCGCGGTGCGGAAGGCGACCTCGATCCAGTCGTTGCCGGTGCGCTGCAGGTTGGAGTCGCGCCGGGCTCCCGAGCTGCCGTCGGCGAAGGCCTCGTTCACGACGTCCCACTGGGCGATCTTGCCCTTGTAGTGGGCCATCACGCCGTTGATGTGGTCGATCATCGCCTGGCGCAGCGAGCTGCCGCTGAGGCTCTGCATCCAGCCGGGCTGCTGGGAGTGCCAGGCCAGGGTATGGCCGCGCACCTTCTTGCCGTTCTGCACCGCCCAGTTGTAGACGCGGTCACCGGCGGCGAAGTTGAACTGGCCCCGCTGCGGTTCGGTGGCGTCGATCTTCATCTCGTTCTCGGGCGTCACCATGTTGAACTCACGGCTGGCGATCGTCGTGTACGCCGAGTCGCCCAGCCGGCCCGAGGCGATGGCCGTGCCGAAGTAGCGGCCGCTCTGCGCCGCCGCGGCGCCGAGCGTGCTCTCGGCGGCTTGTGCGGTCGGCGGCGCGACCAGTGCGGCGGCCGCGCAGAGGACGCCGACGACCAGCGCCAGCAGCAGACCGCGGATCTTGCGGTGGATAACCGGTCTGGGAAGGGCATATGAACCCATGGCAGTACCTCCAGGGTAGACATCGCGCAAGGACTGAAGCGCAGGCGAATGCGTCGTCCGCTCCCCCGCGGCGGACGGGTGCGGCGGGGCGGAACCCGACGGCCGACCGGGTGCCCTCCGTGCCGGTTGAGATCGCGGGTCTGCCCGAACGGCACAGATTTCAGGGCTGACGTGGTTCGAAATCTCGAACTATGGTCCGTTTCTCAGACAGGGATCATTGAGGTATTGACGAGGGAACGTCAATACTCCTCACAGAAGATGTTTCGGCTGCTTTCCCGAAATATTTCGAACGCGCGGCGAGCCGGGAGACGAATCCTCAGCGTCGTCGTCGGCGGATGCCGCGTTGGACTGACGAGCTGTATCAGCGAATTCCCCGGGGTGGTGCGGGCGGCGCGACAGCTTGTCAGGCCCAGAGGGGATGCGCTGTTTTGCGGACAGGTCGGCAACAGGCCTTGACCAGAGGGCCCCGCGTTCCTAGCTTGTGACGTCGAAGCATCCGGAGAATTATTCGAAACATTCGCGAGTGCCCCTGTCCCTGTCCCCTCGGCACGTCCGCTCCGTGGTTCATCGGGTCACACCTCGCCCCCGCCCCCAAAGGAGGCCCTCTGATGTGGTTTCGCCACCCGTCCTCGGTCCGCCCAAGACGCTTACTCGCCCTCCTCGCGCCCTTGCTGCTCGTGGCCACCTTCCTCGGCGCCCAGCCGGCCGCAGCGGCGACCGTCGGCCCCGACCCCAATGCCTCGTATGTGCTGGTCAACCGCAACAGCGGCAAGGCCCTGGACGTCTACAACCTGGCAACCAACGATGGCGCCCGCATCACCCAGTGGACCAGGAACGATCAGAACCAGCAGCAGTGGCAGTTCGTCGACTCCGGAGGCGGCTACTACCGCATCAAGTCCCGCCACTCCGGCAAAGTGCTGGACGTCTACAACTGGTCCACCGCGAACGGCGGCCCGATCGTCCAATGGGCCGACCAGAACGCCACCAACCAGCAGTGGCGGCTGGCCGACAGCTCAGATGGGTACGTAAGGCTCATCTCACGCCACAGCAACAAGGCCCTCGAGGTACAGGGCGCCTCCGCCGCCGACAACGCGAACATCGTCCAGTACGACGACTGGGGCGGCACCAACCAGCAGTGGCAGCTCGTCAAGGTCGGCGCCGACAACCCCGGCTCGTGCGCTCTTCCGTCGACGTACCGGTGGACGTCAACGGGCGCCCTGGCGCAGCCGAAGCCGGGATGGGTCTCACTCAAGGACTTCACCGTCGTCCCCTACAACGGCAGGCAACTCGTCTATGCGACGACGCACGACACGGGGACGAGATGGGGGTCAATGAACTTCAGCCCGTTCACCAACTGGTCGGACATGGCCTCGGCCGGCCAGAACACGATGTCAGCCTCCACCGTCGCGCCCACGCTCTTCTACTTCGCGCCGAAGAACATCTGGGTGCTCACCTACCAGTGGGGCAGGAGCGCCTTCTCCTACCGGACCTCGAGCGACCCCACCAACCCGAACGGCTGGTCATCGGAGCAGGTGCTCTTCTCCGGAGGCATCTCCGACTCCGGAACAGGACCCATCGACCAGACGCTCATCGGTGACGGGACCAACATGTACCTGTTCTTCGCCGGTGACAACGGCAAGATCTACCGGGCCAGTATGCCGATCGGGAACTTCCCGGGCAGCTTCGGCGCGACCTCGACCGAGATCATGAGCGATACGCGGAACAACCTGTTCGAAGCCCCGCAGGTCTACAAGCTGCAGGGCCAGAACCGCTACCTCATGATCGTCGAAGCCATCGGCTCGCAGGGCCGCTATTTCCGCTCGTTCACGGCGACCAGTCTGAACGGCTCATGGACACCCCAGGCCGCGACCGAGAGCAATCCCTTCGCCGGCAAGGCCAACAGTGGCGCCACCTGGACCAACGACATCAGCCATGGCGAACTGATCCGCACCAGCCCCGATCAGACCATGACCGTCGATCCCTGCCACTTGCAGTTCCTCTACCAGGGACGCAGCCCCAACTCCGACGGCGTCGACTACGGCCTCCTGCCCTACCGACCGGGTCTACTGACACTGCAGCGCTGACGTTGCCGCGTGACACGAGTCCCGCTCTGGTAGGGGCCGGCTGGGCGGACTCGGCGGAAGGCCGAGCCCGCCCGCGTCACCCGACAACGTCAGCGCTCATACGGTGACGGAGCGCGGGGGCGGGCAAGGCTCACCAGTCCGAGGACCATCCCGTGACCGCGCGCCTGCGCGCAGTACGGCCAAGCGACGGATTTGCCGACCGTGGTGGCGACCCCCAGGATGCCCAGCACTCCCAGCACGTCCGCTCGCCACCGGTTTGACGCCCCGGACACATCTACCCGAGGCTTGTGCGCCATCGCTGCATCCGCCGACCCGTTCACCACGCCCGATGCTCCCGGTCCAAGCGCCCGTTCCGATGGGTCGTTCGGGAGGGAGTGAGACGGCGTTGGCGATCAGGTACGCGGATGCGGCACATCAGCACCGACAGAAATCGTTGTGCTGCTCCCGGAGACTCCTCCTTCAAACCACCCCGGTGTTGGCCGCAGGGTCAGCGGGTGCGGGCTGCTGGGCGGTCATGCCCGACAGAGCCACTCGGTGTGCGCGGCCCGATTCACGTGTGTGCGCGGAGTCGACACGGCGCAGCAGGAAGAGGCCCGCCAGCGAGATCAGACTCGGGCCGGAGAGCAGGGCGGCCAGCCAAGGAGCGCCGCGCACGCCGACGAAGACTGCGCCGGTCAGCATGCCGGCGGCGAGGAGGAATCCCGCGACCAGACCGCCGAGATAGAGGGCGTGCAGGCGACGGTCCTTGTCGTCCTGCGCCTTCAGTCTCACCTGTTCCATGCGCCATTCGTGTTCCCGGGCCAGCTCCGGCTCGATCGCCTTCAGGGCGATCTCCAGGTGCTCGGGCGGCAATTGGGCCCACTGCAGGACGATTTCCAGGCCGGTCGAACGGTCGGTGGACGGGGAAGGTGCCTGGCTCACTGTGTGTTCCCTCCACCGCCGTGGACCACGGGTTTCTTGTCGTGCCTGAGGCCTTCCGGAGGGGGGCCCAGAGCCTGGAAGACGCGCTCCAGGACAGCCTCGACCGAGCCCACCGCCGCAGTGGTTTCCGGCCGGTCGCTCAGCCCCAGCAAGTCCAGCGGCCTCCTCCCCTCTCGGGACCGCTCAGGCTCGACCGAGGCCCCTGGGGCAGCCGCCGCCGGAAGGGGCCGCCCCGACAGGCGGACGAGTGCCATCAGCACCCGCGGCTCGAACAGCCACCGTGCGCGGCGGCTGAGCGTGTACCGAAGCCGGGTGCGCAACGCCTTCCCATCAGGGACCGTCGTACTCTGCCGAACCACCCAGGTACGGGCAAATTTGTCGTGCCAGCCCTGGCGTCTCGGGTAGTCGACCAGGGGCCGAAGCGCCACAAGGAATCCGATGATCATCACGTTTGCCGCAAAGCGCATCAGGTAACGCTGCGTCGCCCGTCTGATGCCAGGGGGCGTCAGCGTCTCGATATCGACCACGGCGAGCGCGAACAGCCACTTGCCGGGCGTCCGCCCCCACCTGGCCGTGGGCAGCGCTTCGTAGAGGACCCCGGTGATCAGAGCGATGGCGAGGATCGCTCCCCACTGGACCCCAGTCATGCCGTCGAGCCAGATGGGGGCGGATGCGCCGGTGACGAGAAGGAACTTGAACAGCGCGTCCACCCCCCGCGCGGCGACCCGCCGTACAAGGGGTGCTGACCTGGGACCGTCGCCCACGGCGGCGAAAGGGCTCTGATAGGGGAGCGTCCATGCCCTCACCCGCGGATCGGCACCGACCATGGACGTCAGGAAGGCGGGCTTCGGCAAAGGCGCCCCCCTGCCACCCTCCGGCATGGGGCGGCTACTCCCCGGCACCCATGCACGGCCGTCCCAGTACCGGACGTACCCGGGGATGCTCGGGTCGGCGTAGTAGCCGGGGCCCGGGCCGGGGCCTTCGGACGCGGAGTTGTCCAGCGTGCCGCGCTCTGACAACGCGCCCCTCCCCCAACGCCCCGGCGTGGACGACGGCTCAGCTGCGGGGAGTCCCCACGCACCTGCACGCACCTCGTCCGCGCGCCCCTTGCTTCAGTGCCACGCTGCCAGGACGCCCTCTGCAACAGGAGCGCCTGCTGCTTGCCTCACTCCAACGAGTGACACTCCGTCCGAAGCGAAGTGCAGCGCCGCCGGGAACGAGGCGGGCGGGGAGGGCCCGGCGTGGTGTTGACGTGCGCACGTACGAACGGAGTTGAGTGGCCCGGCGCCCAGTGCCGGTCATCGAAGCCCCCGACCCCCTGCAGCCCCTCAAAGCTGTCCACACTCCTCAACGCCCTGGAATACGTCCTCGCCGTCCTTAGCCTTGACCTGCCCCCTGCCCGCGCCCTGCTGACCCGCCTCGTACTCGAACCGGCAGCCGTCCCGCAGACCCAGGCAGCATTCAGTGACATCCTGGCTGAGTGGAACACAGCCGGAATCGCCTGCTGACCCGCCCGCGCCCGTGCGGAGGCTGCGCGTGGTACGTGCGAAGACATGGCCCCTGTGCTGTGCTGGCGGGAGCTTCCGGTCCCCGTTTCGACCACCACCTGGCCCGTCTGGTCCTCGAAGACCTGCGCCGCATCCGCCGGCCCCGGCTGGGCAGGCAACGTGAATTTCACCGTGACGAGAAGGCGGCGGCTTCGCCCTGGAGCGCGGACCACCAATCCCCAGCGGTCCGGCCGCCACTTACCCCGGCCACGAACCGTTGGCCTAGCACGGGCCACGAAGGGCCGGCCGATCCCTCTGGAGGAATACCGTGTGCCGTCTTTTCGGCCTCAGCAGTGCTCCGCAACGCACGCACGCCACCTTCTGGCTTCTCGACGCCCCCGACAGTCTGAGTCGGCAGAGCCACCGCGACCCCGACGGCACCGGCCTCGGCCACTTCACCGCCGACGGCACCCCGCTCATCCACAAGGCTCCCATCGCGGCCTACCGCGACCGCGTCTTCGCCGAGGAAGCCCGGGAGGTGGAGTCGGCGACCTTCGTCGCCCACGTGCGTTTCGCCTCCACCGGCAGCCTCGACATGCGCAACACTCATCCTTTCGAGCAGGACGGGCGGCTCTTCGCGCACAACGGGGTCATCGAAGGCCTGGACAAGCTCGACGACCACTTGGGCGAGGACCGCTCGCTGGTCAAGGGTGAGACGGACTCCGAGCGGTTCTTCGCCCTGATCACCCGAGAGACCCGGCGGCACGACGGTGACGTCACCGCGGGCATCCGGCAGGCCGTCCGATGGATCGCCGAGAACCTGCCCGTCTACGCCATCAACCTGATCCTCACCACCCCCGAGGAACTGTGGGCACTGCGCTACCCCGACACCCACGAGCTGTACGTCCTCGAGCGCCGTCCGGGCGGCCAGCACGGCAGCCGGCACCTCGACCACAGCGGCAGCCACGGCCGGATGCGCATCCACTCCTCGCCCCTTGCCGAGCACCCCGCCGTCGTCGTCGCCAGCGAGCGCATGGACGACAACCCCCACTGGCAGGCGATGGAACCCGGCGAGCTGCTCCACGTCGGCCCCGACCTCCGCCTCAGCCGCCAGCTCGCCCTTCCCGATCCTCCGACAAACCAACTCACCCTCGACGACCTGCACCCCGACGCAGCGGCCTCCCAGAAAGTCGCCTAAAGGATTCCGACCAATCGACTTCGCAGTGCTCCCCCACACAGGTCACCTGATCCCGCTGGAAGCCCCAGCCGCCCTCGCCGACGCCCTCACCACGTTCGCACCGACAGCCTGAACCCGCCCCGCGACAGTCGGCAAGACTGCTCGGCTTCGGCCAGGCAACCGTCGACCGAGGCGCGGCCGCTGAGCCCCAGGCGCCGGCATTTTGCCGCGGCACGTCCGAGCCGTCCGCACCGCGCCAGACCGAGAGGGCCCACGGGGGCCCTGTGGTCCCGCCACCCGCTGCTGGGGGGCGAGCGGCCGGGGAGAGAGGCAGCGGCGCGGCGGGGCACACGGGCAGCGCGCCTCGCCGCACCCCGCCGCGCCTCGGGGCAACAAGGCCGTATCAATGGGTACGGAACGCCGTGCGATAGGCCTGCGGGGACGTTCCGGTCTGGCGGGTGAAGTGGTGGCGCAACGTCGCGGCGGAGCCGAAGCCGCTTTCGTCGGCGATGCAATCGACGGTCAGGTCGGTGGTTTCCAGGAGTTGCTGGGCATGGCGGATACGGGCCCGCAGCAGCCATTGCAGGGGTGTCGTCCCGGTCTGCGCGCGGAAGTGACGGTTGAGGCTGCGGATGCTCATGGCGGCGTGCTGGGCGATGACGTCCAGAGTGAGGCTCTGGTGGAGGTTGGCCTGTATCCAGTACAGGGTGGGCTGCAGGGTGGCGGTGCGTTCGGTGGGCTGAGGGTGCTCGATGAACTGGGCTTGTCCGCCGTCACGTTGCAGGGGCATGACGGTGCGGCGGGCGGTGGCGGCGGCCAGGTGAGCGCCCAGGTCGGTGCGGACCAGGTGCAAACACAGGTCGAGGGCTGCGGCGACACCGGCTGAGGTGACCAGGTTGCCATGGTCGACGAACAGGACGGCAGGGTCGACGTGGACCTCTGGGTAGCGCCGGGCGAGCTCATCCGCGTACTGCCAGTGCGTGGTGGCCCGGTGCCCGTCGAGAAGGCCGGTGGCGGCGAGAGAGAAGGCGCCGACACAGATCGAGGTGAGACGGGCCCCGCGTGCGGCGGCGGCCCGCAGTGCCTCCACCACGGAGTCGGGGGGTGGCTCCAGGAACCCGGAGTGGGCGGGGATGACGACAGTATCGGCTCGCGCAAGGGTGGCCAGGTCCCCGGGGGCATGTATCTGGAACGCGCCGTGATCCGCGCTGGTCGTGACCGTCCGGTCGGGGGCGCAGACGCGGACGTCGTAATGAGAGGTGCCCGCGGCCTGGTTGGCGGTACCGAAGATCTGCCCCGGCACGGACAACTCGAAGGGAACCACGCCGTCGAGCGCGAGGACTGCTACAGCCATCATGGCCAGAATTTAACGCATGCCGGCATTGTTGCCACTGGTCTGGGGTGGGAACGGTCAGCAGGATCGAGGCATCCCCGGACCGTGTGAGGAGCCCCCGCTGTGAGTACGTCCCCGCCCGCCCCCTTCGCTGACCTCGCTGACCTCGCTGACCTCGATCTGCCCGGCAGCGTGCTTGCGGCAGACGCGTTGCGCTTCACCGCAGAGCGTGTGCCGGATTTCATTTTCCGGCACAGCGTGCGCAGTTATCTGTTCGCCCGGGCGCTGGCCGATGAGCGCGGTTGGCAGCCGGGCGCCGACTACGACGACGAGCTGGTGTTTCTCGGCTGCGTGCTGCACGACCTGGGGCTGGGCGAAGAGGGCAACGGTGACCAGCGGTTCGAGGTGGATGGTGCCGACCTGGCCGCGCGGTTCCTGTCGGACCGCGGGACCGGCAAGGAGCGCGTCGCGCTGGTGTGGGACGCGATCGCCCTGCACACCTCCGACGGCATCGCCTCCCGCAAGGCCCCGGAGATCGCCCTCCCCCAGGCGGGGATCGCTATGGACGTCTTCGGGCGCGACAAGGAGCGCCTCCCGGCGGGGTTCGCGGAGCGCGTCCATGCCGCTCTCCCCCGCGCCGACCTGGCGTACGCCATGACCGACCTGATCGTGGCACAAGCCCTGTCCAACCCGTCCAAGGCCGGTCCGCTCAGTTTCCCCGGTCAGCTGGTGCGCCGTCATCTCCCGGACGGCACGCTCCCGGACTGGTACGACATCATCGCCCAGGGCTCCTGGGGCGACCGGCCGGCAACAGCCCCCAACGGGGTAGGCGATTCATCTCTCCGCCCTCAGCAAGGGTGACGGCCGGCCGCGACTGTTTGCTGGTCAGGGGGCTTGCACCCCCTCGCGCCCCCTCCTTACCGGAGATCCGGGAGGGGGTGACGTTGCGGAACCCGAACGGCCGGGGCTTGTCGGGCAGCGGGGCGGTGATGGCGACAGGCTCTCGCGCTGGCGATAGCCGCGTGCGCCGGGACACGTATCACGCAAGGCGGGGCGGACAGGGGAACCCGGAAGCAGGCACTTTTGCGCCATGAGGACGTCATCTCGCCTCATCCGCCCGCTCTCTTCTCATCCGGAGCGGTATCCCTCACCCTGAGGAAACCGTCGAAGGGGGACTGCCATGAGCCGCCGCAGGAAAACGACCTCGCTCCTCGCCGCGCCGCTGCTTCTGGCGAGCGCGGCTGTCGCGGTGCCTGTCGCGCTGGCGACTCCGGCGAGCGCCGCCCCGCACGGTTGCCAATCCACGACGTTGGACCATGCCACTGCCAGTTCCACCTGCCACTACGGGCCTGGTCAGCAGCGGATAGTGATCACGTGCCTGGATGGTGTCAACGGGGACCGGTACACGTTCTACGGCGCGTGGGTGCAGTGGTACCAGAACTCGAAGGCCTCGTGCGCGGCGCCGTACCGGCAGAACATCTCGTACATCACCATCGAAGTCCGCTGACTCCTCACGGTCACCGTTCCGGGGCTACATCGGGAGGACGAGTGACGCCAGCGTGGCGGGCCGCACCACGTCGGGGCCGGCCGAGCCGTGGTGGGCCGACCCAGACGTGCGCGTCCTAACCCTTTCGATGCGGCACAACACGAAGCCCTGGGGTGCGGGACTGTTGGGTGCGAGGTTGAGAGCGCCACGTGGGTTCGCCCTCACACGTGTTGGCCTTCTCGGAAGTCGACGGTGGGCCGCCCTACGTGCCGATTTGTTCGCGGGACCGGGTGTCGGAGACGAGCCGCGCCAGGGATGCGCGGGTTTCCGATAGCGCGGAGATTCGGGCGTCCAGACCGTCGAGATGTTCTTGGAGGGTATCCAGCTTGCATTCGGCGACCGTGCCGTCTTGGCGAATGCACGGTTGCAGGTCGCGTATGACGCGGGTCGGCAGGCCGGCATCCAGCAGGGCGCGAATGCGCTGGACCACGGCCGGGGCGTTCTCGTCGTAGCGGCGGTGTCCGCTGTCGAGGCGGTGGGACTCCAGGAGGCCCTGCTCCTCGTAATAGCGCAACAGCCGGACGGAGGTCCCCGTTGAGGCCGCGAGCTCACCGATCTTCATGTGGTGCTCCTCACAGCCTCTTGAACCTCACATTGATGTGAGATCTTAGCGTGAGGGCCATGACGAACACAGAACGCCCCATAGCCCTCTACGGTTTCCTGCGCCCCAGGCCGGAGCGCGCGGACGAGGTCCGGCGCATCCTCTCCTCTTTCGTGGAACCCACCCGGCGAGAGCCCGGCAACATGCAGTACCACCTCCACGAGCACGAGGACGGCCGCTTCTTCCTGTACGAGGTCTGGCGCTCCCAGGAAGACCTGGACCGGCACAACGCGACACCCCCACTGCGCGCCTTCCTTGAGGATCTGTCCACCTTCCTGGAGGAAGACCCAGAAGGCTACTTCGACACCATGCTCAGCCCATACCCATACCCTGGGAGCGAATCGGCCACTGTGGTCACAGAGGACCGCGTACGCGCCAACTGAAGTACGTCTGTACATGCGATGCCTCACCGCGATGCCGGATCCGACATCCACCGACATCGACCGTGAGACGCCGACACGAAACTGACGGGCGAGTCGATCGCCGTGCCGATCGGGGCGTACGCGTCAACGCGGAGGACCTCCGCGAGGGCTCACTGGACCAGTTCGATGTGGGGATGCTCCGGGGACGCGGGGCAGACGTGGAGTTGCAGGCTGTAGGCGCCGGCGATGTCGAGGAGAGTGAAGTTCGAGGGTCGGGTGCCAAAGAGGATCGGAGTCGGGTTCGTCCGTTCCTCATCGGGCATCCAGCTCTTGCTGCCGGAGTCCCATTCCGAGGACGCGATGGTGAGGAGCGGGGTCGTGGCGGTGCCGCATTCGGGGCACGGGCGGGGCATGGGGTCGGTGAGGCCCCAGCGGGTCCAGCCGCCGGTCTTCCACCCCGGGGCGTGGCACAGGTTGCGGAAGTAGAACTCCTGCGGGTCCAACGCGCCGGTGCTGTCCCACGCGATTCCGGCTGTCTCCCAGAAGTTCACGTCGCCCAACTGCTGCTGCAATTCCCTGCTCAGCTCCAGGGGGCTGGGGTATTCGGTGATCTGTTCCGGTGCGAGCGAGCACGGTTGCGGCAGGTACCAGTCGAACTGGATCACGGGCGGCTCGGGCGGGGCCTCGAGGACGTCGGCGACGGAGGAGGAACGACGCCAGAAGAGGGCGGTTCGGGGGTGTGCAAACTCCTCGTGGTCGCAAGGGCACCACAGGACCTGGAGAAGGTCGGCTCCGGGAGGGCTGACCGGAAGAGGGACGTCGCGGGCGTAGAGCTGGGCTACGGGGATCATGGGAATCGGGCCGTCGAACCATGGGTGGCCCTCGCGGAGCCGCTGCTCGATCTCCCGTTCCTCGGGCGTGATCGCGGGTGCCTGGGGGTCGAGGAGGCGCCGCTCGGCCGCTGTTGCACGGATGCGACGCAGGATCCGGATCTCGTCCGGAGAGTGCATCTCGTCCGCCGCTTCAGTGTCGTGTGGCTCTACGCAGCGGGGCCACGGCTCGTCGGCGGGCCACAGGAGCGGCCCGCCGACGGAACTGTCGTACACGGTCGGCGAACCCGGCCGCGGGTGCAGCCGGGTCGCCGTGCGCGCCAGCGGGGCCAGTTGAGGAAAGAGCGTGGTGACGTCGAACAGCCGCTGCGGGGTGGTGAAGATGGCGTTCATGGCAGGGATGTTGCCAGCAGCGTCTGACAAGGGGCGTACCGATCTACGTCAGGTGACCCTCAGCTTTCCCATGGCCGGGGCGTAGCAACCCCGCACCTGAGCGGGGCTGTGATCAGTGGGGTCTCCGCGGAAGGTCGGTCACTGACCTGCGGACTCCACAGTCAAGTCACCGTTCGTCGTCGACAGATCCAAGCGGTACTTGCCCGACGGGTCGTTCCTGAAAGCCACCCTTTTCTCGCCATGGGAGTCGTTCGCCGCGATCTGGTAGCCGGCGGGCGGGACCGTGACCGTGAGACTGCCGCTGGTCGTGCGGGCCCTGATGTTCTGCGGGGTGGCTGTCTGGATCGTCACCGCGCCGTTCGAGGTCTGTGTGTCGATGCCACCGCCCTTGGCGTCCTTGACACTCACGTCACCGTTGGACGTACGCAACTTCACCGGGCCCGTCGTCTTGTTCACCACGATCTCGCCGTTGCTCGTGTGCACATCGACCATGCCGACATCGGTGAGTGTGACACCGCCGTTCGAGGTGCCCCCCGTCACGGGAAGACCGGCGGGCACCTTGACGACGTAGTCGACGCCGCAGCGCTTACCGCAGCCAGAGAGCGTCAGGACGCCGTTCTCGACACGGAAGGAGGTACCACTTGGCCGGTCACCATGGTAGTTGACCTTGCGGTGCACAGAGGTCGTTGTGCCCCTCGCCGAGGCGTCCACCTTGACCCCACCGTTCCCGGTGTCGAGGCGAATCGCGGAAATCTTCTGGTGCACCGCGGCATCGTCCTCGAAGGTCTTCTCATCCTTGAGGGCCGAACACCCGGAGAGGCCTCCGGCCGTGACAGCGGCCAAAGCCGCTGCTGCAAGGAGACGCGTCTGGCGACGTCGCATGAAGTTCCCCCGTCTGGAGCGAGTTGCATCGGTGATCAGTCACCGCGACTCTACGCGGCCACAGTCCCGCCTACGCTGGGGAAAACCCCCCACTTCCCGGCCCGGGCCGACCCCTACCGAGACACCGCCACCGTAAGACGACACCTACATGTCCAGCACCGGGCAGCCCATCAACACCGCCATGGAGCAGCCGAGATCGGGGGCAG
Source organism: Streptomyces sp. NPDC005878 (assembly GCF_040629815.1). Classification (NCBI taxonomy): domain Bacteria; kingdom Bacillati; phylum Actinomycetota; class Actinomycetes; order Kitasatosporales; family Streptomycetaceae; genus Streptomyces; species Streptomyces sp. NPDC005878. The sequence goes on from NZ_JBEXWK010000019.1 coordinate 27,341, forward strand.
CTCGTAGGAGGCGGTCGGCAAGGTTGTGGATGACTTCCATGGCCAGGAGCAGATCATCCCCATGCCCACATTCTGCGGTGCAGGGATACCTCCGGGATTCGGGCGTGCCCGTCTGTACCGGTGCGGGCCGTCTCCCCGTCCCGACTGGCGGTAGCCGCCCGCAAGGACGACAGACGTCCACTGGTCCTCGCCTATCTGGCGGCGGCCGCGCGGGAGGTGGGGGCGGCGGTGGGAGGGGGTGCGGCGCAGCCGGGGCCTCGTGAGCGTGGCGCCGGATCAGGCCGCGTACTCTCGGCTCCGTGCCCCGACATCCGAAGAGGCCCCGTCAACTGATTGCCGACGGGCGCGCGTATCTGTGGACGCTCCGTCACACCCACAGCGTGGCGGGCAGCGGCCGGTCATGCTGCGAGACACTGACGCTGTACCCGCAGCCGGCCGGCACGGGAGGCCCCCTGCGCATCGTCTTCACCGAAACCCCTGGCCGGTACGTACCGGGCGGGGCTCCTCTGGGCTCTGGAGACGTGGGGTACGTCCGGGGCGCCTCCCTGAATCTGCACGAACCCGGCGCCGTCCGAGCCCTGCTCGACGCGGCGTCGAGCGCGGGGTGGCAGCCGGAGGGGCGACGGGCGGTGGAGATCGACGGTTGGTCCCTGCTGGAGGCGGCAGCCGCCGTTCGGACCGGGGCCATGGACACTGCGAACCCGCAGCCAGGTCCGTGCGGGGCCGGCCATGAGGCGCGACGCCACCACGCAGAGGGAGATGGCCATCCGTGATCTGCACCCGCGCCGGCGGGTACCAGTTCACCACCGACCCCGATAGCGGGACAGGCGGACTACCTCGCACCCTGCGCCCGGGCGCCGCCCGTGATCAGGGCGAGAGCGTAGGTGAGGGTGCAGGCGGCGGCGGGGATCCACTACCCCGCCGCGCCGACGGCACCGGTGTCCGCCTGCACCGAGGGCGCGGCGGTTCACGGCACGTCAAGAAAGGCCGCTACTGGATGAGTTCGAGGTGGGGATGGTCGGGCGACACCGGGCAGACGTGGAGCTGGAGGTCGTAGCCGCGGGCCAGGTCGAGCATCGTGGGGTTCCACGGCTGGGGGTCGGCAGGTGTCTGCGCCGACCGGGCCCGGTCCTCGTCGGGAATCCAGCTCTCCGAACTCGGGTCCCATTCCGCCGAGGCGATGGTGAGCAGCGGGTCCATCGCGCTGGCGCACACCTCGCAGACCCGGGGAACCGGGTCGGTCAGACCCCACCGGGTCCAGCCACCGACCTTCCAGCCGGGCGCGTGGGAGACCTGGTCCATGTAGAACTCCTCCGGGGCTGAACGGTAGGAGCTGTCCACCGCCGGTCCGGCTGCCTGCCAGACGTGCCAGTCGCTCAGCGCCTGCTGGTCCTCCTCGTCCAGTTCGAGGAGGTTGGGGTACTCGGTGACCTGCTCGGGCGCGAGCAGGCACGGTCGCGGAAGGTAACCGGGGAACTGGACCGCGGAAGGCTCGGGCGGCGCTGCGAGAACATCGTTGATCTTGGCGGCCGACCGCCAGTACAGCGCGGTCCTGGGGTGTGCCGGGTGGTCGAAGGGACACCACAGCACCTGGAGCAGGTCGGCGTCGACCCCGCCGGGCGGCCGCAGCAGAGGGACGTCACGTACGTACAGCTGGGCCACGGGCAGCAGGGGGACGGGGGCGTCCGGCCAGGGGCGGCCCGCGGTGATGTGCTGGTCGATGGCGCGTTCTTCGGGGGTGTAGCGCTCCATCTCGGCGATGCCGGAGGGGCGGTTCGCCACGGCGGCCCTGATGTGGCGCTGCTGCCGTATGTCCTGGGGCGAGAGCGCGGGGTTGACCCGGTCCCACACGTGCGGGCCCTCGCAGTGGGGCCAGGGCTCGTCGGCGGGCCACAGCAGCGGCCCGCCGACGGAGCTGTCGTGCGGTGACGGCGTCCCGGGGTGCGGGTGCAGCCGGGTCGCCGTGCGTGCCAGCGGGGCCAGCCGAGGGAAGAGCGCGGTGACGTCGAGCGGCCGCGCGGGGGTGGTACGACTCATGCTGGCTCCCGATGGCGTGAGCGGGTGGGACTAGTTTCCGAGGTTGTGCTGGCCAGTATCGGCCTTGGTGTTGGGGATGTAGACGTCGGGGAACAGCGGCTGCGTGGTGCCGTCCGCCCGCTGCACGGTGGCCTTCATCGTGACTCCCACCGGCACGGTGCTGGTGGCGTCCAGGTAGGTGGGCGTCACTTGGTAGAAGATCGCGTCGTTCGCCCCGAAGTTGTTGTCGTTCAGCAGGGTCTGCGCCTCGTACTCATAGGTGCGCATGCTGGGGGTGCCGGTGTTCATGCCCACCTGCCAGCAGGGGACGAGGTTGTCCTGGCCGCCGTCGCGCGTGCGCCCCTTTCCGCCGAGGATGTTGGCGATCAGGTGGCAGCGGGCCAGTCCGTACGGTGCCTTGGTGCCCGGTGCGGCGAGCGGGCGGGCGTAGATCTGCGCGTCCTGCCAGCCGGTGATGTCACCCGAGGCAGAGGTGCCCTTGCCGGTCTGCTTGCCGAGGCAGGCCTCCGCAGCGGTCGGCCTGGTGCCCGCGACGTCGGGGGTGGGGGTGTTCTTGTTGCGGTGGGCGACCGCTTCGGTGGTGTTCTTGATCCACCCGTCGCCGTTGGGGAGCGCGCCGGACGGCGTGGTCTGCAGGCAGGCGCCCTGCGGCTGCGAGGTGGTGCTGGCGATGTCCAGGGTGAACTGGTCGGCCTCCAGCACCCGCTGGTTGGCGTAGCCCTCGGCGAGCTGCGTCAGGGCGGCCTTGTTGTCGCTCTGCGGAACGTGGGCGCGAACGCACCGCTTGCCGGGGTCGGCGCCGCCGAGGTCGTAGATGTCCCAGCCGCCGCCGCTGGCGTTGGGGATCACCTCGGCGCACTGGGCGCCGTCGGTGCCGCCTTCATGGGTGGACGCGAAGGGGAACTCGCCGCAGCTGTCGTCCGGAACGAGGTCCGACCTGTCCTGGAAGGGCTGTGAACCCCCGCAGGTGCGGGCGGTGCGGTCGGCGATCCCGCTGCGGGCGCGGGTCAGGGGCTTGGCGCGGCCCCAGCCGTCGGTGAGGTTCTGCTGCGCCCACAGGTATCCGGCGGCGGCCGCGCCCGAGGTCGAAGTGCTCATGCTCACGACCGGCATGACGCTGGGCACGACGCACCCGGCACCGGGAGTGGTGTCGGGGACGCTGGTGTCCCGGACGTCGTCGTCGCAGCGGACCTTCTCCGGGTTGTCCCAGGAGGCGTTGGGGTCCGTGGCCTGGGCGCCGGGGGCGGTGACGTACAGCTTGTACGACGTGGTGAAGTCGACCTTGGTGCCCGGGGCGGGAGAGGAGGAGTACGACACGTCGCCGCTGACCGACTGGCCCGTGGTCAGCTGGCCCCCGTACCAGGGGGCGGCCTTGACGACCTTGCAGCCTGTCGAGCACTCGGCCCGGAACTTCGCGGTCAGGGTCGTGACCGCCCCGGTGGCGCCGGTCATGGCGACGGTCACGTTCTCGTTCCACGTCGTGCGTGCGGCGGGCAGGAGGGCGCTGCTCGACACGTTCAGCGTGCCGGTGCCGACCACTTTGCCGTTGGTGTCCTTGAGCGTGTACAGCACGTCCAGGCCGTTCACGCAGTAGCCGAACCGGCTGTACTTCCACGTGCCGCGGGTCGCGATGGCGCAGCTGCCTTCGTTGGTGGCAGCGGCGGCGGCCTGCGGCTGGACGGCGGCCCGTGCCTGGCGCCGGGGCTGTGCGGCCGGCTTGGTGCTGGTGGTCACGCAGGCCTCGACGGCGCCGGCCCTGCGCTCGCGCGAGCCGGCGAGCGTCGGCTCGCACCGCTCGCCGGAGCCCGGCTTGACGGGGAGCGTCCTGGTGGGGGCGGGGGCCGGGGAGTGTGGGCGCCGGTCGATCCGGCCCACCTTGGGGTGGGACGAGGAGCCCAGCGCCGTGCCGGTGGAGGCATGGGGGGCGGTGCGTGCCGGTGCCGCGTGGCCGTCTGCCGCGGCCGTGCCGGTCGCGGTGAGGGTGAGGGCGAGGAGGACGCCCGGAAGGATGCGTCTTGCGCGTGGTGAAAGCATGGTTTCTCTCGGTAGGAGCACGGCCCGCGTGGCCGTGCTGGAGACCGCTCCCCCGTGCCCGGGGCGCCCGTGGCGCGCCGGAGCGGGGCAGGGGGAGGCGGGGCGGCGGGAGAGCCCGGGAACCACCGGGGTCTCCCGCCGCCCTGGTGCGTGACCGTCCTCAGCGGGAGGAGGGGCGCGGGGGCGGGGTGGGGGTCAGGAGAAGACCTTGACGATGCCGGAGACGACGTCCTCGGCGACCTTCTCGACCTTCTTGACGACCGGCTTGGCCACCGAGGCGGCCCGCCCGCCGCCGCGGGTGACGAGCTGCAGGGCGCTGCGCCCCGCGGCGGCGGCGAACTGGGCGCTGCCGAAGCCGTATTCGATGCCGTTGGCGAGCGCGCTAATGCCGGAGGCGACGGCGGACACGCCGAGGCAGACGGCGGCGATGCTGCCGAGGACGGGCGCCGCGGGCCAGAACACGCAGGCGATGCCGAAGCCCGTGGCCAGGAGGCCGGCGGCGACACTCACCTTGTCGGCGGTGTCGGCCCACCACTTGGCGTCGTTCCACCACTCGTCCTTGCCGGGCTGGTTGCCCGGCTGGCTTCCGCTCCCGGGCTGGGTCCCCTTCGGGTTGACCTGGTCGTTGGTGGTGGAGTTGGAGGGGTTGCGGTTGGCGTCCCGGTCCTTCTGGGCCTGTTCGGCGGCGGCGCGCGCGGCCTCCTGGATCTCGGCCGTGCGCTTGTCGGCCGCCGTCTGGCGGGCCTCGGCGGCGGCCGCGGCGGCCGTCTTGGCGTCCCGCCCGGCGGCGAGCTCGGCCTGGTGGGCGTCGGCGGCGGAGGCGGCGGCCGCGTAGGAGGAGGCCAGGGCGCTGCGGGCCGCGTCGATGGCGCGGTTGGCGGAGTAGTTGGCCGCGCGGGAGGCTCCCTGCGCGGTCGCGGCCGCGTCCTTGGCTTTGTTCGCCGAGGCCTGGGCGTCGTTGGCGGACTTGTCCGCAGCCGTGGCGTGGTCCTGGGCCTGCTTGGCGTAGCTGTCCGCCGCGGTGGAGGCGTTGATCGCCTTCTGGGCCCACTCCTGGGCCTTGGCTCCGGCGTCCCGTGCCTCGGCCGCGACCTGGGAGGCGAGCGCGGCGTCGCGCTGTGCCTCCTGGGCGATCTTGGCGGCGGCCGCGATGGTGGCCTGCATGGCGGCGGAGTGGCTGAGGGAGTCGAAGTCGAGCTGGGCGGCCCGGTACTGGACGGACTCCACGAAGCGCCGTCGCATCCAGGCGGGGCCCTCCATCGCCACTTCTCCGTAGGCCTTGGCGTAGGCGTCGCCGGAGGCGATCACCTTCATGGTGGCGACGGCGTCGTCCTCCGCGATGGCGTGGGCCAGGTCCTCGTCGAAGAACTTCTGCAGGGCTTCGGGGGTGTTGGCGTTGAGCGCGTCGTTGGCGGCCTTGGTGACGGTCTTGCCGGGCTTGGAGTTGAGGATCTTCAGGATGTTGACCCGGTTGTCTTCCGCCCGGGACTTGATGACGCCGCCGGTGTTGAAGTCCCCCTGGGCGGGCACGCCCCCGGCGAGAGCCTGGACCGCGGCGCGGGCGACGGCCGGTTCGGAGACCTGCGCGATGAAGAGGATGGTCTCGCGGTCGTCCTGGGCCTGGGCGAGCTGGCGGTCGAGGTCGATCCAGGAGTAGACGTCGTCGTCGGTGCCGGCGAGGGCGAAGCGGGCGGCCTGGCGGGTCCACGTGCCGCGGGAGTCCAGCAGCGCGGTGGCGGCCTGGCGGCCGAGGGTGGCGGCGACACCGAGGTTGTCGCTCTGGAGGGCCTGCTCGGCCCGGGCTATGAGGTCCTTGGTGGCCTGGGCGGTCTGCTGGGCCTGGGTGCGCTTGTTGAGGGCCTCAGCGCGCTCGCTCTTGTCGAGGAGGGCGAGCTGGGCGGCCTCCTTCATGCCCTGGAGACGGTCGGTGGCGAGCATCGCGGCCTCGGCGTCGCGGGCGTTCTTCTCCACGTCCAGCGCGTCGGCGACGGCCTTCGTGGCGAGGTTGGCGGCCTTGACGGCCTCGTCGGCGTACGCCGTGGACTTGTTGGCGAAGTCGATGGCCTGCCCGGCGAACTTGACGGCCTCCTCCGCGGCGTCCGCCGCCTTTTCCGCGTGCGCCGCGGCGGACTTGGCGGCGGCGTTGGCGGCGCGCGCCGCACGGGCGGCGGTGGAGGCCAGCGCCTGGGCGGTGGAGGCCGCGTTGGTCGCCTGGTTGGCGGCGGAGGAGGCGATGGCGGCCTGGCGCTTGGCCTCGGCGGCTTCGCTCTGGGCGGCACCGGAGGCGTTCGCCGCCTGGGCGGAGGCGTTGGCGGCCGCTGCGGCGTTGCGCGCCGCGGAGGCGGCCGAGAGACCGGCGTTGGCCGACTGCTCCGAGGCGGTGGCCGCGTCGTCGGCCGCCTTGGCGGCGCTGTTGGCCTTGGCCACGGCGTCGCGGGCGGCGACGGCGGCGTTCTTCGCCTCCTCGGTCCGCGACGCGTCCTTCGACGCGGCGATGGCCGCGTTGTAGGCGCGGGTCGCGGCCGAACCGGCGGCCGCTGCCGCCTGGGAGGCCGCGGTGGCGGCCCAGGAGGCGCGCTGGGAGGCCTGGACGGCGGCGGTGGAGGCGTGGATGGCGGTGCGGGCCGCGGACGCGGCGCCGCTCGCCGCGGTGGCCGCCTGGCGGGCGGCCTCGGCGGACAGGCGGACGTCCTCCTTGGCGCGCTCGGCCTCGGCCGCGGCCGTCTCCGCCTTCTGCCTGGCCTGCTCGGCGGCCGTCGTGGCGCGCTCCGAGGCCTCGACGGCGAGGTCCGTCTGCTCGCGCGCACGGGCGCTCTCGCGCTCCACGATGGCGACCAGCTGGCCGATGGTGGCGGCCTCCTGGTCGCGGGCCCGGGCGATGTGGACGCCGGTGTCGAGGTACCACTGCACGTCGTCGGCGGTCCCGCTCAGGGCCCGGTTCGCGTACTTCTTGACCTCGGGTCCGGCGGTGGCGAGGCTGCGCAGGATGTCCACCCGGGCGTCTTCCAGGCGGGCGTTGTACTGGGTGGTGAGCAGGAACTGCTCCAGCGCCTGGTCCGTGCCCGCGCTCAGCGCGGCGTTGCCCTCGCGCTTGACGCTCTTCCCGCCGTTGGCCATCACGGTGAGGGTGGTGACCCGCATGTCCTCGGTGATCGAGGAGTGGAACCCGTCCTTGACGAAGGCGGCCACCGCGTCGTCGCCACCGCTCAGGGCCGCGGTGGCGTCGCGGCGGACGCTCCGGCCGCCGTTGCCGAGGTAGGTGAAGGCGGCGACGCGGTTGTCGATGCGCGTCGCGCGCGGCAGCTGCTCCGTGAGGAAGGTGGTGATGTCCTGGTCGGTGCCGCTGAGCGCGTACGCCGCCGCTTGCTTGACCGAACGGCCGCCGAGAATCCAGGCCTTGACGGCCTTGGCGCGGTCGGTGTCAGGAAGGGCCAGGGCGTCTCCGGCCGTCGGGGTTCCGGTGGCGGCCCGCACGGGCGTGGTGAAGAGCCAGGGAGTGGAGAGTGCGGCCGTGCCCGCCGCGACGGCGGTCGCGAAACGGCGCCGGCTCCAAAACGTTTCCTGCACAGAAAGACCTTTCTGGTCTCGATTCCTCGGGGTGAGGACGTATCCCGCCCGGGACATCTCACCGTGGCGGCGGTCGCCTGACTTTATGCGCGGAAAGCGGCCCGGGAACAGCTGGCTGGAACCTGACCCGATACCTCTCGCAAAGATGGCTGGATTTCGACCTCAACTTTTCGCAAAACCGCTACAACCATTCAAGATCGTGACGCAAGTCACGGCCCTGGTGGTGGATTTGTGGGTTTACGCACCCTTTTACTCTCTTGGCTGGATCCCATATGACTGCTTTCATTCAGGGGATCGTCAGCCACCGGCCGACGCCTTCGGAGATCCCCTCCGACGGCGTCGTCCGGCGCTGTCCGGGGGGACGCGCAATACATCGTGGAACCTCCTTGCCCATGTATGCGCGCGTGTTCTTCCAGAGGCGTCGCCGCATGCGGGGAAAACTCTGGAACGACTTCTGAGGACGAAAATGAAGGTACGTAGCACCGTCCTGCGCATCACCGCCACGGCTGCGGCCGCTGGGGCTCTGGCCTGGGCAGTCATCGCCGGTGGGACGAGCGGCGGTGGCAACGGCGACGCCATCGCGACCAAGGCGGTCGCCGAGGACGGACCGGGTTACGCCATTGAGGACTTCGCGTACCCGAACGCCGACAAAATCCTCGCCGAGCAGAAGATCAAGCTCAAGCGGGGTGACGGCCATATCCTTCTCGCCCCCTGCACGGGGGCCCCGGAACTGATGGAGGTCTTCTCGCACCAGAACGAGAAGGTCTGCTTCAAGGTCACCGGCGACAAGGGATACCTGAGCCTGGAGATCCCGGCCGTATTCGGCGTAAAGGGAAACAGCTACGCCGCTCAGGTCGAGATGACCACCGGAACCGAACAGAAGACGTTCCCGGTCGACAGGAACACGTGGACCGCCGTCGGCGAGACCGCGGACGAAAAGGGCCGCGATTTCATGCTCCTGGAAATCCGCACCAGCAAGTAAAGGCCGGCCGACGACGCCCCGCGCCGCCGCTCGTGTGAGCCCGTCGGCCCCTGGCCCACTCTCTCGACGTCCGCGCGGCCCAGCCCGCCCATCCTGTCTTCGAAGGACACACGTGTCTGCACACCGTCCGCGCGCCGCGCGGATCTCCGGCCTGCTCGCCACCTCGGCCCTGCTGTCGACGGGCCTGATCACCGCCACCCCCGCCGCCGCGGTCACCGGGCCCGAGGCCGCGATCGGGGCGCACCCCTACGCCGTCAAGCTGTCCATCGGCACCGACGAGTCCTCCCGCGCCTGCACCGGCGCTCTGGTCGACCGCTTCTGGGTCCTGACCGCAGCGAGCTGCGTCGCCACCACTCCGGGCGCATCCGTGGAGGCGGGCAAGCCCGCCCTCACCACCCGGGCGACGCTCAGCGACGGCCGTACCCTCGACGTCACCGAGGTCGCCCCGCGCACCGACCGTGACGCCGCCCTGCTGCGGCTGGCCACCCCCGTCACCTCGATCACCCCCGCGACCCTGGCCGACACGGCCCCGGCGAGCGGCACCGAGCTGAAGGCCGTCGGCTTCGGGCGCACCAAGAGCGAGTGGGTTCCGGACAAGCCCCACACCGGCACCTTCGCCCTCGACGCCCTCACGTCCTCCACCCTCGCCGTCACCGGCAAGGGCACCGACGTGCTGTGCAAGGGCGACACCGGCGGCCCCCTGCTGGACGCCTCTGGCCATATCGCCGCAGTCAACTCCCGCTCCTGGCAGGGCGGCTGTCTCGGCGCCCCGGCCACGGAGACCCGTACGGGCGCGGTCTCCAGCCGCACCGACGACCTCGCCCCCTGGCTCCAGCAGGTCCGCTTCACGACCGCGTCGCTCCAGAACGCGCACAGCACCCGCTGCGCGTACGTCGGTTGGCGCACCCCCGACAACGGCGCTGCGGCCCAGGCCGTCGACTGCGACCCGCAGTACGCCGACCAGGTGTGGAAGCTGGAGCCGGTCAAGGGCGGCTACCTGATCCGCAACCACAACAGCAACCGCTGCCTCGTGGTGTCCTGGCGCACCCCCGAGGACGGTGCACCCGTCACCCAGTACGACTGCAACGCCGGCTTTGCCGACCAGGTGTGGAAGCTGGAGCCGGTCGCCGGTGGCGGTTACTCGGTGCGCAACTCGGTGACCGACAAGTGCATGTTCGTCTCGTGGCGCACGCCCGAGTGGGGCGCCCCGGTGACCCAGGTCGGCTGTGACTCGCGCTACGCCGACCAGGTCTGGAAGATCTGAGCGGCTCGCCCCCGAAACCCGCGGCGGCCGCTCCCGCGCCCCCGCATCCCCGCGCGGTTCGCGCCCGTGTGCGCCGAAGCCCGCTCCTGTTCGAAGGATCACTCCGCATGCCCCTCCTGTATTCCCGTCTGACGCGGACGGCCGCTCTGGTGGTGACCACCACGGCCGTCACCGCCGGACTGGTCACGGCAGGCACCGCTCAGGCGGTCACCGGCCCGCAGGCCACGGCCGGTCAGCTCGCCTCCGTCGTCAAGCTGAGCATCGGCGACGTGGAGAGCGGCCGCAGCTGCACCGCGACGCTCGTCGACCCGTCCTGGGTCATGACGGCCGCCAGCTGCTTCGCCTCGACCCCCGGCTCGTCCGTGCCGTCCGGCCGGCCCGCGCTGGCGACCACGGCAATCCTCAGCGACGGCACGTCCGCCGAGGTCACCGACGTCGTCGCCCGCGACGACCGGGACGTGGCCCTGGGCCGCCTCGCCGCGCCCGTCACCTCGGTGTCCGCCGCGTCGCGCGCCGCCACCGCCCCCGCCGCCGGTACCGACCTGGTGGCCGCCGGCTTCGGACGCACCGCCACCGAGTGGGTGCCGGACAAGGTCCACACCGGCTCCTTCACCGTCACCACCGCCAACCCGACCAGCCTGGCCATCACGGGCAAAGGCACGGACGCGATCTGCAAGGGCGACACCGGCGGCCCGCTCTTCAACGCCGCGGGCGAACTGGTCGGCGTCAACAGCCGCTCCTGGATGGGCGGTTGCGTCGGCACCAACCCGTCCGAGACCCGCACCGGCGCCGTCGCGGCCCGTACCGACGGCCTGAACGACTGGATCGCCACCGCCAAGCAGCGCCCGGTCGTCCTCAGGTCCGGGGCGACGCTCGCCTCCGGCGCGACGCTGACCTCCGAATACGGCAAGCTCGTCATGCAGGCCGACGGCAACCTGGTCATCTACCACGCCACCGGCGGCGAAGGCCGCGGCGGCGCCCTGTGGGCGTCCGGCACGGGCGGCAACCCGGGCGCGTTCGCCCGGATGCAGGCCGACGGCAACCTCGTCGTCTACAAGAAGGGCGGCGGCGACTCCGTCGCGGACTCCGCCCTGTGGTCGAGCGGCACCTGGGGCCACGCGGGCGCCACCCTGGCGCTGGGTGCAGACGCCAACCTGGTGGTCTCCGAGGTCGTCACCAACGGCAACGCGGGCATGGGCAAGCTCCTGTGGCAGACCGGCACCGGGCCGCGCGGCGACAAGCTCGCCGCCGACACCAAGCTGTTGCCGGGCCAGTGGCTGACCAACGGCAAGACCGTCCTCATCATGGACATCCAGGGCAACGTCCTCATCCGCGAGCTGGCAACCGGCCGTGAGCTGTGGAACAAGACCACCTGGGACTGGTACGCGTACCTGCACATGCAGGACGACGGCAACCTGGTCCTGTACAAGAAGGACGGCGGCCAGGGCAGGGACGGCGTCCTGTGGTCCACGCAGACCTGGAGCGGCGCCGGTTCGTACGCCTCCCTGGAGACCAGCGGCTCGCTCGTCGTGCGCTGGGACTCCGGTGGCGAGCGCTGGGCCAGCAGCTCGTTCCGCGGCCAGCAGTCCGGCCGCTGCCTCGACAGCTACAACGGCAACGACGCCGTCATCTGGGACTGCTGGGGCGGCGCCAACCAGCAGTGGGTGACCACGGCCGCCAAGGAGCTGCGTTCGGGCGGCAAGTGCCTCACCGCCGAGCCCGGCGCCAACCAGGGCTCGCACCTCAAGGTCGTCGACTGCGACGGCCGCGGCGAGCAGAAGTGGAACGTCAACACCGACAACGCCACGATCAGCAGCGCCATCAAGCCCGACCAGTGCGTGAACGTCTTCGGCGAAGCCACCGCCAACGCCTCCATCGTCGGCCTGTGGCAGTGCGGCAACGGCACCAACGCGCAGTGGACGCGCCCCTGACACCTCCCCACCGTGCCGGGCGGCCGAGAGCGTGACGACTCGGCCGCCCGGCACCACCACAGCACTGAGGGCGGGGCCCGGCCGGTAGACGGCCGGGCCCCGCCCTCGGTGTTCCGTGCCGCGTGGCGGTCCGGGGAAGAACCCGTGGCGCTGGGTCGGTGCTGCACGGGGCACGACGAAAGCCTGCCGCGGGAATCAATGGAGGCCAGGGGCGGCGGCGCCCCGGGTGCAGGAACCGCCGCCCGTGGGAAGTGGCTCAGTCGTCGTGGCTGTTCGCGTGCTTGGGCAGACAGAACATCAGCGCCCACATCAGGACCAGGAGGCCGCTGGCCCACCACAGCACGGTGACGAACGCGTCGCGGTTGACCGCGCCATCGCGCGAGCCACCGGTGACGGCGAAGAACACCACGGCGGTCAGCGCCGTGCCCAGCGCGATGCCCAGGTGAATGGCCGTGTTGAACAAGCCCGACGCCGAGCCGGCGTCCTCGTGCGGAACCCGGGCCAGCGACAAATCGGTGAGCGGGCCGGAGACCATACCCAGGCCGAAACCGATCAGCACCACCGGAGCCGTCATCGCCAACAGGGTCAGGTCGGCCTGGCGGCTGTCGACCTGAAGCCCGTAGGTGACCATCGCAGCGGCCGCGATAAGGGTTCCGGTCTGCGGCAGACGGCGAGCGAAACGCCCGGCGGTCTTCGCCGCGACCGTCGCGCCGCCCAGTTCTCCCACGGACAGCAACACGAAGGCCACGGCCGCCTCAAGCGGGCTCAACCCCAGTCCGCGCTGCAGGTACAGCGTCCAGGTCATGAAGAACAGGCCGCACAGCAGGCCGTGCAACAGGTCCGCGGCCATGCCCCCGGAGAACTGCCTGACCCGGAAGAGGGACAGGGTCACCAGCGGAGCCTCGTCCTGCCTGCGCCTCTGGCGGCGCAGGAAGACACCGAGGACCACAACGCCGGCGGCAAGCATCACGAAACACCACAGCGGCCACCCGTGGGCGTGGCCCTCGGTGAGCGGGAAGAGGACCAGGACGATGGCCAGGCCGGACAGCAGCATGCCTGCCACGTCGAGCCTGCCGGCTGTGCGGACGGTCGATTCGGGGATGAAGGTGCGTCCGAAGAGGAGCACGGCAAGGCCGACGGGCACGTTGACCAGGAAGATCGGCCGCCAGGACAGCCCGAACAGGTCGGCCTGGGTGAGCACGCCGCCCAGGACCGGGCCCAGGACGTTGGCGATGGCCAGGACGGCCCCGTACAGGCCGAATGCCTTGCTGCGGTTCTGGCCCTCGAAGGTGACGTGCATGGTCGCCAGGACCTGCGGGATCATCACGGCCACGCCGACGCCCTGGAGCAGGCGGGCGCCGATCAGTACGCCCGGACCGGTGGCCAGACCGCACAGCAGCGAGGCGGCGGTGAACACGATGGTGCCGATGAGCAGAATCCTGCGGCGGCCGAAGATATCGCCGAGCCGTCCGCCGGTGATCAGCCCAACGGCGACGGGCAGGGAGTAGGCGGTGGTCAGCCACTGCACCGCGACCGGCCCGGCGCCGGTCAACTCCTGGATCGCGGGCAGGGCTGTCAGGACGACCGACTGGTCGAGCATGTTCATCAGCTCGGCCGTCAGCAGCACCAGGAGGGCGATCCAGGCCCCCATGGCCATCTTCGACGGTCCAGATGACGGGTGGGTCGGGGTCTGGACGGTGGTGTGCGCCGGCTCGTTGCCGAGCGCGGAGGAAGACACGACGGAAAACTCCTGATCCAAAGGAATCGGGGAGCCCTGCCGACAGCCGCGCCGGGGCCGGAAAACGCGAAACCCGGGGCAGACGGCAGAGCTGCACCCGGGAAGAAAAACTACGGGGATGGGTGACGCAACTCAGGCCAGCGCGACGTCCGCCCCCGGACACGTGCGACAACACAGCACGCGGGGAACACGGACGACTACATGGCCTGGTTAATAAGACGTCACCCCAAAATCGACACTGAAGGAACAGGAAGTCTGGTCACTGTCACCGAAAACTCGGCACAGGAACTCAAAAACAGTACAACATCCGCAGGGCCCCTCGCACACCAGAGCGTGCGCGGAGCCGCCGACCGGGACGCTCACGTGCGCCAACCCGAGCGCTCGCCCGCAAGGCGGGCACGCGGTTCACGAGGGCCGTACAGGCGAGTCCCCTCGCGAGACCCGAACCGAACAGGCGATCTAATTTAAGTGTGGCGCGCCCTGGCATCCCTCCTGCGCGGCACGACCGGAGCACCACGGCTCATGCGGGCCAGTCCCCTGATGAATGTGCCCAGGTCCCGCGTGACGCGAGGCCATCACCAGCTGGCCAGCTCGCCCTGTTCAGGCCGCCGGCCATGCCGGCGGACCGCGTGCCCCAGGCCGTCAGCCCCTGTCAGTGCCGCAGCAGCCCCTTCAGTGCCGCAGCCACAAGTCGCTGTTACCGGCGATGACGGTCGTTCCGTTCGCCAAGGTCGTCACGGCTGCCGGCGGCTGGGAGTGGCAGCCCAGTTCGCCGCGCCGCCATCCTGCCGGGGTTCCGTCCCCTGTCCAGACCGCGCCGCAGTACGTCGCCGGGGTCTGCGGGGACTTTCCCGGCACGCGCAGGCTGCCCACCATGATCGGGTGTCCCTGGGCGTCGATCGTCGCCGCGACGACGCCACCGACACCCATGGCTGTGGTGTCGGTCTTCGTCCAGGTGGCACCATCGGTACTGGTGAGAAGCACGGGCACGTTGGGCTTCGTGGGGGCTCCCGAGATGTCCCCCACGGCGAACCAACGTCCGGCCACCCGAAACGCGCCGTGCATGCGCGTGCCCGTCGGCAGTCCGTTCACGATCGCTCGGGTCCAGTGCGCTCCGCTGTCGGCCGAGTGCCAGACCACCAGAGCGCCGGTGGCTTCCTTGGTGAAGGCGTTCGAGGAGTAGCTGCCGATAGCGATCACCTCCCGGCCATCAGCCGCCATCGGACCGACCGGTGTCCGGCTCCCACTGTCCGTCTCCGCCGGCAGTGTTACCCGGTGCACGGTCGCACCGCGGTCGTCGGAGGCGTACAGGAAGGGTCCTGTGGTGCCCGAGACGGTCTCGCTGCCTCCGATGAGGAGCCGGCTCCCGCTGCGAACCGCCGAGCTGACCGTCCCGCGGTCCGAGGTGTCCGACTCTTTGAGGGCCCAGGGCAATTCGAGATCGGCCAACTGCCGCACCTGTCCGTCGCGTTCGCGGGCACGGATCACGCTGGATACGAAGAACTGCGAACCGTCCCCCCAGTCGACTACCGCCTGGGCCGGCACTCCACCGCCAGGATTTCCGTGCCGCATCGAGTTCGGCACGCCGGATTCGTCCTTGGGGGAATCGGCGGGGTCAGGGTGCAGGGTGAGCTTGGTACAGCCCGCGTTGCCCGACCAGTTGACGGGAACGTACCCGTAGCCGTTCGCATACGTGCCGAAACCCAGAACGCAGTTCCCCTGTCGAGCGAGGAGCTGCAGTCCCTCGCCCGGCGCGACGTAGTCCTCGTCCTTGGTTCCGGGCCATTGCACACTGTCGGCGTAGCGCTCGAACCCCAGCTTCTCGGCTCCGGTACTACCCACTCCCGGCGGCGAGCCGGCCGCCTGCGTGCCGCAGGCCGGCATCGAAAACATCAGTACGGTGACTCCCACGAGCGCCGCGAGGCGCACCCTCCCCCGATGAAGAATCATTGGGACACCCTAGCGGTCACGCCGACGGGCGGCGTGGGGGCGAGAGTGGGACGGCGAGCCTGCCGAACTGCCGACGCTCAGACCGGTGAACGGGCCTCTCAAGGACGACTCCGACGCCGTGATCACAGCCCCCCAGAGATCATCTCAGTTCCCGACGCCGACCCGGTCCCGTTGGCCCTCCCACCTCCGAGGGCCCTATACGTCAGGGCCGAAGGTGTTTGAGGGTGAACTCGGGCTCGGCATAGAGGCCGGCCTGGGCTGCGCTCGGATCGGCTGAAAGATCTCCGGGAATGTCCGCAGCGTGCACTTCGGCGTTGTCGACGGGGACGTAAGCCAGTTCCGTCACGTCGGGGAGTCTCCAGAAGCGGCGGCTGTTGGCAGAGACGGCGTACGCCGTGACGAAGCGGGTGGAGGACGGTGCAGTCAGGGCGGCCCGGATGTAGCCGACGGCATCGCGCGGGCTCAGCCAGGTCGCCAGGTGCCTGGGCTCGGTAGGCAGTGACTCGAAGCTGCCGATGCGCAGGCAGATCACCGACAGACCGAACTTGTCGGCGTACAACTGCCCCAGGGCCTCCACGGCCACCTTGCTCACCCCGTAGAGGCCGTCGGGGCGTGCCGGCTCCTCGGGGCCGGTGAGATGTCCGGCGGGATAGAAGCCGGTCACGCGGTTGCTGCTCGCCAGTACCACCCGCTCGATTCCCGTGCGCCGCGCCGCCTCCAGCACGTGGTGCGTGCCCAACACATTGGCTTCGAGCAGGTCCGGGAGCGGAGCCTCGTCGGGTACGCCGCCCAAGTGGAGCACGCGGTCGGCTCCCGCGAGGGCCGACTCCACTGCGGCGGCGTCCCGCAGGTCCACGGTGTGCACCTCTTCGTTCTCGGCCTCCGCGCGAAGCGGTTCGCGGTCGAGCAGGACCAAGCGTGCCGCCTCGTGTCGTAGCGCCTCACGCACCACGGAACCGATGGTGCCCGCCGCTCCTGTTACCGCCACTGTTCCCAGACTCACTGCGCTCCACCTGTTTTTCGACACCCCCCTTCCATCATGGCGCCCATTGATCCACTCCTCAAGGCGGCGGGGAACTGAGCAAGCAGAGCCGGGCCTCCTGAGCAAGAAGGGGATGCTCAATGAACACCACACCATACTAACGGGACGGTCCTCACTAAGGATTTCGCTAGTTCCGTAGGTGCAGCGGCGTCGAGAGGGTGAGGACGTCAGCGGGCCTTCGGAGCTTGCCTCCGTTGTGTCTCAACTCTCCATTTCACCGTTGATCCGACCGCAGTTGGTCGAGATCGGGCACATACATGGCCGAGCTGTTCAAGCAGAGACGTCCCGGTGCCAAGATCGCACGGATGGTCGTACGACATCGCGATGTGCGAACATGCCTCCGAGACGCGCGATTCGCGGCGAAGCGATCGGCATGGTCCCCGGCGAACCGTTTTGCCAACTGGCGCGAAGGTGAGTGACGCGCTCGGCTCCGACAACACAGTGTTCAGCATTTCTTCATTTGTGCTGGTCAGGGTTCTGGCGTGGGGAGGGTGGCGGCGTGGGCCGTCCCCTGGGCACGTCAGAACATCGTGCGCATCATGCGTCCCTTGTGTGCATTTGCGGCACACAGCAAGTTCAGCAGCGCTATGGCTTTCGGCCATATAGCACCGCGAATTCGCCAAGCCACTCCCCCGTCGGGCCTGGACCACTTATCCACGGTACACGGTAGTTCGCACCTCTCTGCCGACAGAGGGTCGGAGGAAGTCGGGACGAGCGATGCGGATGAATCGACGGAAGGCAGCAAACAGCATGCGTTGGTTGAAAGGCATGAACATCACCCTGGGGCTCGCCGCCGCAATTGCGGTCACGGCACCCACCACGGCCCAGGCAACAGACACGAGCATCAGCTCCTACGACCAGTGCCCCGAGTATTACTTCTGCATTTGGGAGTACGGGAACGCCAACAGGGGTGCGGTCGGGGGGCATTGGGCGCGCTTCTACTACGGCTCGGAGAACTTGGCGAACCCGGTCGATGGCTTCGTCTTCAACGACAAGGTCCGCTCCGTCTGGAACCGCACCGGCGATCGATGGTGTCTGTATGTCGACAAGGAGTGGGGCGGCCCCAATTGGCCCGTGGGCAACTGGAAGGGCAACAGCTCACAGTATGGTCACGCGAACGACATCAGCTCACTGAAGAGGTGCTAGGGAGCTCATGGCACGGTTGCATGTGGCGCGTCGAGGGGCCCGTCTCCGTACGACTGGCTTCGGAAAACAGGCCCATTGCTGGACCGGAGTCATTGTTGTTCGACAACTACATGCGTGCAGAACGGAACGGGCCAGGCGGCGGGCCGCCCGGAAGCCTTCGCCCAGCGGGCTCAGCCGGCGCCGTGTTGCACCGGAAAGTCGATGACGACCGCGCCGCCGGTGGCGTAGTTGGCGACATCGGCGGCCACCTTGAGGCCCTGCGGCGACGATCTTGCCGCGGTCATTGCGGCAGCGTCAGCGAACTCGGCTTCGAAGACCGCGAAGTACGGCGCCTGTCCCTGCGTCGCTGACACGTCGAAGCTGTAACGCCACGCGAGCAGGCCCGGCAGGCGCTTCACCAGCGGGAGGTGAGTGGTCACGTAGTAGTCGCCGAAGTGATCACAATCGGCGGGCTCGGGATACAGGACCAACAGCTTGTGCATGAGAGACCTCCGTTGAGCAGGGGGCGAGCAAGACATTCCGGAGACGCCTCTGGCGGGGCCGTCATCGGTGCGCCCCTTCCCGCCAGTCGGTGATGAGGGTATGGGCGTCACTGAGGGAGTCGGCGCGGTGGTGTGCGCCGACGACTTCTTCGTCAGGGATGTCCAGCGGTTCAAGGGTGGGTTCGCGCTTGGTCAGCGCGCGGCGGACTCGGGTGCCGTAGACGTCGTAGACATCGCGGACAGGGCAGGCGCACTCCAGCGCCGAACACACTCCGAGCGCCGGCCGTCGGCGCACGACGTCCGGTTGGTGCCGTCCCCGATCGACAGATCCATACCCGTTTTGGCGTACAGCGCAGTGCGTAAGCGCCTCACGACGCCCTCCCTGTTGCTTCGGAAATAGAATCACTACACGGGACGGTAGTGTATCGAATATCGAAGCATCAAGAGGGGTGGCGCAGCGCGATGACAATGCCCAGGCCGGGTCGGCCGGTACGCGGATCGAGTACCGGGCGTCCCCTCATGGCCGCCCTCGACCTGTTCGGCCGCCGCTGGAACCTGCGCATCGTCTGGGAGCTGCAGCACGGGCCCGTCGGGTTCCGCGCGCTGCAGCAGCGCTGCGACAACATGTCCTCCAGCGTCCTGCGGCAACGGCTGACCGAGCTACTTGAGGCCCATGTCGTCGCCCAGCAGCCGGACACGAGCTACACGCTCACCGATCTGGGCATCAGTGCCTGCCAAGCACTACGCCCGCTCGCCCGTTGGTCCGATGCGTGGGCCACGGCCCTGGACGAGGACGGCGAAAAACCGGTCCCGTGAAGCACCACCTCGGCACCACCTCTGGCGCTTCGGAAACAGAATCACTACCGTGCTTCTGAATCCGAATCACCTGGAGGAGCCATGGCTCGTATCCCAGCGCTCGAACCGCCGTTCACACCGGACGTGGGGGCACAACTCGCCACGATGATGCCCGCCGGAATGCCCCCTATCGGCCTGTTCCGGACGTTCGCCAAGAACATGCCGATGACCGTCGCGATGAGCCACTGGGGCAGGTATGAACTCGGCCGCGACCTGTCCATGACACTCCGCGAGCGGGAGGTCGTCATCCTGCGTACCTGCGCGCGCTGCGGCTGTGAGTACGAGTGGGGCGTCCACGTGATGGTCTTCGCTCAGCGTGCCGAACTCTCACCGGCCGAGGTCACCTCACTCACCTGCGGCTCCTCTGACGACCCCTGCTGGACGGCCGACCGCGAAGCCATGCTCATCCGGTTGGTGGACGCCCTGCACGACTCGTGCGACGTCGACGACGAACTATGGCGCTCGGCGCGGGAGTTGCTCGACGAGCGGCAACTGCTCGACGTGCTGCTGCTGTGCGGGTGGTACCACGCGATCTGCTTCGCCGCGCGTACCGCTCGCGTCGACCTCGAGCCCGGCGCTCCCCGCTTCGCCGACATCACCGCTGCCTGATGACCGGCCCGCCGGTAGCAGTGGTCAACGCCTGCACCCGCGATGGGCAGGGCGGCAGTCCCACCGCAGTCGTGATCGACGACGCGACCCTCACCGACGAGGACCGGCACGCCACCGCCCGCAGGACCGGCACCTCCCACACCGCGTTCGTCGACACCAGCACAGCGGACACCCCCATGGTGCGCTTCTTCACACGCGCCGGAGAACTCACGAACTGCGGCCATGGCACCATCGCCGCGCAAGCCGTCCTGCTGCACCGCAGCGGGGCCACCGAGCACCACGGTCGCCAGCGCACCGCAGGCCGCACCTTCGCGACGACCGCCATCCGCCGTCGCGAAGGCGTCGAAGTCTGGTTCGAGCAAGGCATCATCACCCTGGCGGACCCTACCGACGCCACCGGCGGCGGCATCATCGCGGCCCTCGGCCTGCAACAAGCGGACATCGCCACCGGCGTACGGGTCGCTTCGCCCGGCACGCCACGCCTTCTCGTCCCTGTCCGGGATCACTTGACGCTGCTATCCATGCAGCCCGACTTCGATCGGCTGGCAAGCGAGTGCCGCCGACTCGGGTATCTCGGCTGCTTCACCTACGCACTCTCGCCGACCGCGGAAACGGCCGCAGAGACGGCCGCAGCCCGCATGTTCGCCCCGGCGATCGGCGTCACCGAGGACATCGCGAACGCCAACAGTGTCGGCTGTCTCGCGGCCCACCTTCTACAGACATCCGGCAACGGTGACATCGAAGTCCACCAGGGGGACACGCTGGGGAGACCGTCATCGATTTCCGCCAGCGCGAGACACACCGACTCCGGCATCGTCGCCAGGATCGGCGGAGTAGTCGGCTTCGGCCTGCCCCACGTTTCCGGCTGAACCATCAAGCGTGCAGCGGACACCATGCCGGTGCTGGCACTGGGCATCCTCCGCCACGACCGCCACGAGGACTCGACAGTCACCGTGGGCCTCAACAGCCTGCGCCTGCACCTGCTGCCCGATGCCGTCCGCGGCCCCCCGGGCGGCGCACCCGCCTGTCGCCGCCTGATCCGTCAACTCGGTGTCCTGAATGGGGCGTTGTCGGCCCGCTGCCGCACGGTTTCAAGTCATTCACGTGAGGATCACTTGATCTTCACGTGACATGTGCAATATCACATGTCACGTGAGTCGTTCGGATCCGCCCGACGGCCCCTCCTTACAGGGAGTTCAACCATGAAGCGTTCGTCGTTCCTCACTGCCGCAGTCGCAAGCCTGAGCCTCACCGCCCTGACCCCGGCAATCGCTGCCGCCGCCCCTACCCCCGCCAGCGCCACCGAGACCGTGGTCTCCTGCGGCAACTCCGGCCTGCAGTCCAGCCTTTCGACCCGTCTCTGCGCCGAGGTCTCCGGCAACACCGTCACGTTCGTCGGCAAGGTCGGCCTCGCCGGCCCGCCCTCCCCTGGCAGCCCCGCCCCGGCGCCGAAGGAACTCACCACCACCTTCACCGCCACAGTCGACGGTGCCCCGCTGCCGAAGGTCACCAAGTACGCCCTCTTCAACAACACCAATCTGGACGTCCCCGGCCTGAGCGCCAACGTGGCCTGCGGCTCCACCATCCGCGCCACCTTCGGTGTCGCCAGCTACCCCTGGACGGCGCGACCGGTCTCCCACGAACTGACCCTCACCTGCTGACCCTCCCCCGTGACCGCCGGGGCTGACACCAACGGTCCGCCCCGGCCCCCACGCGGCAGCACCATGAATGGCATCAGCGCCCGCCCGACGGACCGAACCGACCGCATTCTGCCGACGCGCGGCGCGTGCTCGCCCTGCTCACCCGGGCGTACGACCCGAAGCGCGACGTCGACTTCACCCCCCCGCTTCGCGCAGCAGGTCCGGACCACCGTCGGCCTCGAGCCGGCCGCCTGAACCGTAAGGCTCCTGGCTGGTGTTGGTGACGCCTCTCAGTAGGCCGGGGCCGGTATACGCCACAATCCTGGCGCTGGGATCTGCCCTCCACCGCCCTGGCCTGGACAGGAGGTCCGATAGCGCTGCCGTGGGAACGGAAGTTTGCGGCCCTTTTGAGCCATCGCCGGCTTTCAGTGGGACATCCGCGCTGTTCTGCCGGCGGTGAACCTCAGCCCGACCGGGCTCGACGATCACTACAGTCCAGTTCCATGACGACGATCACTACACGCCCGGTCGAGTACCCGGCCGACGGTCTGACGATGATCGGGCACCTCGCACTTCCGGCAGGCGTCGACCGCCGGCCCGCGGCTCTGCTCGGGCCAGAAGGCATGGGACTCAGTGACGTCGAGCGCCGCCGGGCCGATGCTCTCGCCGAGATGGGATACGTAGCGCTGGCCTTCGACCTCCACGGCGGGCGCTACTTGGGCGAGCCCGAGGAGATGCTTGCCCGTTGCATGCCGCTGCTCGCCGACCCCGACCGAATGCGAGGCATCGGCCACGCGGCGCTCGACGTGTTGCGCACCGAACCGCGGACCGACCCCGACCGGATCGCCGCCGTCGGCTACGGCACCGGGGGCGCCATCGCGCTCGAACTCGGGCGCGACGGCGTCAACTTGCGCGCGATCGGGACAGTCAACGCAACTACCACGGGCCGACCGGGCGAGGCGGCGCACATCCGCTGCCCAGTGTGGGCCGGCGTCGGGTCGGAAGACCCGATCATGGCGCCCGCGCAACGGAACGCGTTCACCGCCGAGATGCAGGCGGCAGGCGTCGACTGGCGCCTCACGGTCTATGGCGGCGCATTGCACGCCTTCCACCACCCACCGGTCGACCACCCCACGGTCCCCGGCGTCGGCTACCACCCGCAGCACGCGCGGCGAGCCTGGCGCGACGTCGTCGACCTGCTCTCCGAGTGCCTGCCCGTGACGGAGGACCGGGTCAGTCCAGGCTCGGCCACCCGCTGACGTGACGGAACGCGCGGCGGCGGCGAGTGGTCTTGTCGACGCCTTGCCGGACGTAGCCGACGGGTACGGCGTCCACAGGCCAACTACGGTCCCCGGTGCTCCGGTTCGCGGTCACCCACTCGGCAGTGTCCTGTCGATCTCGACTACCAGCGGTCACCCTCCGACGAAGCTCACCGTTTCCCTCATGTCCGCCCGCGCGGTACGTAGCCGTGGAACGCCTTCCTTTTCACATCCCACGGAAATGCCGCAGAACAGCACGAGCTCATCCTCGGCGCCCACTGTCCGACTGACGGTCTTGCGGAACATGGTCCACATCACCTGGGGGCAGCTGTGCAGCCCTTCCGCCCTCAGCAACAGCATGACCGTCTGCAAGTACATCCCCGCGTCACCCCACTGTCCGGGCCCCATCGCCCGGTCGAGGTAACAGAACAGGACGACCGGCGCCCCGAACGCCTGCGAATTCAAGGCAGCGATCTTCCGGGGCCGGTCGGGGTCGTCGCGCTCTATCCCCAGGGCTGCGTACCGCTGAGCCGCCGCAGCGGAGAAGCGGTCCAGATACGGCGACGTCAGTTCGTCCGGGTACATCGGATACTCCCGCTCATCCCCCACCTCGCCCGCCAGTGCCCTGGACGTCGCGTGTTGCTTCAGCTCGGCCAAGGGTTCACCGGTCACGACGTACACACGCCACGGTTGGAGGTTCCCACTGGACGGAGCCCGCGTCGCCGCAGTCAGCACGCGTTCGAGCACCTTCCGGGGCACCGGCTCATCACTGAACGCCCGCACGGCCCGGCGACTGCCCACGGCCTCATACACATCCACGTTTTCACGTCCCCTCGTGCAGTCCGGCCCGTCCAGCGTATTCAGCGGCCAGCACGAACACCGCAAGAGCCGGGACGATGTCCCGACGATCAGTCCCCCCACAAACGGGGCGGAGCGGGGGCGGGGGCGCACCACCCTGTGCGCGCGCAGGGTATCGCCGCGACCGCCGTCCGGCACCAGATGCTGATCCGGATCAGCCGTGCTTCCCTGGTAGGGACTGCCGCACCGCTATCGGTGGGCCCGTCGGCTGGAGTCCGTCAGCTGGAGTCCGCCGCCACCGTCGCAGAGCCTGGAGCAGGCCTGCTCGACGAGCCGATTCTCTTCCTCACCTCCCTCGCAGGTCACGAGAGGAGCGCCACCATGCGCAAGCACAATCGGACCCGCCGTCTTCTGACGGCCTCGACAGCTCTTGTCGCCGGGGGCATCATGCTCTGGCCCGACGCCGCGGCCGCACGCCCGGTCTCTCCCGACACCGTGGCAGGGATCTCGGGAGATTACCAACTCGTCAACGCGCAAACCGGCAAGTGCGCGACGGTCGCGGGCGGCGTCTCCACCGAGAACAACGTCAGGCTGGTCCAGTACAACTGCGACACACATCCCTCCCGCCGCTGGTCCATCGGCCGCAACAACGGCAATGGCAGGCAGTTCGTCAATGGGGAGACCCGCAAGTGCGCGACAGTCGCAGGTGGCGTCTCCACCGAGAACAACGTCGAACTCGTCCAGTACAACTGCGACACACACCCCTCCCGCCGCTGGTTCGTCACCAATTGGAACGGCAGCTCGTACCAGCTCGTGAACGCGCAGACCCGCAAGTGCATGACCGTCGCCGGGGGCGTCTCGACCGAAAACAACGTCAGGCTCGTCCAGTTCACCTGCGACACGCACCCGTCACGCCGCTGGATCCTGCGACCTACGGGCGCGCCCCTCGACTGAGGTACCGCAGGCACACCACCCACTCACTCCGGTGTCGTGACCAGGCCGAAACGACGGCACGATCGCGAGAGCCACCACCTCGGCCAGAGAGCCAGTGAGGCCGATGTCCGGCCGATGTCCGACTCTCCCGAGGTACGCGACTGGATCAGGGAGGGATCTCACTGCACCGGGGCGCGGTCTACTCAAGCCAGGCTCGGGGGGTTCCACGGACGGCCGGCGGGCGGGGAGACCATCCATCCCCCGGGGGGAAGTCGGTGCTGAGAGTCACCTCCCGCCAGCCGTCGAAGGTGGTCCTGAGGGAGTCGAGCTTGGCGGTGGCGATGTCGTATGCGGCCTTGCCCAACAGCAGCCGCAGCGGGGGTTCTTGGGCGGTGACGGCGTCGATGACGGCCTGGGCGGCGCGTGCCGGGTCCCCGGGCTGGTGGCCGTGGGTGGCCAATGTGCTCGCGCGTCGTGTGCCCGCGGTCGCGGCGTAGTCGGCGATGGTGGTGGCGGACTGGCGCATGGAGGGCCCGGACCAGTTGGTGCGGAACGCGGCGGGTTCGACGATCGTGACCTTGATGCCGAGTGGGGCGACCTCGGCGGCGAGGGACTCGGAGAGACCTTCCACGGCGAATTTGGTGGCGTGGTAGTAGCCGGTGGCACCGAAGCCGATCAGGCCGCCGAGGGAGGACACGTTCACGATGTGGCCGGTGCGGCGGGCCCGCATACCGGGCAGGACGGCCTTGGTGGCGTCCACCAGGCCGAAGACGTTGGTGTCGAACAAGGCGCGAACCTCGTCGCCCTCGCCCTCCTCCACGGCGGCGAGGTAGCCGTATCCCGCGTTGTTGACCAGTACGTCGATCTGCCCGAAGGCAGCGTGCGCCTGGGCGACCGCGTGCATGACCTGTTCGGTGTCGGTGACGTCCAGGGCGATGGCGCGTTCCTCGTGCCCGGCGATCACCTCGGCTGCCTTGCCGGGATCGCGGGCCGTGACCACCGCCCGCCATCCGTGTTCCAGCACGGTACGGGCCAGCTCCCGGCCCAGGCCGGAGGAGCAGCCGGTGATGAACCAGACGGGGGAATCAGTGGCGGTCATGCGGGTGGTGCCTTTCGTCTTGAGTATCCGGGATGTCGGTGAGGGCGAGGCTGCCCAGAAGAGCCAGCGACTGTTCGGAAGCGCTGCCGGGCTGAGCCCGGTAGACCACCAGATGCTGACCGGGCGCGCTGTTGACGGAGAAGGTCTCGAAGTCCAGCGTCAGGTCGCCGACCAATGGGTGCCGAAAGCGTTTGGCCGAGGCCGTTTTGGCCCGCACCTCGTGGCGCGCCCACATGCGTGCGAAGTCGGGTTCGTGCACGGAGAGTTCACCCACCAGGTCCTGGAGCCGCTGGTCGTCCGGGTCGGGGTTGGCGGCCCGTAGTGCGGCCACGCAGCCCTGCGCCACAACGGCCCAGTCGCGGTAGAAGTCCTGTGCGGCGGAGTTGCGGAACATTGCTGTGATCAGGCTCGTCTCATTGCCCAGCCTGGAGAACAGCGCCTCGCCGAGGGCGTTGACGGCCAGTAGGTCGAGGTAGCGGCCGTAGACCAGAGCCGGCGTGTCCGCCCAGGTGTCCAGCAAGGACACCAGGTGGGGGCCAGCATGTTCCCGGGCGGCGGCCAGGGTCCGCCCGTGCGGTGGCGGATCGATGAGGGCGCGCAGGTGGGCGGCTTCCTCGTCCTCCAGCAGGAGCGCGGCCGCCAGTGCCCGCTGGACCTGGGGCGAGGGGTTGCGTTCGCGTCCCTGTTCCAACCGCACGTAGTAGTCGGTGGTCACTCCGGCGAGGACGGCGACCTCCTCGCGGCGCAGTCCAGGGGTGCGGCGTGTCCCGGCGGGCATCCCGTGGTCCTCGGGGCGCACCAGCGCGCGCCGGGCCCGCAGGAACTCGCTCAGCCGACGGTTCTTGTCCATGCCTGTCACCGTAGAGGCCGGCCCCGTCGGCAGGGTGGCCCTGTCCCACCCACCCGGACGAGATGGTCGACCGCTGTTCGCTAGCCCCGGCGCCACTGCCGCACACTGCACGCGACGGGGTTCGATCGCAAGGAAGCCCAACACCTGGGCGGAGTTGACGCGTTCTATATGATCCACCGGTGACCAGGCAACCCTTCCGCATACCCCGGCGTCGGCCTGTCACTCTGACCATCCTGGCCGCCGCCATAGCCGCCATCGCCGCTACGGGCTGGTACGCCGCCCAGCCGGTCGATTCCGCATGCACGGTCTACTCAGGGGCTTACGTGCCCGCCACCGCATCGGCGGCGGAAGCAGACGCCGCAGCGCGGAAGGCGTATGAAAAGGCCCTGGCCGATGGGGCATGCGGACCCTCGCATGCCCGGTTCCATGACTGGATCGGCTGACGACAGTCGGCTACACCCTCCGGCAGGTCAGATCCGTGCCCGGGAGCCTGCCTGTGACCGGGTAGGTCATGGCACTCGTGTCCGCGCAGGGGGCTCAGGCGCTGGGTGCGGCCGGCCTCATGGGCGGACCCGGGCGGCGTGCGGCACAACTGCCTGATCCGGCGCGCGGCTGCGCCCTGTGGATCTATGTCTGGTCGAAAGTCCAGACGAGCACCACTTGCTTGTCTTCCCGTGCACCCCCGGCGCGGCTGTACGTCGCCAGCGCCGCCGCGTTGTCCTCGTCCGTGATCACCCACATGCCGTAGCAGTCGCGTTCGCGTGCCAGGTCCGCAAGCGCCGAGGCCAGCGCCCGGCCGACGCCGCTCCCACGAAACGGCTCGTCCACGCCCAGCTCGTACAGGAACATCTCGGTGCCCTTGTCCGGGTGTGTCATTTCGACACCGGTGACCATACCCGCCGGGACGTCGTCCACGTAGGCGATCAGGAGGTGGTGGCGCTCGTCTGCGAGGAACCGCTCGGTTGCCTCCGGCCGAGGAGGCGAGTCGAACAGATGCCCGGCATCCATGACGGCCTCGACCTGAGTGATGCGGCGGATCTCCATGCGGGGATCCTGACAGGTCTCGGCACGGAGGGCACCAGGTTTGCCCCTCATCAGAGCCCTTCCAGCCCAGGACCAGGCTCCGTGCCCCAACACCGCGAGCTGCGAGCTGCGAGCTGCGAGCTGCGAAACTGTCTGATACGGGGATACAGCAATCCACAAGGCGTCCGTAGTCGCGGGCTCGCCGACCGGCGTGCTTCATGCACGCAAGGCAGGGGCTCTCAGCTGGGTTCCTGCGCGTCAAGGTCTGCCAGGCCCTGTTCCCAGCGTCGTCGGCGCTCGTCCTCAGTCTGTTCCCACCACTTGGTCCCCCGTTCGCCCAGCGCGACCTTCGCCTGATGCACACGAGCACGCGCTGCCCGCTCGTCCGACGCACTACCGGACGCCTTCGCGGAACGCACGGCGCGACGAGCCGACATGAGGTGATGCCGAAGACGAGCAGAGATGTCCTGCGGGATCAACGGATCGGTAGCCCGCCATTTTCTTCCCCCGATCACGACAAAGTGCCCGTCGGCAGTCCTCTCGGGTGACTGATACGCTTCCACCCCGGCAATTCTGCCCCCACCGTGGCCGAAGTTCAGGGCGAGCGGTCGTGATGTGCCGCCGAATGAGCCCCCCGTCTCACCAGCGGGAAACGCCCCACCATGTGAGCTGACAGCGACGTGCAGCCAGATCCACGCCCGGTGCCGCGGACGGAAGCGGCCCGCTGCGTCGGGCAGCACCGTCCGCAGCGGGCTCTCTTGCCGTAATGCCGTATCGCCGTATTGCCGTATCAGGGAATGACGTGTCCCGCGGCGCTGAAGAGGCGGTACCACTCTTCGCGGGTCAGCGGGAGTTCCGAGCCCGCCGCGGACTCCGCGACCCGGCCCGGATTCGTGGTGCCCAGTACGACCTGCATGTTCGCCGGATGACGGGTGATCCACGCGACCGCGATGCCTGTCGGGGTCACTCCATACTTGGCGGCCAGTTCGTCGAGGACCGCGTTCAGTTCCGGGTAGTTCTCGACGTCGCCGATGAAGACCCCGTCGAAGAAGCCCTTCTGGAAGGGTGACCAGGCCTGCAGGGTGATGCCGTGCAGCCGCGCGTAGTCGAGCAGGCCGTTGTCGCGGTCCAAGGACTGGTCGAGTCCGCCCATGTTGGCGGCGATCCCGGAGGCGATCAACGGGCAGTGCGTGATGCTCAGTTGTACCTGATTGGCCACCAGGGGCTGCTGTACCGCAGCTTTGAGAAGTTCGATCTGGCCGGGCGTGTGGTTGGAGACGCCGAAGTTCACGACCTTCCCCGCCGCGTGCAACTCGTCGAAGGCCGCAGCCACCTCCTCCGGTTCGACGAGGGTGTCGGGGCGGTGGAGCAGCAGCACGTCGAGGTAGTCGGTGCGCAGGGCCGCGAGTGACTCCTCGACGGTGCGCACGATGTGTTCCTTGGAGAAGTCGAAGAAGCCTGGGCGGATGCCGACCTTGCTCTGGATCACGATCGACTCGCGTTCGGCGGCGGACAGGCTGATGGCCTGTCCGAAGCGGTCTTCGCAGGCGTGGCGTGCGGGCCCATAGATGTCGGCGTGATCGAAGGTGTTGACTCCGGCATCCCGCGCGCTCCCGTACAGGGTGCGAATATCCTCGTCCGCGAGCTCCGCGATGCGCATCAGCCCCAGGACGACGTTGGAGGCGCGCAGTTCCGTGCGGGGGAAGGCGATGGTCTTCATGGGGACCATCCTGTCCGATCCCATCCGCCACTGCTCCCCGGAGCGGCAGGAAAGCGGGTGCTGGTAAGAGCTCTGCCACAGGGCACGGCGTGGCGTACCCCAAACGGCTCCTGCCGGCAGGACCGCTGTGCTGCCCGACCGGCCGACTGGGTTCGGGACGCCGTGACACTCCTGCCACATACGTGACAGGTCCCTTACGCAACCGAGTACAACGGACCGCCACACCAGCGGGTCCAACTTTACGGAACAGCGGCACAGGGGCCGCCGTGACCGGACGCGGCAGATGCCGTGCACCGTGGAGAGTATGGGGGAAGTACGTTGAACTCGCTTACGCACAAGGCTCGTTGTTCGGTCGCGGTCTCGGGGACCGCTCTGCTGCTGGCCGCCGCGGGCTTAGCCCTCGCGCCGGCTGCCGTGGCGGCCGATGAGAACCCGCCGACGCTGGCGGTGGCCACCGCCGCGCCCGCGGAGGTCGGGGCGGCCGGTCTGCCGGTCGCCTTCACCACCACGGTCTCCAACGTCGGCCACTACGACACGTCTTCGGCGCGGCTGATCTACCGGATCGACGGCGGGATGGGCCTGCCCTCGAATGCCGTCAGTCTGGAGTACCGGCTGGGTGGCACCGCGTGGAAGAAGGTGCCGCTGAGGTACGCGGACGGAGAGTTCTCCGGCGAGATACCGGAGAAGTTCCCGCTCGCCGTGGGCCAGTCCCGCGCCGTGCAGCTGCGCATCGGTGTCCCGCTGGGCAGCCCGCACAACGGCGACAGCAACGGTGGCACCGACCACCTGAAGCTGACCTCTCTCGTCTCCTACGGCGCCTCCGGAGCGGCCACCGGTGACGATACGGACACCATCAAGGTCGACGGCCTCACCACCAAGCTCTCAGGCGTTCCCACCACGGTGGCCGCGGGTGGCACCGCCGGTTTCAAGGTCACGGTCGACAACCCCACCGCCTCTGCGTACGAGAACGTCACGGGCACCCTGCTCACCAGCAAGTACGCCTCCGTGCAGGTGCTGCGCGGAGGAGCCTGGAAGACCCTTGCCCCCGTCACCGCCCCCGCCGAGCCCGGCATCTACGGTTTCAACGTGATCGGCAAGGACGCCTCTCTCACCGCATACAGCAGCACGGCCGCGCAGGTCCGCGTGACCTACCGCAAGGACACCCCCACGGGGAAGGCCACGGTCCAGCCGTGTGTATTCGTCAACCAGGGAGCGACGGCGTTCACGGGCACCACCTCGTGCGGTGCCGGAGCGGTCGTGAAGGTGCTCGCGCGGGGCACCACCGCAACTCCGGGTACCACTGCGGGCACGGTCAACACGACCGTGACCCCCACCGCTGACCCGACCCGCTCCGCCTCGCCGTCCCAGTCGCCCCAGACCTCCTCGGCGGTCTCGGGCGGGCTGTCTGGTTCGTCCGGAGCCAACGCACAGCTGGCCAGCACCGGAAGCAGCGGCACACCGACGACGGCTGTAGTGGTGGCCGGTGCCTCTCTACTGGGCGCAGCCGGAGCACTGGGCTTTGCCGCCCGGCGACGTCGCCGGTCCTGACGCGCACATGTACGCCGTCGTACTTCGCCGGCCACGACTGTGTCATGGCGGCGACGGCTTCTATGGAGGAACACCGGGATTCGAGCACTGCAGGCTGGGATTACCCTGCCGGGTGAACTGGTCCCTGGGGGCATCTGAGGCGTGCAAGGGGTGCTAGCGCCGACGCCCGTTCCGGTCGGTTACGGCAGTGAACCCAGCGGCCCCCAGCCGCCTCGTGTATTTGGTGGAGTCGCGTCGGGTGTACGCAAAGCCGAGCCCTGGTCAGTAGGCGCTGGGCCAACCACTGCCCCAGTTCAGCCGGCTGCCCGCCGCGACCACCGAAGGCGCGGACCATCTATGCAGCGCGTCGGCCGGCCTCGGCCATCCCCCGGAAGTCGATGGGTCAGCGCACCCCGGCCGCGTCGAGCAGGGGTGTCACCGTGGGGACGATGAGGCCGGTGAGGCTGTCGGCTCCAATTCCCGCTCGGGCGCTGGCGCCGTCGAAGACCAGGCTCAGCTGCCGGGCCAGCAGATCGGGATCGCCGGCTCCGCCCTGTTCGGCCTCGGCCCGGAAGAACGCCGTCAGGTTTCCCTTGATCCGGTGGGCCACCCGGCTCGCCGGATGGCTCTGATCCTTCAGTTCGATCTGCACGGCCAGGTACCGGCATCCTCGGAACTCGGGCGCTCCCGCCTGCCGTTCGACCTGCTCGAAGACGTGCAGGATCCGCGCGCGGGGTGACCGGCCGTCGTCCGCCGCGGGCAAGAGCGTCGCCACGAAGGCGGAAGCGCGTTCCTCCAGGCTCGCTGCCAGCAGTTCGTCCTTGCTCTCGAAGAGCTGGTACATGGAGCGCTTGGACACCCCCGCCGCCTTGCACAGCGCGTCGATGCCGATGCCGACGCCGTCGCGGTAGGTGAGCGTGGCCGCCGCCTCCAGCAGCCGCTCCCGGGGCTTGGCCTTCCCGTCAGTGCTCATACGGTGAGGTTAACCCGCTTTCCGGCGAAATCGAAACCGATCGGTTTCCAGGGGGGCGGCTCCGGCCCCTCGACGGAGAAGACGCCGAGGGCGAGGGGCCGAGCGACGGTTCGGCGACGGTCCCACAGGAGGAGCCGTCGCCGAACCGTGGGGACTGTGCGCCTCAGTGGGCGATGACGGGCTCCCCCTCCGAGGGCGCCAGAGGCGCGTTCGGGATCAGGAGCGCGGCGAGCACGGCCCCGACCACGAAGAACCCGGCACCCCACGCCAGGGTGGCCGTATAGCTCTCGACCCCCGCCTGCGCGACGGTCAGCGCGCCGGGCTTGTGGGAGGAGAGGTAGTCGGTCGCGGCGGATGAGGCGACGGTGGTCAGCAGCGCCGTGCTGATGGAGCCGCCCACCTGCTGGCCGGTGTTGATCAGTGCCGAGGCGACGCCCGTGTCCTCGTGATGCACGCCCGCGGTCGCGCCCTGGAACGCGGTGGTCATCATCCCGCCGAGGCCGAGCCCCAGCAGGATCAGGCCGGGCATGATGTGGGCGGCGTAGGCGCTGTCCAGCTCGAGCCGGGTCAGCAAGGCCATGCCGGAGGCGGCGACCAGGAAACCGGAGCTGATCACGATCTTCGGACCGACCCTGGGCAGGAGCAGCGAAGGTGCGGTGGTCGACGCGAGAACGATGCCCCCGACCATGGGCAGGAAGGCCAGGCCGGTCTTGATCGGCGAGTAGCCGAGGCTGGCTTCCAGGTAGTAGGTCAGGAACAGGAATATCGAGAACATCCCCATACCGATGACGAACACCGCCAGGAACGAACCGCCGCGGGTGCGGTCGCGTACGAGGCGCAGCGGCAGCAGGGGGTGGGCGACCCAGGACTCCAGCCAGACGAACACCGCGAGCAGCACCACGCCGACGACCATGGAGGTGACGGTGACCGGGTCGGTCCAGCTGGTGGACTCGACGTGTGCGAAACCGTAGACGACGGCGAACAGTGCGGCGCTCGCTGTGAGGGTGCCCGGGATGTCCAGGTGAGGCCGCTCGGTGATCACGGGTTTGGCCAGCAGGAGCAGGGCGCCGACCAGGGCGACGGCCGCGAAGACGACGTTCACGTACATCACCCAGCGCCACGACGCCCATTCGGTGAGCATGCCGCCGAGCAGCAGCCCTATCGCGCCGCCCGCGCCGGCGAGTGCACTGAAGATACCGAAGGCCTTCGCCCTTTCGGACCTCTGGGTGAAGGTCACGCTGAGCAGTGACAGTGCCGCGGGCGCGAGCAGCGCGGCAAAGAGGCCCTGGGCCACACGGGCCGCGACGAGTACGGCGAAGCTGCCGGCCGCGCCTCCGAGGACGGACGCGCCCGCGAAACCGATCAGGCCGGTCACGAAGGTCATTCGCCGGCCGAACAGGTCCCCCAGCCGCCCGCCGAGCAGCAGCAGGCTGCCGAATGCCAGGGCGTACCCCGTGATCACCCACTGCCGGTCGCCATCACTGAAGCCGAGGTCGTGCTGGGCCGCGGGCAGGGCGATGTTCACGACGGTCGCATCGAGAGTGACCATGAGCTGTGCCGTGCCGAGCACGACGAGCACCCACCAACGCATGGCGTGTGAGCCGCGGCGGCCCGAGCCTGTTTTCTCGGGGGCGGGGGCCCCGTGGTCGAACGTGGTAGCCATTTCTGTCCCTTGCTGCTGGTCCACGACTGGACCGAACGGAAACCGATCTGTTTCCATGTAGGAAAACAGATCGGTTTCCTGGGCGCAAATGAACCGGCTCCCCCGCCTCCCAAGGCGCCCCTACGTCCATGACCTGCGGCCTGCGCGCGCCGCGCCGTCGCCCGACCGTGCGCCGCGGTGCCGGGGCTGCGTATCGGCGGCCGACCCGTGCGCACGTCCTGCTCGCGACACCCGCCATGACCGCCACCACCCACGGACAAGCCCGGCCCTCACGCGGGACCGACCCCGAATAGGGGTCAAGGGTCGTGGGGGTCTCCTCTTGCGCGAAGAAACCGATTGGTCGGTTCAGGCGAAGATCTTGCTGAAGGTGGCGATCGATACTTTTCCGGCTCCTTTGGACATATTGCCGACGACCTTCCACTCACCGACCTGCTCAAGGGTCCCGATGGTGAGATCGGTGCCGGTCGCGACCTCGCCGGCACCCTCGGACTCCTCGCCGGTCGACAGAGCGACGGCGGTGGGGATCTGGGTGGCCATCGACACCGATCCCTCGATCACCTTGCCCGCCACCACTCCCTGCTTGGCGGTCGCTCCGACGATGCGGGCACCCTTGGCACCCAGATATCGGGAGATGGCCCCGGCCTCGGCGGCCGCTGCGCCACCAGTGGCTGCCAAGAAGGCCCGGCCGCCCGACCGGACGGCCACGCCCACCTTGCCCACCGATCGCATGCTGACCGCGCCGGTGCGCAGCCCCTTGGCGAGCGCGCCGAACGCGGGAACAGCTCCGACCACGTCGGTGACCAGCTCGACGATGGTCCCGGCGTCCCAGTCGCCCTCGATGACCGCGCCCACGGTGTGCGCGCTGAGCGCGCCGACCGCGGTGACCACGGCGATCGGCCCGCAGATGGGAGTCAGCACGGGAATCAGGGCGAGGACGCCGGACACGGCGGAGACCACGCCGAGGACATCGCCCAGGATTCCCCAGAAGCCGCTGTCACCCGACTCAGCGGCGGCCCGTTCCGCGGCGACGGCCGTCAGGTAGTCGAATTCCTTGCCGCGCATCGTGATGATCCGGGTGAACTCCCGGTCGAGCAGGAGGCTCTGGAGCTGGTACTCGGCCTCGACGGCTAGCACGGTGTCGACGAGTTCGCGCAGTTCGTCGTGGGGGATGCGGTCGGGTCCGTACCCCTTGTCGAGGAAGCGCCAGATCTCGCAGGTGAACCTTTGGCCGGCCTTGCCCAGGGAGTGGCTTCCCACGGACCGGGCGACCTCGGGATCGTAGAAGTCGATCACACTGCCAGGCTTCACGACCCTGGCCTCGTACTGGTCGCGTTGCCGCGCGGAGGCTCGCTTCAGGAGGAGATCGGTCCTCTTTCGGGACTCCTCGGCCAGCGACTCGGTGTATTTCCGGACCGCCTCCCACGCCTCATCGGAGGATTCCTGGAGCGCGCCGAGCTGTGCGTCCAGTCGCCGCAGGGCGCTGACGATCCGGTTCTCCTGGTAGAGGTACATCCGGATGAGCTGCTCGATGCGGTAACGGTCCTCGTCGCGCAGGGCCTTGGGGTCCCAGCCCCAGATCCTCATCGCATCGCCTTCGGACGAGGTGTACATATTGAGCTCGGAGTGCACCGCCGCCACGATCAGATCGTCCACGCCGGGGTCGTAACCCAGCATGCCCATCGGGAACCGTCCGTTGCCTTCGCCGACGGTGTACAGCGCTTTCATGGCTTACCGGTCCTCTCGTGTGCAGGGGGTGGGGCTCAGGCGAAGGTGATCGTCTTGCAGACCTGGCCGATGATCTCGACGCAGGCGTCCCACTCGGCGATGTTCTCCGTGGCGATGGCGAAGTCCGCCATGGCCAGCCGTCCCGGGACGGGAACGAAGACATGGAGCTGGCGCACGACGGTCGGACCGCCGCCGGCGTTGAGCAGGTTCACGGGCCGGGGCACCTCGCTCTCCTCGGTGAGCAGCACGGCGGGCCCGGCCGGCAGCATGACCACGCCCACCTCGGCGTCCGGGTAGATCGCGCCCATGGTGCGGGCGAGGCGGTGCACGGTGTCCTCGTTGGACAGTTCGCTGGGCCGGGCGGTGACCGACAGCAACATCGAGCTGAGAGGCTTCTCCGGCTCGTCCTCGGTGGGCCCGGACAGCAGGATGCCCGCGTAGACCGCCCCCGCGGCGGCGAGCATCTCGTACATCGCCTGCTGGGAAACGATCGCGTGGGCGATCTCGTCATCCGTCGGCAACGGGTCGAGGCTGGTGAGGTCGGTGATGAGCCTGTCCGTCTGGGTTTCGGCCGTCACCGTGAAGTCGATGTCCCGGAACATCTCGGGAACGGAGAAGCTGAGCGGCAGGTCAAGAGTGGCTTCGGGCACGATGCGTCACAAGCCCTTCCCTGGCTGATGGGGCTCGCCATCCTGTAGGGCAGGCATCTGAGGGGACAAGATCGCGCATTCGAACCCACGTATGCCGCTGGCCGGATCCCTGCGCCGACAGCGCACCACGCAGAGCGCCAGGCACCAGACGACACCGTGGGGCACAGGCGAGTCGGACCGAAAGGCCGGAGTCCGCTCCCCCACACGGCGCACAAGCCGGGTCCTGCGCGTGCTCGTCAGCCGTGTCCCGCGAGCAGGCCCGTCGCGTCTTCGCATGACCGGTGATAGGGACGTGCGCTGGGCAGGGGCGGGGTCACGGGTCCCTGTGTGGAGGGCGTGGCGAGCGCAGCACGGTCGCCAGTACGCGGGGGGTGAGCAGGGTGGCGGGGCCCTTGAGCATGTGCTGGACGAGGACGAAGTGGCGGTAGAGGTCGGGGTTGTGGGGAATGTGCGCCAGTACGCGGGCGAGGTACCAGCGCACGGCCCGGGTGAAGGGGCCCGGGCTGGTGTCCTGCCAGCCCAGGTCGCCGCTGGTGGCGATCAGCCAGGGCAGCCGGACGATGGCGGCGGCACGCCGTTGGAAGTCGCGTGCGGCGCCGTCGAGACGACCGCCGGCCCGTCGGGTGCGCAGCACGTCCCCCAGGACGCCGGCCTGGAGGGCGACGACCGTCATGCCCTGCCCGTAGACGGGGTTGAACGTGCACAGCGCGTCCCCAAGGACGATCAGGCGTTCGGCGTGGCGGGCATGCAGTTGGTCGTAACGGTGCCAGCGGTTCGCCAGGTTGGTGAACCGCCGTACGGGTGAGAGGGGTTGGCCCAGGCGTATCGCCTCGGCGATATGGGGGTTGTCCAGTCCGGCTGCGAACGCCTCGAACTCTTCCGGCGCGCTGGGCGGGAGATGACCGGCGGCGCCCATGAGGGAGACGACCCAGCGTCGGCCGTCGACGGCTGCGACCGCGCCCCCATGGGGCACGCCGGGTGCGTAGGTCATCTGCAAGGTGCACACCCACTGCGGCGGAGGCTCGGCCGGTTGGGCGTAGAGACGCGAGGCGTAGGCGTAGCGGGCGTCGACGACGGAGGTCGCGGGTTTCGTCCATCCCGCTTCGGCGAGCCAGCGGGGCAGCTGGGACGAGCGGCCCTGGGCGTCGATCACCAGGTCCGCTGGGATCATTGTGGGCTCGTTCGCCGCATCGGGCAGGGGCGCAGCGGGACGCACCAGGACGCCGTTCACCGCTGTGCGCGCGGTTGTGGCCGACAGGCCGCAGACGACGTGGCCGTCGAGGAGGGTGATGTGCGGATGGGCCAGGACCCGTGCCCGGATCCGGTCTTCCAGCGCGGTGCGGCTGAAGGACTGTGCCTCGACGCCTGCCTTGTCCCGTGGGGTCCATCCGGCGGGTGTCAGCACGGGGAAGGCCGCACCGAAGTCGAAGACGGGTGCTCCGGCCTGCCGCAGCTCTTCTCGCAACCCCGGGAAGAACTCCTCCAGGACCCGGGCGCCGCGCGCCATCATGCCGTGCACGTGATGGGCCTGCGGGATGCCGGGGCGTACAACGTGGCCGTCGCGGAGGCGGTCGCGTTCGATGACGGTGACCCGGTCGAAGTACTCGGCGAGTACGTGCGCCGTGACCAACCCGGCGAATCCGCCGCCGCAGATCACGGCGTGACCGAACCCGGCGGCCGCCCTACCGGTCACCAGTCCGTTCCTTCCGTCGCCGGCGCGCAGGGCGGCCGGCCCGGTGGGGGACAGCCGGCGTTCAAGAGGTGGCTGGGCCGGTCCTGGTCCACGGGATCACCGTGCAGGGAAATCGTGTTGAAGAGCAGGGCATAGGACAGGAACAGCGAGTTCAGAACACCCGCGACGGCCAGGATCCGCACGGTGGTGGCCACCCGTGGCGGCAGACCCGTGGCGTCGCGCTCGATCGCGGACCGGCCCTCGGTGTTGCGGAAGTACCGAAGTGCACCCGCCACCCCCCACACGCAGCCCAGCAGGACGGCTTCGTACAGCGGGAACTGGTACGGCCGGCCGGGCCACAAGGTGAGGGCGCCCACCGTGCCCGGGTAGGAGATCAGCCCGGTCAGGAGCAGCGCCGACTCGCACACGAGGTCCAGGACCATGCCGGTCGCGACGGCCACCGCGATCAGTGCGGGGCGTGAGCGCAGGCCGGGCAGACGCGCGCACCGGCACAGGACCGCGCAGATCACCACGGCGGTGCACACCCCCAGCAGCGGGAAGAGCGCGGAGGTCAACAACAGGGGTGCGGGTGTGCGGTCGTCGCCTCGGCTCACCCAGCCCGGCACCTGCGGCGCCCAGGAGCTGAGGTTGACGAGGTAGGAGCTGTAGGAGAAGTCCGCCCGCCACAGCACCGGCATATGGTCCTGCCAGTAGACCAGGAACCATCCGCCCAGCAGCAGTGCGTCGAACGACAGCCGGCGCCGGGCGCGGCAGTCACGCACCACCTGCGCCAGGCACAAGGCGAACGCGCAGGGCACCAGGACCTGGAACAGCCACGCCCACACCCGCACCCCGCCGGGCACCGGGTCGGCCCCGGTGCCCACCGGCGCGGGATCCCCCCGCAGGAGCCAGGCCGCGTAGACGTACAACTGCAGGATCACGAAGGCCGCGCCGAGCAGCGCCCACCAGATGACGGCCCGCGACATCAGGAACCGCAGCCCCACGGGCGCAGCGGGAGAGGAGGGGGCACCGGTAGCCGTCACGGAAGAACTCCCTTCGGAAACTCCGACGGTGACGCCGCGGCATCCCGTGTCCTCAGGCCGAGAACGCCGGCCCGCACAGCAGCCAGCACCACGCACAGCAGTACAACTGATAGGTCACCGCGTCCTGGCGCGGACTGCGCAGCACCCACAGGCGAGCCGCAACCAGCAGGCACCCGAGGGCCAGTACGACGAGCCAGACAGTTACCGGGACGGTGACACCTGGTGCCAGAATCCACAGCGCGGCACCCGGGGCGAGGACGAGCACCAGGCCCACCCCCGCCCGCACCACGGGCGCGCCGACGACCATCGGCAACGTCCGCCGGCCCACCGTCGTGTCGCCGGGGACGTCCCGCAGATCCTCCACGAATCCGATCAGCCAGTACCCGGTACCGGCCGCCACCCAGTACCAGGCCTCGGGGGTCAGCGGGCCGACCAGTTGCCAGGCCGCTCCCAGCAGCGCGAAAGCGCCCCCGACGATCGCGGGGTTCTTCACGAACCACCAGCGCATCAAGTTCTCGTACGTACGCAACCCCACCAGCAACACCCACAAGACCGTCCAGGGCAGCACCCCCCACAACTGCCCCGCCAGGAGGAACAACACGACCGCCACCACGAGACGGTGTGTCGTCCCCCGCACCGTGGCCAGTCCTCGGGGAAGTGGACGGTACGGCTTGTTCGCGCGGTCCTCCTCCACACCGATCAGCTGGTTGGACAGGGTGTGCACGGACAGGAACAGCCAGAAATAGACCAGGCTTCTGACCAGCAACCACGCCAGATCCGAGGCAGGCAGACGCAGGCTCCACCATGCCGCCAACGTGAAGAGCACCCCCGGCACCACCGCGGCCGGCAAGTCCACCACGTTGAACCGCCAGCTCAGCACCGCCTCGGACCTGATGACATACCACCAGCGCCGGCATACCCCCCAAGCCGTGCGATCCCGTGGCTGTCCGACCCCGGTCAACCCGTCCTCGATCACGAACCCTCCCGAAGGGCGCTCTCCGGCACTGCCTGGGACACCGACGCCGACGGCCCCGGGCAGAAGCGGGCACAGAATCAATCCCCAGGGTCAGAGCGCTTCATGTACCGGGGCCCGGCCCGAGTCGGTGCACTGCCCGAATCGGAAGATCGCCAGCGGGCGACCGCTGAGAACTCCTGCGACGCGTCGCCGTGCCACGCCCGTGCTAGCCCGGCCGGCGCACCTCGACCACTCCCGTCTCGTACGCCACGATCACGGCTTGGGCGCGGTCGCGGACGCGGAGTTTGCCGAAGAGGCCGGTGATGTGGTTCTTGACGGTGGAGGCGCTGACACCCATGGCGTCGGCGATCTCCGCGTTGTCGAGGCCCGTGGCCATCAGCCGCCACACCTCCGCCTCGCGCGGCGTCAGACCGTCGACCTGAGCCAGGGGCGGCCCGGGGCGCTCCGGGGCCCTGACGTATGTGGAGATCAGCCGGGTCAGCAGCCGGGGCGCGACGGCCGCCTCGCCGGTGTGCACCACCCGTACCGCTGCCACCAGTTCCTCGGGCGAGATGTCCTTGGGCAGGAACCCGCAGGCTCCGGCGCGCAGCGCGGCCACCACGTACTCGTCCAGATCGAAGGTGCTCAGCGCCAGCACCCGGCAGCCGGGCAGTTCACGCGCGAGGCGGCCGGTGGCGGCGACGCCGTCGAGCACCGGCATCCGGATGTCCATCACGACGACGTCGGGGCGCAGCCGATGGGCGAGCAACACCGCCTCCTCGCCGTCGCCCGCCTCGCCCACCACCTCGAAGGCCGGGTCGGGCGCCAGGATGAGGGCGAGCCCGCGCCGTACGAGCGGCTGATCGTCCGCGATCAGCACCCTGATGGGCTTCGGTTCCCTCGCCTGGTGCGTCGTCGCGTTCATCGTGGCACTCCCTCGTCAGCCGTCAGCGGCAGCCGGGCGCTCACCCGGAATCCCGCCTCGTCCAGGGGACCGGCCTCGAACGTCCCGCCGTGCAGCGCGGCCCGCTCCCGCATCCCCACCAGTCCGTAACCGGAACCCGACGCGGTGCTCCCGCGCGCGAGTCCCGTGTCCGCGCCGACACCGTCGTCCCGGACCTCCACCACCACGCCGTCCGGCTCGTAGACCAGCCGCACCCGCGCCCGCGCCTCGCCCGCGTACTTGCGCGCGTTGGTCAGCGACTCCTGCACGATCCGGAAGACGGTCAGGCCCACGCTCGGCGGCAGCGGGCGCTCACTGCCCCGTACGTCCAGCGCGGTGGGGAGCCCGGCCCGGCACGATTCGGCGACGATCCGCTCAAGGTCCGCGATGCCGGGCTGCGGTGCGGTCGGCTCGTCCTCCGCCTCGTCCCCGGCCCGCAGGACGTCGAGGAGTTGGCGCATCTCGTGCAGCGCCATGCGCCCGGAGCCCTCCAGTTCGACCAGCGCCTGCCTGGCCACCTCCGGATCACGGGCGAGGTTGGCCCGGGCTCCCCCGGCCATCAGCTGCATGGTGGTGATGTGGTGCGCCACGATGTCGTGCAACTCGCGCGCGATACGGCGCCGTTCGGCGGCGACGGCCCGGTCCGCGAGCAGTCGGCGGTTGGCCGCGATGTCGCGCTGCCAGCGGTTCATCACGGCCGCCGCGATGATCACGACAAGGGCGGCCAGCACATTGGCCACGATTTCCATCAGGGAAAGGCGCGGCCACTTCGTCCAGTTCACCAGCGCCACGACCGCGCCCACCGCCGAGGCCACCGCCACGGGCGTGCCCTTGAGGCGTACGACGGTGTAGAGCGCGACAACCACCGCGGCGCCGAAATGCTGGGGCGTCGGCACGGTCAGATTCATGACGAGGCCCAGCACGAGCACGGCCGCGAGTACCGGGACCGGTGCGCGGCGCCGTGCCAGCAGCGGCAGCGCGGCCGCCATCACCAGCAGACATCCTGCCACCGGCACCTCACCCTGCTCCGCATGGCTGGCGAAGGTGAAGCTGACCAGGTCCATGACCCCGGCACCGACCGCGACCAGGCCGTCGTTGCGTGTCCAGGGCAGCGCGTCGCCGCCCTGCCGGGTCGCCGGGGCCCAGGGCGCGGGAGGCGTGGTCACCATGGCGGTCCCGATTCTGTGAGGGGCGGTTCCGGCCGTCGACGGTGTGTCACGGCCCTCGTTCCATGATCCCAGTCTCGCATCGGGTACCGGGTCCACATCCGGCCCGAGGTCCGACCCCGCTCTGGGAGCACGGTCCCAGGCGCCGCCCGCGCCCCCGCCGAACTCCCAGGGCACTTCTCCTCCCGTGCTCGGACGACCGCGCCCCGCCGCGCTGATGTGCTGGTCATGGCGCCGAAAGGGCCGCGTCCCCGCCAGGGGCCGCATGCCGCCCGCCGGCCGCATCCCCATCCATCGTCGGAGGACAAAGTGATCCGCGCCCTGACCGGGTTCTCCACCCGCAACCCCTGGAAGGTCATCCTCGTCTGGTCGGTGGTGGGCCTCTTCCTCGCCCTGCTCGGCCAGTCGCTGCTCTTCCGCGTCACCCAGAGCCAGAGCGGGGACTTCCTGCCCGCCACCTACGACTCGGCCGCCGCGCTCAGAATCGCCGAAGAGAAGTTCGGTGCGAAGCCGGATGCCAACGCGATGACCGTGCTCGTGGCCCGGACGGACGGCAAGCCCCTGACCGGGGCCGACGAGCGACACATCGGCCGCGTCGCCGCGGAGCTGGGCCGGCGCCGCGTCGAGATGCCCGAACCCAGCGGGGACGGGCCAGCGTTCCTGGCCAAGGACTACTCGCAGACACCCAAGGTCAGTCCCGCCATGGTCGCTCCCGACCGCGGCTTCGAGCTGCTGTCCGTACAGCTGACCGGCAATGCCACGGACCCCGGTATGCACGACCTCTACCGGGCTTTTCGCGACGAGGTGAAGCGCGAGTTCGCCGATGCGCGGATGCGTACGGGCTTCACCGGCGGACTCGCCGGGCTCGTCGACACCACGGAGGCCGAAAAAACCACCGGCGAGGTGGTCGGCGCCCTCATGATCGGTCTGATCGTGCTGATCAACATTCTGGTGTTCCGCAGTGTGCTGGCAGCGTTCGTGCCCCTGCTGGCGGTCGCCGTCATCAGCGGCGCGGCACTGGGCACGGTCGTGTGCGCCGCGCTCGTCACCGGTATCGACCTCGACACCTCCACGCCGAACCTGATCGGCGTCGTCCTGATCGGCATCGGGGTCGACTACTTCCTCTTTCTCCTGTTCCGCTTCCGCGAGCAGCTACGGGCCCATCCCGACCTGCCTGCCCGTGCCGTGGCCGCGGAGGTCACCGGCAGGGTCGGTACGGCGATCACCTCGGCGGCGCTGACCATCGTCGCCGCGTTCGCCACCCTGGGGATCGCGACGTTCGGGCAGTTCCGCGTGCTCGGCCCCGCCATCGCCGTATCGGTGCTCGTCATGCTGCTGGCCTCACTGACGTTCATGCCCGCCCTGCTCGCGGTCAGCGGGCGCAAGATGTTCTGGCCGTCCCGCTCGCTGCGGCGCGAGCCCCGGCCGGGCGCCGCCGGGCGCCTCGGTGACCTCGTCTCCCGGCGCCCCCTCACCCTCGTGGTGGCCTCGGTCGCCCTGCTGGGCGCTCTTGCGGCCGGGGCCGCCGGCGTCCGTATGGACTTCGACCAGTCGGGCGGTGACGAGGGCACTGCGGCGGCCGCCACCGCCGCAGAGATCAACCGCGCGCTGCCCGCCGGGGTGTCGGACCCGACCACCGTGTACGTCACGGCGGAGCAGGGCCGCACGCTCACCACGCGAAGCGTCGACGCCCTGCCCCGGGCGCTCGCCAAGGTCCAAGGCGTCGGAAAGGTCGGCAGCACCGTACTCAACCAGGACCGCTCGGCGGCCCGCATCGACGTCTACCTCACCGCCGACACCCAGAGCCGACAGGCGCGCGACCTCATCTCCGGACCGGTCCGCGAGGCGGTCGCCCTTTCCACGCCCGCCGGTATGGAGGCCCATGTCGGCGGTACGGCGGCGATCTTCGCGGACATCTCCACAGCGGTCGACCACGACCTCAAGACGGTGTTCCCGGTCGCCGCGGGTCTGATCGCCCTCATCCTGATCGTCCTGTTGCGCAGCCTGCTGGCCCCGGCCGTCCTGATGATCGCCGTGGGGCTCGGCTTCGCCGCGACGCTGGGTGCCTCCGCGCTCTTCTTCCAGCAACTGCTCGACAAGCCGGGCGTCAACTTCGTGCTGCCGCTCGTGCTGTTCCTCTTCGTGGTCGCGCTCGGCACCGACTACAACATCCTCATCAGCGACCGCATCCGTGAGGAGATGGAGCGCCCGGGACCCGCCCGGGCCGCTGTCGCCCGCGCCGTGCGCCACACCGCGCCCGCCGTCGCCACCGCCGGTGTGGTCCTCGCCGGCTCCTTCGGCAGCCTCGCGGTGAACGCGGCCCCCGCCACCCAGCAGATCGGCTTCGCGACCGGGCTCGGCATCCTGCTCTCCGCCTTCGTCCTCTCCCTCGTCCTGGTGCCCGCGCTCGCCGTACTCCTCGGCCGGGGCATCTGGTGGCCGGTCCGCCCGGGCCGGGGCAAGGGCCGCCACCAAGCCGAGCCGTGGGAGGGCGGCGGGGCCCACGACGAGGCCTTCCCCCGCCCGCACGGAGCCCTGGAGCCAGGGGCGCGCAACGCGTCGTGATCATCGTCGCCGGTCAGGAGGGCGCGCAAGAGCGTCAGCCGCTGGCGCCGCGTCCACGCGGATCACGACGAGGGCTGGGCCGTGGGATCGATCGGCTCAGGGGTGGTCGCCGACCGGGTAGCAATGCGCATCGTCGATCGTGCGGGGGGGGTTGGACTGGTGTGCGGGCGCATGGCCGGGCAAGTGCCGGCTCGGACCCCGCTCGGATCCGCTGTGCCGTCATCAATCTGTGCGCCACGTACCGCTTCGCCGTACGCACCGCGCTGTCGTATGCCACCGTGATCGTGGACGCCCTCC
Organism: Streptomyces sp. NPDC005878; assembly: GCF_040629815.1. NCBI lineage: Bacteria > Bacillati > Actinomycetota > Actinomycetes > Kitasatosporales > Streptomycetaceae > Streptomyces > Streptomyces sp. NPDC005878. Next base: position 71,479 of record NZ_JBEXWK010000019.1, read on the forward strand.
CCTGCAAAGGACCCCTTTCCCAGGGAGAAATTTCACGGGAAGGGGGACTTATCTCCACAGAAAGGCCCTGCCCTCATGCGCCTGAAGCGCACCGCAGCCCTGATCACGGCCACCGCGCTCGCCCTGCTGCTTCCCGCCACCAACGCCCACGCCGCCGCCGTCGCCTGTGGCGGCTCCGTCTCCACCGGGGGCATCGCCGCCAACGGCTGCATCAGCGCCGAGAAGGGCAAGGAAGGACGCGTCTACACCCGCGACATCAAAGCCCACGTCGTCCTGCACAACACCAGTCGCCACGCGGCGAACGTCGAATACGAGGCCTTCTTCCGCGTCGTCACCGGCGGCCACTGGGTCAAAATCGGCAACGGACGCACCCTCGTCCCCCGCCGCACCACCACCGGACCCATCGAAATCGGCAGCACCACCCGCGTCTGCTTCGTCGTCAACGCCAAGGTCGCGATCCGCGTCCACGTCAAGCCCGCGGGAGGTGCCTGGAGCAACTGGACCGGCGCCGCGACCTCCCAGTGCCAGACCTGACCACCACAGCGCACGCCGTCCCCGTGAAACCCCGGGCACCAGGGGTGCGCGGGGACGGCGTGCTCCGCCACGGGCCCCGGCGAACGCCCACCGCTCCCTGTGGTCTCATACTCCTCGGCTCCCCCATGCGCCGGCGCACCACTTCTGCTGGTGCAGGTCTCTCCGCTTCGCAGGGTTCGGCCCTCCACTGAATGTAACGTTTAACTTACGTGCCGTTAACGTCCCTACGGATAAGCTGCGTTCAGCAGGGCGGCTGGCACCGAAGCCGTGCGTCCGTTGCATGCCCGACTCTTGACACGAGGAGCCGAGTGGTGGCACGAACACGAACGGTGCACGTCCTTCTGGCGGCGCTCGCCGTCGCCCTGCTGGCCCTGCAGCTCTTCGCTCAGGGCGCCCCCGACCTCGCGGCCCAAGCCACCGAACCCCCCGCCGCCGTCGGGCAAGCTTCGCTGGGGGATGGGCCGATCGAACCGGAAGATCTCTACGGGCACCACGGCAACCGCGCCCGTCGACAGCAAGAAGAAGATCTCCTCGCGGTCACGTCCACCCGCACCATGGCGTCTGCCATCGCTGTGCCTGGCGCTGTTGACGCGGACGTCTCCCTGGCAGCGCCGCCGAACGAGCAGAGAGCCCCGGGGAACAGATCTCCCGCAGCGCTGCAGGTCTTCCGCTGCTGAGCTGAGCGGCCTCCGAGCGAGCCACCCCCATCCGGCACCGGGTACGGCCGGGCATCCGCCCTGCCCGTACAGCGCTCCCGGATGCCCTGTGCCATGCCACCGCGCCCCGCGCCCGCAGTCGCCGCGCGCCGTCGCGCCCGCTCGCCTCATGCTCCTCTGCCCGAATCCGTGTCACACCGACGCGCCCCCCACAGCGCGCCAGGAGGAATCACCACGTCATGCAGCCCCTCATAGACAACGCCCGTACCTTCGGACAGCGCCCTGAGGAGTTCGCTCACCTCGCCGACGGGCAGTCCCCGCAGGTCCTGTTCATCACCTGCGCCGACTCCCGGGTCGTCCCGGCCCTCATCACGGGCGCCCGCCCCGGCGAGCTCTTCGAGCTGCGCACCGCCGGCAACATCGTCCCGCCGTACGCCTCCGAGCACCCCACCAGCGAGGCGGCCACCATCGAGTACGCCGTGGAGGTCCTCGGCGTCGACGACATCGTGATCTGCGGCCACTCGCACTGCGGCGCCATCGGCGCGCTGGTGCGCGGCGACGACCTGGACGCCGTGCCGGCCGTACGCGACTGGCTGACGAACGCCGCGGACCAGCCCCGGTGCTCCGACTCCGCCGACCCGACCGTCGCCGAAGCCGTACAGAACCACGTCCTCGCCCAGGTGCTGCGGCTGCGGTCCTACCCGTGCGTCGGCAAGCGCCTGGACGCGGGTGAACTGCGGCTGCGCGGCTGGTACTACGAGGTCCACACCGGCATCGTTCTGGAGCACCGCGAGGACTCCGACACCTTCGAGACGCTCTGAGGGGACTGACGACCATGCTGTCGAAGTACCCCTACCTGAGGCAGGACTTCCTTGCCTCCATCGTCGTCTTCCTGGTCGCCGTGCCGCTGTGCGTCGGCGTCGCGGTCGCCTCCGGCGTGCCCGCTGAGCTGGGCCTGGTCACCGGCATCGTGGGCGGTCTCCTCACCGGGCTCATGCCCGGCAGCAGCCTTCAGGTGTCGGGGCCGGCCGCGGGCCTGACCGTGCTGGTCTTCGAGGCCGTCAGCGAGTTCGGGGTGGCCGCACTCGGCGTGATCGTGCTGCTCGCCGGACTGCTCCAGCTCGCCATGGGCTTCCTCAAGGTCGGCCGGTGGTTCAGGGCGATCTCCGTCGCCGTCGTCGAGGGCATGCTCTGCGGCATCGGCCTCGTCATCATCGCCGGCCAGATCTACGCGGCGGCCGGCATGAAGGCCCCGAAGACCGGCATCGGCAAGGTCGCGGGCCTGCCCGGGGCATTCGCCGACGCGCTCGGCAGCACCGAGGCCTTGGCCTCTCTCGCGATCGGTGCGGGCACCATCGCGGTCATCGTGCTGTGGAAGAAGACACCGAAGGCCGTGCAGTCCGTGCCGGGCGCTCTCGCGGCGGTGGTCCTGGCCACGGTCATCTCCCTCACCTTCAATCTGCCCGTGGCTTCCGTCGAGGTGGAGGGTCTGCTCGGCGTCATCCAGCCGCCGGGAGCCGAGGCGTTCGCCGAACTGGCCAACCCGGCCATCTGGGGCACCGTCATCGCGTTCGCGCTGATCGCCTCCGCGGAAAGCCTGTTCAGCGCGGCGGCCGTGGACCGGCTGCACGACGGTCCCCGCACCCAGTACGACAAGGAGATGATCGCCCAGGGCGCGGGCAACACCGTGTGCGGTCTGCTCGGCGCGCTGCCGATGACCGCGGTGATCGTGCGCAGCTCCGCCAACGTGGGCGCGGGCGCGAAGACCAAGGCCTCCCGGGTGCTGCACGGTGTGTGGCTGCTGCTGTTCGCCGCCGCGATGCCGTGGGCCCTGGCGCTGATCCCGGTCCCCGCCCTCGCCGGCATCCTCGTACACGCCGGCTGGAAACTGATCCCGTTCCGCCAGATCACCGCGCTGTGGCAGAGCCACAAGAGCGAGGCCCTGATCCTCGTCGTGACCGCCGTGTCGATCGTCGCGGTGAACATGTTCGAAGGCGTACTCATCGGGCTGGCCCTGTCCGTCATCAAGACCGCCTGGGAAACCTCCAACCTCAAGACGGAGGTCATCGACAAGGGCGCCGGTCCCCTCCAGGTCCACCTGTCGGGCAACGCGACCTTTCTCCGGCTGCCGAAAATACTCGACAGCCTGGAGGCCCTGCCCCAAGACCGTCCGATCGAGGTGAACCTCTCCGGACTGCACCACCTCGACCACGCCTGCCGTACGGCCCTGGAGAACTGGGCCGAGCGGCACAGCACACCCGATACCGAACCGGTGAAGGTGGTCACCGCGAAAACCTGACACCGCCCAGTGGCCGGGGCGGTGCACATCACACGTGTACCGCCTGCGGACATCGAGGTCGGACCCGCACGTTTCAGAGGACCCCGGCGATCAGTCAGCGCCCGGGTCCTCTGCCCTTCGAACCCGGGTCCTCTGCCCTTCGAAGATGACACAGGTGTTTGCCGGACACACGGCCGGAAAGGACCGTACGCACAACCCGGCAACGGCATCTGCGGCCGTCACTCCTCGCTGAACACAGAAGCCGCTCCTCCCGTGCAGGAATGTCCCCTCGGCATCAGCATGGTGGCGGGGGCTGCCGAGCGGGTATGCCTTGCAGTGGACCTCGCGTCGGCCAGGTTCTGGGGGGATACCGTGAATGAGGGTGACAGCCGATTACGTGGCGGGCAGCGGCTCGTTGAGATTGTCGGGTTCGGCGCATTGAACGTGGACTACATCGCGGGGGCGTCACGGTTGTCGCGGCGTCTGGCGGAGCAAGTATCGGAGTCGACGGCCCGGTTCGAATGGAACACCGAAGGGGCTGCGGACGAAGTCACCATCTCCAAAGCGATCGAACGGCTGGGAACGTCGTCGCTGGACGCCTCGCTCGGCGGTTCCGCTTGGATCACCATTTTCGCTCTGGCGCAGATGCGGGTCGATGTGCAGCTGGGGTACGTAGGGGTGGCCGGGCGGATCGAGACGCCCGGCCTGTCGTTCGTACGGCAGATGGATCTGCTGGGCATCGACCGGCGCTGGGTGGCGCGCAGGCCGGACCGGCTGTGCGGGACGTGCCTGTCGTATCTGGAGGACGCCGAGCGGGTGATGCTGACCCACCCGGGCGCGAACTTCGCCATGGCCGACCATCTGCGCCAGCACGGTGACCGGATCGCCGGTTACCTGGCGCAGGCCCGGATCGTGCACGTCACGTCGTTCCTGGACGAGGCCACGCCCCCGCTCATGCTGGAGGTCCTCACCGAGGCGCGGCGGCGCAATCCGGCGCTGCGGATCAGCTTCGACCCCGGCTTCGACTGGGCGCAGCACCGCAGCCCGGCCGTGCGGGAGATCCTGGCCCTGGCGGACTTGCTGTTCGTCAACCACCGCGAGTTCAAGGCCCTCGGCGACTACGCGGTCGGCGAGTCGGACGAAGTGCTCGCCGCGCGGGTCCTTGCCGGCTGCGCGGCGGGGTGCACGGTGTTCGTCACCAAGCGCTATGACTTCGTCGAAGTCTTCCGGAGCTCCCCGGCCGGGGTGCTGGCCCAGCGCTTCCAGCTGAGGCGGCCCACCCGGGAGTCTGCGCTGGAGGATGCCACGGGCGCGGGCGATGTGTTCGCCGCCGCGGTGCTCGCCGCACAGACCTCCCGGCGACTGCAGGTCGAGCTGGGGACATTTCTGGGCCTGAGCCTGGCCAGACATCGCACCCTCCACGGCCAACTGCGGACCTCGGCTCCCCCGCACTTGGACGCGGGGTTCCTGCAGTCGGCCGAGAAGCTTTCCGGTCCGGGCAGCCGGCCGCCGGCGGTCCTGCTTGCCCATGACAGCGGAGCTCAGTGGGAGATGCTGCGGCGGTTCTTGCGCGATGACTGCAGTCTTGTCGTCCACACGCTCGGTCAGGACGAACTGCACGGTGGCGAGGTATCGCGGCTGTTCGCGGACCGACTGGCCCGCTGCGGCTTCGCGGTGTGCGTGCTGTCGGCGACCCGCGTGATGTCCGACGGGGAGCGCAGAGCAGGCGAGGACGTGGTCCACCAAGTGGGTATCCTCCAGGGTCATTACGGATTCGGGCGCGTGGCCCTGCTGACGGAGGAAGGCTGCGCGGCGTTCTCGAACATCGCGGGCCTGATCCGGTTGGATTTCAGCCCCGGACGCATCCACAGCACCTTCTGGGAGTTGGAGAGAATGCTGGTGAGGGAAGGTTTTCTACCCCCAGGAGGCAGCCGACATGACCGCTGATTCGCGGAGGAGGAGGCAGGCGCCCACGAGGCCCACGTTCGCACTGGACGTGGTCGGCATCGGAGCACTGAACCTCGACTACATCATCTCCTCCCCCGCTGCCGGGGCACCGGCGGAAACGCCACTGAGCACCCGGATCGCACAGATCGTGGACCAGGACCGACCGGTACCGGAGTGGGGCACCGAGACCGCCGTCGACGAGCACACGGTCTACGCCGCGCTGGAAGCCGTGGACTCCGCGGCGCTCGAGACCTCCCTGGGCGGGTCGGCGTTCAACGCCATCCACACGCTGGCGCAGCTCCAGTTGGACCTGCGCCTGGGCTACGTCGGTGTCGCCGGCCACGTACCGGGACCGGGCATCTCCAGCACCGCGCAGTTACACGCCCTGGGCGTGGACCACCGCTATGTCTTCCAGGACGAGGACCACCTGTGCGGTGTGTGCTTCTCCTTCACCGAAGACGGCGAACGCACCCTCCTCACCCACGCGGGCGCCAACACGGCCATGGCCGACCACCTCGAACGCAACTTCGACGACGTCGTCGCCTACCTGGCCAGTGCACGGGTCGTCCACGTGACCTCCTTCCTCGACGAGCGCACCCCGGACCGGCTGCTGGCCCTCCTGCAAGCCGTCAAGCGCACCAACCCAGCCACACTCATCAGCTTCGACCCCGGCCACGTATGGAGCACCAACCCCACACCCGCGGTGACCGGCCTCATCACCCTGGCCGACTACCTGCTGCTCAACCATCGAGAGTTCCGCGAACTGGGCCGTCTCGGCGACCAGAGCTCCGACGAACACATCGCGTCCTGGCTCCTGGACCAGGGCACGGCAGACTCCGGTGTCATCGTGGTGAAGCGGCGCGCCGGAACCCACACCTGGCGGCAGGAGAACGGGAAGGCGGTGGACGCCTTCTACCCGCAGCTCCTCCTGGCCGACGACCAGGTCGAGGACGCCACCGGCGCCGGTGACGTGTTCGCCGCCGGACTGCTGGCCGTCCTGACCGGCGATCGGCTGCAAGTGGAACTCGGGGCGCTGCTCGGCATGACCCTGGCCCGCCACAAACTGCGCTACGTCGGCAGCCACGGCCACGCACAACTCGCCGAGGTGACCCGGGACTTCATCGGATCCTTCGAGACCACCCGGCGCACCGCCGCACTGCCCGACGGGGTGTTCGTCGCCCACGGTCGCAGCCCCGAGTGGCTGGCGGTCAAAGCCTTCGTGGAAGAGCGATTCGGCCTGCCCGTCTACTCCTTCGAATCCGACGCCTGGGGCAGCAGGCAGGTCACCGACGCCCTCTCCGACTACCTCCAGCGCTGCGGGTTCGCCATCTGTGTACTCACCGCCGAGGACTCCACCGGCGACGGCCACCTGGTCGCCCGTCAGAACGTCATCCACGAGATCGGGCTCTTCCAGGGACACTGCGGCTTCGACCGCGTCCTGATCCTGGCCGAAGAAGGCTGCCAGTCCGCCCCCGCGGCCGTCGCCCCGTACACCATCACCTTCCCCCGCAACGCCATCGACAAGACGTTCTGGCACCTGGACCACGCCATCCGCACCCAGGGCTTCGCTCGCCGGTGAACACACAGGCGTGGAGCAACCGTGCAAACGCCCCCGGAGGTGAAAGCTTCCCAGGCTTCGACCGGACTCGGTATCGCGTGCCGGCCGGCGCCGTGGAGACTCAGGCCGCTGTGGCGAGCGTCCGGGCAGGCTGCGTCTGCTCGTAGGCGTGGCCGATCCGCAGGAGTGTGGGCTCGCCCAGGGGCCGGCCCAGCAGTTGCATGCCGATGGGCAGGCCCGCCGCGTCGTGGCCGACCGGCACAGTCAGGGCGGGCACTCCGGTGATGTTGGCCGGGGCGCACAGGCGTACGTAAGCGTCGGAGACGCCTTCGATCGTGCCGTCGGGCCAGGTGACCGTCTCCTCGTCGGCCCCGGCCGCGGGCATCGGAACGCTCGGGGCGGCGATCACATCGACCTCCTCCAGCATCTGTGCCCACGCGGCGCGCATGAGGGTGCGCGAGCGTTGAGCGCGCAGGTAGTCGGCGGCGCTCATCAACTCGCTTGCCTCCAGGAGGATGCGGACGTCCTCCTGGTACAGCTCCGGGACCGTACGCAGGCCGGCTTCGTGGTACGCGCCGGCCTCCGGCACCATCAGACCCCACTGGGTGGCCTGGATGTAGCGGGCCATCGGGATGTCGACCTCGACGAGCTGTGCGCCCATCGCTTCCAGCTGCCCGATGGCGTGCCGCACGGCGTTCTCCACCTCGGGGTGAACGTGGTCGAAGTAGTAGGTGCGCGGCAGGCCGACCCGTAGTCCCGTCAGATCCGCGCCGGCAGCGGGCCGGTAGTCCACGGCCGGCACGGACAGGGAAGCGGGATCGCGTGGATCGTGTCCGGCCAGCGCGCTCAATACCAGGGCCGCGTCCTCGACGGTGCGCGTGATCGGGCCGATGTGGTCCAGCGACCAGGACAGGGAGGTGACACCGTGCCGGGGGACGAGGCCGTAGGTCGGCTTGAGGCCGACGACGCCGTTGAGTGCGGCGGGCACCCGGATCGACCCGCCGGTGTCGGTGCCCAGGGCGAAGGTCGCGGTGCCCGAGGCGACGGCGACCGCGGAGCCACCGCTGGAGCCGCCGGCGACGCGGCCCAGGTCCCAGGCGTTCCGCGTCTGCGGGGTGGTCAGGCCGAACGCGAATTCGTGGGTGTGTGTCTTGCCGAGCAGGATCGCGCCGGCTGCGTTCAGACGTGCGGCGACCGTGCTGTTCGCTGTCGCGCGATGGTCGGCACGGACCCGGGAGCTGGCCGTGGTGGCCATCCCGGCGACATCGATCAGGTCCTTGAGTCCCATCGGGATGCCGTGCAAGGGTCCCCGGTACCGGCCGTGCGCCGCTTCGTGTTCGGCTTCGCCCGCCGCCCTGCGCGCCTGCTCCGCGGCGAGGGTGACGTAGGCGTTGAGGTGCGGCTCCGCCTTCTCGATACGGTTCAGGACGGAGTCGACCAGTTCGACCGGGGACAGTCGCCGGGTGCGTATCGCATCCGCGGCGGCGGCGAGGGTCAGCTCATACGGCTGCATCGCGCTTCTCCCCTCCGGCGCGGTAGGCGGCGGCCGGTGGGATGTCCGCGAAGTCCAGCTCGCGCAGGACCGCGACGACGCTGTGGATGTGGTTGGCGACCGCGGCGACCGGGGCATGGCGCTCTTCGGGCAGCACCAGTCCGGCGCGGGCGGCCCAGCGGGCGGCTTCCGGCGGTGTGAGTTCGGTGGCTGACATGGGTGCTCTTCCTCTCGGTGTGGGTGGTGGGAGCGGCGAAGTGAGCGATGCTTTGAAGGCCGAGGGTTTGTCTGGACAGGTGTGGGTGCGGCCGCGTGCGCGGGCTGGTGCGGGCGGGGGGCGGGACCGCTCCTGCGGTCAGGCTGTACTGGCCGGGATCTCGGCGCCGTGCTCGGCGTGCAGCCGGTAGCGGCCGTTCTCGCGGCGCACGGTCCCGGCCGTCGGCCTCGGGAAGTGGGTGCCCAGGAGCAGCGTGTCCGTGTCGGCCAGAGTGCCGAGAATGCGGGCGCGTGTACGGATCGCCTGGGCGGGGTCGATGTCGACGCAGCTGTGCACGTGGGGGTGGGAGAGCTGCACGGGGTGGTGGATGCTGTCGCCGGTGATCAGGGCGCGGCGGTCGCTGCCGCGCAGTTCCACGGCGACCTGCCCAGGGGTATGGCCCGGCGCGGGGACCAACAGGACACCCGGCGCCACCTCTTGGCCCTGCTCGGGCACGTCGACGCATTCGTACTGTCCGGCGGCGCGGACGGGGGTGACGGAGTCGCGGAACATCTGGCGGCGGGGCTCGTCCAGGTCGGCGGCAGCCCAGTGGTCCCATTCGGTGCGGCTGGTGAGGTAGCGGGCGTTGGGGAAGGTGGGAACCCAGTCCTCACCGACGAGGCGGGTGTTCCAGCCGACGTGGTCGGTGTGCAGGTGCGTGGTGATCACCAGGTCCACGGACTCGGGCGGAAAACCGGCCGCCGTGAGGCGTTGCAGGTAGTCGGTGTCCAAACCGTTCCAGGCCGCGTTGGCGCGCGGCTTGGCGTTGCCGATGCCGGTGTCCACGACGATCCGCAGCCCGCCCGCCTCCACGGCGAAGCTGTGGCTCGCCAGGCGCGGGACGTCGGTGTCGGCGAAGTCGGGACGCAGCCACGAGGCTTCGTCGAGCACGTCTTTGGTGGCGTCCGGTAGCAGCCAGGGGCCGGTCTGGCGCGGCAGTTCGATCTCGTCGACGCGGCGTACGACGATGTCGCCGAGGCTCCATTCCGTGCTGGTGAGGGAGGTGCCTTGAGAGGCTGTGGCGGTGTTCATGGGTGGGGGTGGGTCCTTACGGAAGAGGCACGGTGATCCGGGCGGCGATCAGCGCCCCTGCCCGCCGGGTGGTGGCGAAGACAGCCATCACGGCAGCCTCGGCGGGCAACGCAACGGTGAGGACCGGGCGGGGCCCAGATGGTCCGAGAGCGTGCCCGCGGTCAGGGGCTAAAACACTGGGCATGGAGCACCCCTCACACCTAAAGGCAAACGCTTCGCTTTAGACAGGGTAGGCCTCAGTGTCCCCAAAACGCAAACCCTTAGCTTTTAGTCGCGAGGGGTCGCAACGCTCCGGCCGAGCGCGGCCGCCACCAGGCAGTCGGTGTAGGCCGCCGACACATCCGAGGGGCGGAACAGGATGCGGTACATCATGGGGGCGACGATGACGTCCAACAGGCTCTCCACATCGGGCACGGCCTCCCCCCGCCCGGCCGCGCGCACACCGATGGTCTTCAACTGCTCGGCCGCGTAGTCGGAGCAGCGCACCGCGTTGCCCTGTTCGGGGTCGCCCAGAAGGGCATCGCGGATGTACGTGCGGCCCGCCGTCGAGGACATCTCCTCCGCGAACTGCAACGCCCACGCCTCCAGGTCCGCCCGGAGACTGCCGCAATCAGCCGGTTCGGCATCGGGACGCAGTCGTTCCACGGCCACGTCGGACAGCAGTTCCCGCAGGTCCCCCCAGCGCCGGTAAATAGTGGACGGAGTCACTCCCGCGCGGGCCGCGACCAACGGAACAGTGAGGGCGTCCCGCCCCACCTCCGCCTCCAGATCACGGACGGCCTGGTGCACGGACTGCTGGACACGGGCACTGCGCCCGCCGGGGCGGGTGGTCGCTCGGGCACTCATGCAGCCAGCTTAACGCGAATGAGTTGCGTCTGGCTCGCCCAGAACGGTGCTCGCCCCTTGCCGGTATCGACAGGATCGGCGGATCCGGCGGCGTCTTCCGCAACGTCCGCCGGAACCCACAGGCCTGGCAGACCCGACCACCGTCGAGTTCACCTACCGGCGCCAATCCGCTCTGCCGCGCACCCTCGGCCCTAAAGTCTGCGGCTTGAGGCCCGGCTGACAGCGGCTGGCCCGGATCCCTACGGCACGCTGGTGAAGGAGCGGCGGTAGGAGCGGGGCGGGACTCCCCGGCGCCGTACGAACTGTTCGCGCAGCACGGCAGCGCTCGCGTAACCGACCCGGCGGGCGATCTCCTCGATGGGCAGCTCCGTGGTTTCCAGAAGTTCCTCGGCCCTGCTCAGCCGTAGGCTCCGCAGCCAGGCGTGCGGGGTGGTGCCGGTCGCGGCGGTGAACCGGCGGGCGAAGGTGCGTTTGCTCATCAAGGCGCGGCGGGCCAGTTCCGTGACGGGCAGCGACTCGTGAAGGTGCTCGCGGGCCCACCCGAGGACCTCGGCGAGCTGTTCGTCCTGGCTGTCCGAGGGGACGGGCGCGGCGAGGTACTGGGCCTGTCCCCCGTCGCGGTGGGACGGCAGCACCATGTCCCGGGCGACAGTGTTGGCCATCGCGGCCCCGTACTCCCGCCTCAGCAGGTGCAGGCAGAGGTCGAAGCCCGCAGCGGCCCCCGCGCCCGTGACAACACTCCCCTCATCGATGTACAGCGCCTCGGGGTCCACGATGACCTCCGGGTGGCGGTCGGCGAGCAGGTCGGCGAACCGCCAGTGGGTGGTCGCCCGCCGACCGTCGAGCAGACCGGCAGCGGCGAGCGCGAACGTGCCGACGCAGTGGGCCGCGACGACCGAGCCTCGCCCGTGCGCGGCTCTCAGCGCGTCGAGTACAGCCCCGGCGGGCGGTGTACGGAAGTCGGTTCCGGGCAGGGCGATGAGCAGATCAGCCTCGGCGAGCCGGTCCAGGCCGTGCGCGATGGAGAGCGGTACGCCGTGGTCAGTAAGCACCGGCCCGGGACGGTCCGTACACAGGGCGAAGTCGAAACCGGGTAGCGCGGACCCATGGGGGCCGAACACCTCGGTGACAATGCCGACGGCGAGCATGCCGACGCCTGGGGGGACGTACGCGGCGACGGTCGGGAAAGGCGGCATGGGCGCAGTGTGGCACACGGTGGCACGAATCCTGCGATGTGCGGCTCCTGTGCCACTCGTGAACTGCCCCCTGGCCCGGCAGGATTGAGGCCATGACAGACGCACCGCTCGGCCGCAGCGCCGTGTACCAGGTCCTGACCACCGGCTACGTGGGCTCCACCGGCCCCGGGGTCGCCGCCACCGTCTCCTACATCGCCGACGCAGGGCGGCACGTGATCTTCGACCCGGGCATGGTGGCCAGCCGTGACCACATCCTCGCCCCGCTGGCCGAACTGGGACTCGGTCCCGACGACATCACCGATGTGGTGCTCAGCCACCACCACCCGGACAACACCATGAACGTGGGCCTCTTCCCTCACGCCCGGGTCCACGACCACAAGGTGGAGTACCTCGGTGACCAGTGGCAGAACCGGGACGCGGAGGGCTACGAACTCACCCCGTCGCTCCGGCTGATCCGCACCCCGGGCCACAGCCCCGAGGACATCACGCTGCTGGCGGGCACGGACTCGGGTGTGGTGGCCTTCGCCGGCGATCTGTGGTGGCACGCGCAGGGCCCGGCGGACGACCCGGTGGCCCCGGACCGCGAGGTGCTGCGTGCCTCCCGGCTGCGGGTACTGGAAGCAGCGGACCTGATCGTGCCGGGTCACGGCGGCCCGTTCGAAGCCGACGACTCCACACCCCGCTAGCGGCCAAGTGATTCCGAAGGGGCGGGGCAGAGGTTCCCACCTGCGACTGCTGTCACGGTTACCTTGGCCACGGCACATATCCGCAGGTCGTCGCGGCGACGGCGCTCGAAGGTGTAGGTAGGTGTCACCTGTCGCGACGGGCTTTTTATTCGCCCGCTCACCGGTTGGGGCGTGCTCTAATCACCGGATGACGAAGATCGAACCAGAGTTGATACGACGCTGGCTGAACGGATGGACCGTCGCCCGCTCCCTGCCCGAGGCCGAGCTGCTCGGGCCCGCCGGGGACGGCCTGCGGTCGAACTGCAACCAACCGGGCCGCGAGGTCGAGGTATTCGCACTGCGCGCGGACGAGGACCCCGAGTCTGTGGCACGGCTGGCGGCAGCCGTCGCCGCCACGCGGAAGACCACCTGGCTCACCGTACCTACGCTGCGAGCAGACACCGTCGAAACCGTCGTGGGCGCCGCCGGACTGGAGTTGCTCCACCGCTCCGAGTGGTTCATGACCATCGATCTGACCGGGCACCCGCAGCACGCGCCCACCGAGCCGTACGAGCGCGAGGTCCGCACGGAGGGGCCGGTCACGGTCGTCTCCCTCCATGACGCCTCCGGGGAGGTGGCGGCGCGCGGCACCATCGCCGTCGTCGGCACCGATGCGATCGCCGATCGCATCGAGACGGAGGAGGCACACCGCCGACGCGGCTTGGGCCGCGCCGTAGTGAGCGCGCTGGCGGAGGCCGCACTGTCCCAGGGCGCCCGTACCGGCCTCCTGATCGCCAGTGCGGAAGGCCAGCACCTCTATTCCTCCCTCGGCTGGCGCCGCGAAGCCGACGTCCTGATCGCCCGGGGGCCGGTGGTTCCCTCCCAGGAGCAGGACGGATAGGAGACGGGTAGGACGGACAGGACCTACTCAACTCGGCTGATCTCCCTATACGGACGCGCACTCCTACGGGGCCCCTCCGGGCGAAGACGCCCAGGTTTATACGCCTGCCGGCCAGCCGCTTGCAGCACGGCGTCCCTGCCGTGCTGGCTGATTGAAGAGGGAACAGCGCGGGCCGACGCAGGCCACCCCGCCAGCATGTCGACTTTCCCATCGGGAAAGTCACTGGCGTCGAAGCGTTGACTTTCCCGTCAGGAAAGTGGGACTCTGACTTTCCCGACAGGAAAGTGAGGTCCATCGTGGAGAACATCGCTTCCGACCAGGCCCGTGCCGCGCTGGACGCAGTCGAGCGCGCCCGTGGCAAGGTGGCCGAGGAGGTTGGCCTGCCCCGCGGCTATTGGTGGGCCATGGCAGCCGGCTGGCTACTGCTGGGCGCGCTCGGCACCTGGACTACGCCGTGGGTGGCCGGCATCGCGACCACGGTCTTCGGGGCCGCCCACGGTACGTTCGCGTCCGGCCTGCTCAACGGGCGCCGCCGCACTGGCCAGTTGCAGGTCAGTGCGGCAATCGCGAGCCGCCGCATCCCTCTGGTGGTGATCGGCATGTTGATCGCCCTCGTAGCCCTCACCGTCCTGGCGGCACTCGCGCTTGACGCCGACGGCGCGAACCACGCCGCCATGTGGGCGGCTGCGCTGGTCGCGGCGATCGTCGGTTTCGGTGGACCGGAGATCCTGCGCGTACTGCGGTGTTGGGTGCGGGCATGACGGACGCGCGGTTCGACGAGCTGATCCACCCGAGTACACGCCTGTCACTGGTGGCGACCCTGGCTGCGGCCGACTGGGCGGACTTCGCCTTCCTCAAGGACCGTCTCGGACTGTCCGACTCGGCACTCTCCAAGCAACTCGCGACGCTTGAGGAAGCCGGTTACGTCGCCACGGAGCGCCGCCTCGATGGCAGCCGCCGCAAGGTCCGCGCCCGGCTCACGAGCGCCGGGCGGGATGCGTTCAACGGCCATGTCGCCGCACTGCAGGCGATCGTCGCCGAGGCCGCGGCGCCGGCGAAGGGGCCTGCGTCCCGCCCATAGCGCGGTACCAGGCGTAGCGTTCCGCGTGTCCGCGCCCCGCCGCCCGACCTGCTCCCCCGTCAGATCTCCACCCGCAAACGGCGACGCAAGCCCCCCCCATCGGAGCGGCAGGCGTTCCAGCAGGCGGCTCTCGCGCGCTCGGGCGATGGGGTCCACCGCAGGGGTCCCGATCACGACGATCGGCTGCCACCATGTGGCAAGTCGACTCAGAGGAGCCGGGCAGCGAGTGAGAGGAACCGACCTTGTCCGCTTTAGGAAGAAGAACCACGCGCGTTGTGTCGGTCATCGGGACGGTGGTGGGGCTCGCCCTGTCGCTGACCCTCACCACGCCGGGCACGGCTACCGCCGCCCAAACCGCGGTGTCCCGGGCTCGGTTCGCGAACTATGAGTACAAGCAGTGCATCGAGGAGAACGCCTACTTCCACCTCTGGGCCCAAGCCTGCGACAAGAGCTACGGCGTCCAGTACTGGCGGTGGACCGGCACCACCAACACGTCCTCGACACTCAAGAACGACGTATGGGACGACTGCCTCGACAGTAATAAGGAGCGGCACGTCTACACAGGCGAGTGCAACAGCGGGAGCAACCAGCTGTGGCAGGTCATCCAACCCGCGCCGGCCAGTGCCATCATGCTTCGCAACACGGCGACCCGCCTGTGCCTCTACCAGACTTACGACGGGCTCTACCGGACGACCGAGTGCGACCGCAACGACCGCACCCAGCGGTGGACCATCGGCTGAGCTTGTACTCGAACCTCGCTCCAGCCAGGCCAGGCCAGTGTGTCCGGCATGCGTCCAGGCTCCGTCGCGCCACCAGCGCCGGACCAGCACGTAGACCGCCTGCCAGGAGCCGTGGGATGCGGGGCACATCCCCGCCACGGCAAGCCCACCCGAACCCTCCATCGGTTGCCGTCGATGAGCTGCCGCCTGGTCGGCTGCGAGGGCCGACCCCGCCGCCGGGGAGCAGGAAACAACGGCTCGGCTCCAGGCTCACCCCGTGTGCGCCGTGTGCGCTGGTCGGATCGGACCGCCGCCTCACCGCCGAGGCAGCCACGAGGTGTCCGGGGCCGGGTTCTTCCTCGTCGATGAACCCGGCCCCGGAGACCTCACCCCTTCCCGATCAGGACTCGCCGCCGTTCAGCTCACTCACGACACGCTCTAGCCGCGCTTGGGCCAGACAGGGCCCTGGTCGGTCCAGATGACACCTTTGTTGCGGCAGAGACAGAAGGGGTGGCCGACGGGGTCGACATAGACGCGGAAGCCGTAGCCTTCGGGGCCGGTGCAGTCCTGCTTCAGGCTCGCGCCGAGGGCCAGGACGCGGCGCTGTTCAGCCTCGATGTCGTCGACTTCGAAGTCGAGGTGGAACTGCTTGGGGTGCTCACTGTCGGGCCACTGCGGGGCGCGGTAGTCCTCCACGGGGGTGAAGGCCAGCTCGATGTCACCGAGCCGGATACCGGCCCAGTTCTCGTTACTGCCCTCCTTGACCGGCAGCCCCGTCACATCGGAGTAGAAGGCTGCCAGCTTCATCGCGTCCGGGCAGTCGATGATGAAGTCGGTTAGTCGTAGCATCCCGTGATCTTGCCACAAGACCAAACGAGCCGGGTTGGGAGACAGGCCCGGGACAGGCCCTATGCCGGCTCCGTCGCTCCGACCTCGTAAGGGCCGCTGCTGCACACCATCCGTCGTGCCGAGGATTCCGTGCGCCGCTCACATCCGTCACGGGAGCACCTCTCTCCTGACGTATGACAGCTCGGTCACCAGCGGACGAGGACGAGTTCGACGGCGAACCCGGGGCCCATGGCCGCGATCAGGCCCAGTGTCCCGGGTGCGGGAGCGGTGTCTGTCGCGGCCTTCAGCACATCGAGCACCGACACGGACGACAGGTTGCCCCTGTCCGCCAGAGAGCAGCGGGTGAGGGCTGTCGCGTCCGGGGACAGCCCGAGGCCGCGCTCCACCGCGGCCAGCACCTTCGGGCCGCCACCGTGCACGATCCAGCTGCCGATCCGGTCGGTCGTCAGCGCGTTCTGTGCGAGGAAGGCATGCACGGCCTCGGGCAGGTGCTTCTCGGCGAGCTCCGGCACCTCGGGCGCCAGACGGATACGGAACCCGTGAGAGCCGATCTCCCAGCCGAGTGCGTCTTCGCTGTCCGGCAGCAACCAGCTGTAGCTGTCCAGCAGTTCAGGACCCTGGTGCCCCTTCGCGCGGCGACCGCCGCCGGCCACCACTGCGGCCGCGCCGTCGCCGAACAGGCTGCTGGCGACGATGTTGGCCATCGACGCGTCCTTCTGCTGGTACGCAAGGGAGCACAGTTCCACCGCGAGCAGGACCGCGGTCTGGCCCGGGTGGGCGCACAGGTAGTCGTGAAGGCGGGCGAGGCCTGCGGCTCCGCCGGCGCAGCCATGGCCGAACAGGGGGATGCGTTTGACGTCCTGCCGCATCCCCATGCGTTGTGCCAGCCGTGCTTCGAGTGAGGGTACGGCCAGGCCCGTGACGGTGGTGCTGATGACCGCGTCGACGTCCCGCGGCTGCAGACCGGCCGCGTTCAGCGCTGCCGTGAGGGCTCGCTCGCCGAGGTCCAGCGCGGTCCTCAGCCATACCTCGTTGGTCTGGGTGAAGTCGTCGTGGTCGGCGAGTGCGACGAGTTGGTCCAGTGGCACCGCCAGATGGCGTGTGGTCACGCCCGCGTTGGCCTCGATCTTCCGCAGCATCAGGGTGCCGGTCGTGGAGTTCATGAGGGTGTCGCGCGCCAGAGTGGCCATGATGTCGTGCTGGGGGTACTGGTGCGGCGGGAAGGCCGTGGTGAGGGCCATGATGTGCGGCGGGCACAAGGCGCCTTCGGCGTCCTTGGCGTAGTGGTGTGCGATGGCCGCCTTTGGGGGTTGCGCCAGTAGTTCCTTCATGGTCAGTTCTCACCCTTCCTGTCGTTTCAGGCCGTGCTGAACAGCAGGACGGCGTTTTGCCCACCGAAGCCGAAGGAACAGCTGATTCCCGCCGATGCGCTGACCGGGCGGGGACGGGCAGCCACGACATCCAGTCGGTGCTCGCCGTCCCCCGCCTCGAAGTTCGCCACCGGCGGGACCAGGCCATGGCGCAAGGCCAACACCGTGTACGCGGCCTGAATCGCGCCCGCCCCGCCCAGGGCGTGACCGATCACGCCCTTGGCCGCGGTCACCGGCGGCACCCTGTCCCCGAACACGCTCGCCAAGGCGGCCGCCTCGGCAGCGTCGCTCAACGGCGTCGACGTGCCGTGCGCGTTGACCAGACCCACGTCCCGCGCCGCACACGCACCGTCCCGCAGGGCCGCACGGACGGCCCGCGCCGCTCCGGCACCGGTCGGGTCCGGGGCCACCGGGTGACGGGCGTCGGATCCGGCTCCGTAACCGCGCAGCAGCGCCTGGACCGCCGCCCCGCGCCCTCTGGCATGGGCGAGGCGTTCCAGTACCAGGACGGCGGCGCCTTCACCGAGGACGAAGCCGTCCCGTGCCGCGTCGAACGGCCGACTGGCCAGCTCCGGCCGTTCCCGACGGCGGGACAGGGCGCGCATCCGGGTGAAGCACGTGGCCGTCATCCGTGAGCGCCCGGACTCGCTGCCCCCGGCCAGCACGATGTCGCAGGTACCCGACCGCAGCAGGTCCCGTGCGACACCGATCGCCGTCGCACCCGAGGCACAGGCGCTTGACGTGGTGAAATTCGGTCCCTGGGCGCCCAGGTCGATCGCCACCTCACCGGCTGCCATGTTCGGCACACTGCGGGGCAGCGCGAGGGGTGAGACCCGCTCGGAGCGGCCCGCGCCGAGATGGCCGAACTCGGTGACGTAGGTGCTCAGACAGTTCGATCCGACCCCGAGTACGACTCCGACACGCTCGGCGGGCCAGGAAGCGGGATCGAGGCGTGCGTCGGCTACGGCTCGCCGGGCGGCGACGAGGGCGAAGTGCACGAACCGGTCCGCCCTGCGGGCAAGAGACCGGCCGAGCTCGGCGGCGGCGTCGAATTCCGTTACCTGGCACGAGAAGTCCACGGGCAGCCCCGCGAGTTCGGGGTCGGGGCGGGCCAAGGAGCGACCCCGGCACAGAGCCGCCCAGTTCGCCTGCGCCGTGTGCCCGGCGGGAGTCACCAGACCCAGCCCCGTGACCGCGACCTCAGCCTGCATACGCGAACAGCCGGGCGGCTTCGCCCAGCGTGTGCGACGGGGACAGCTCCATCGCTTCCTCCGGCAGGACGACCCCGAACTGCTCTTCGGCCGCCACGACCATTTCCATCAGGGCCAGCGAGCTCACTCCCAGTTCCTGGAACGTCATCGCCGCCGTCAGCCGTTCCCGCTCCACCGTGACGCCCAGCTGCTCGGTCAGCAGAGCTACCAGGGGCTCCGGGAGCCCCGGCTGGGTGCCGTTGGCCGCTACCTGTGTCATGTCGTGACCTCCTGATCGATGGTCTGGGAACGATCCGGACAGCGCGTGTTCATCCGGCGGCGCAGGTAGCGGGCGCGAGAGGCGGGGGTGCAGCTACTCCATGTGCCGGCCCAGCCGTTCCTGGGGCCGGTCTGCTCACCGGCCGGGCCGAGGCCGGGCATGCCCATCTCCCCGAGTGCGCGCACCAGCGGCCTGACGACGTGCTCGTGGTGGACGTCGCGGTCGTAGATGCCGATGTCCGCGCCCCTCACAGCGGGGGCCGGGAACCCCGGTCTGGAGCAGGGCGTCCGGCGCGATCCGGGGCCACGCCGACTGATGGGGATCCCCGTCGGCACCGTTCAGCGGCTTCTCGCAGTCCCGCGCCGTACTGCACGGCACGTACGGGTGGGGAAACCACTCGCGCGCCACCGCCAGGTGCTGTTCCAGCAGACGTCCCGCCGACGGTTCGAGCTCGCGCAGAATCCGCTCTGTCCCAGTCGGGGTCGCGTCGCTCGCGTACATCGCCTCTTTGTATCCGCACCTCCCGGCCAGACAGGAGCTGACGTGGCTGACGCCGACGGTGAGCCACTCCATCGGCGCAACATCGCCAAGACACCCTGTACGGGTCGGTCACCTGTCGGGCCCCAGCCACCGGCACCGGCACCGGCACCGGCACCGGTGCAGGTGCAGGCGCAGGCGGCGGAGGAGCTCCGCCGGTCGGCCGCCAACCGCCACCGCCGACCGCAAGCCGGACCGCGCTGCCCCGCAGAGGACGATCGCCCACCGGAGGCGCACGGCGCCCGAACGCCTCCTCAGGTGATCACCGGGCATGCTGCCGGGCAGAGAGACCTGGAACCGGACGGCCCCGTCGTGCTTCCCCTGCCCGGGGGCCAGGGCGCTCCCCCGCCCCCCGGGCGTTTGCCGCTCGCTACTTCGTCTTGCGGTCCGCGGAGAAACCGGCCACTTTCCCCAGCATTTCCATCGTCTCTTCCATCTCGCGGACTTTGCGGCGCAGTTGCACCAGTTCCTCGCGCTCGGCCGTGGTCAGCGCACCCGCCGGACCCTGGCCCCGCTCCGCCGCCAGTTCCTCCGCGATGGCCGCCGCGAACGCGTCCACGTCCTCCTCGGTGGTGTCGAAGGAGGTCATCCAGCGGACCTCGCCGGCCTGCTCGTCCCAGGTGTAGAAGCGGAAACGCTTCTGGAGACGCTCGGTGACGGCGGGCGGCAGGACGGCGAAGATCTGGTTGGCCTGCACCGGGCGGGCAATCTCCAGGCCCGGCAGCTCGCGCACGGCCTCGTACAGCCGCTGGGTCATCGCGTTGGAGCGGGCCGCCGAGCGCAGCCAGAGGTCACCGCCGAGCAGTGCCTCGAACTGCACCGACAGGAAACGCATCTTGGAGCCCAGTTGCATGCTCGACTTGCGCAGGTGGGCCATGCCGCGCACCGCGTCCTCGTTGAGCACGATCACGGCCTCGCCGAAGAGCAGCCCGTTCTTGGTGCCGCCGAGCGAGAGGACGTCCACGCCGGCGTCGGTGGTCATCTCGCGCAGAGGCACGCCGAGGGTGGCGGCGGCGTTGGCGAGCCGGGCGCCGTCCAGGTAGACGAGCATGCCGAGGTCGTGTGCGTGGTCGCAGATCGCACGGATCTCGTCCGGCGTGTAGCAGGTGCCGAGCTCGGTGGACTGGGCGATCGAGACGACCTTGGGCCGGGCCCGGTGCTCGTCCTCGAAGCCCCACGCCTGGCGGTCGATCAGCTCGGGGGTGAGCTTGCCGTCCCAGGTGGGCACCGTCAGGAGCTTGATCCCGGCGACCTTCTCGGGCGCCCCGCCCTCGTCGACGTTGATGTGCGCCGACTCGGCGCAGACCACGGCCTCCCAGCGGTCGAGCATGGCCTGGAGCGCGAACACGTTCGCGCCGGTGCCGTTGAACACCGGGTACGTGTGCGCGGTGGGGCCGAAGTGGCCGCGTACCACTTCCTGGAGGCGCTCGGTGTACACGTCGGCGCCGTAGCTGCCCTGGTGGCCGCCGTTGGCCAGGGCGATCGCCGCGAGGACCTCGGGGTGCGCACCCGCGTAGTTGTCGCTGGCGAAGCCGCGCTCGTCCGGGTCGTGTCGTCGCTGTACGGTCATGGTGCTCGCTTACTCGTTTCGGTCGTACGGGTACTGACACATGTGGTCCGGACGGACGCCGGACGGTCCGCTCAGGCGGGCGCCGGCTCTGTCCGTGCGCGGGCTTTCTCCAGGCCGCGCACCAACGGCGGCGCGGCGAGCCCGAGCACGGCGAAGAGCGCCGCGAGGACCAGCCAGCCGGTCGCCGCCGCGCCGACGACCAGGGAAGTCATCAGCCACGGCCCGGCGAACTGCTGGAGCCCGCGCCCCAGGGAGAACACCGCCTGGTACTCCCCCTGCCGTCCCGCCGGGGCGAGCCCGAAGGACAGGCCCCAGCTCGCCGACGCCTGGTACAGCTCGCCGAGGACGAGCACCAGCGCGCCGCACAGCAGGGCCGCGCTGTCCAGGAGCGCGCCGTGCCCCCCGCTCACCGCGAAGACCAGGCAGGACGCCCCCAGCGCCCACCCCGCCCAGCGCAGCATACGTGCCGCTCCCGCCGGGGTACGCGCGCCCCTGCTGACCGTGACCTGGAACAACAGCACCAGGACGGTGTCCAGGATCAGCAGCCCCGACACCAGCAGCGCGGGTGCGTCGGTGCCGGTGACGATCCACAGCGGCAGACCGACTGTCAGCAACGGGTGGTACAGCTCCAGGGCGCCGCACACCAGCGCCACCGCCACATAGCGCCCGTCCCGCACTGCTGCACTTGCCAGCACCCGGCTGGGCGCCTCGGCCGCGGCGGCCCGGGGTTTGGCGCCCGCGGGCAGCCGCATCCCGAGCAGCACGGCGACGGAGACCAGCTGCAGGGCGGCGTTGGCCAGGACCGTGGCGTACAGGGCGGTCGAGGTGCCGGCCGCGATGGCGGCTCCGGCCAGCGCGGCGCCGCCGAGGAAGCCCAGGTTGAACAGGCTGCGCATCTGCGCGCTCACCCTGACCCGCTCCCCCTCGCCCACCAGAGCGTCGGTGAGCGACGCCTGGAGCGCGCCCGCCGAGGTCTCCAGGACCGCGATGGCGCAGGCGACCGCGAGGAACGCGGCGAAGCCGTCCACCAGGCAGTACGCGGTGAATCCGGCGGCGGCGAGCAGGAAGTTGACGGTGAGCACCCGGCCCGCGCCGAGCCGGTCCGCGAGCCGGCCGATGGGCACGGTGCAGACCAGACCGCAGAGCCCGGCGACCGACAGGGCGAGGCCCACGCGCTGGGCGGGAATGCCGATGGTCCGGGTGAAGAACACGGCGCTGGAGGTGAGGAACACCCCGAGGCCCAGGGACTGGATGAGGGTGAGGACGCCGAGTCGGCGCGCGTTCCCGGCAGCCGGGAGGATCTCCTGGAACCAGGCGTGCAGCACGCCGTGCCGGCGTGCCTCAGCCATGCGCCTCAACGGTCTCGGCCCGCTCGGTCCGCAACCCGTACACCTCCATCGCGGTGTGCACGGCGGCGCGCACCCCGGCGGCGCTCCGCCCCCGGAACCGGAAGATCCCGCAGCCCTCGTCGTAGCTGCCGGGCCCGGTCATGACCTGGCCGATCGCGGGCAGTTCCTCGTGGTAGACCTCGGGGACGGCGGAGCGGGGCGAGGTGCGCGCGACGACCCGGCCGGGCAGCTCGCGCGGAGTGGGGTAGATGAGCCAGCCTCCCGCCCGGGGCTCGACCGGTTCGGACGGCGGCTGCCACAGCGGGGGCAGGCTCAGGGCCGCCCGGAACGCCTCGGCGAACAGGTCGATGCCGTAGAGGTCGACGTGCAGGAACGGCACCTGCGCGCCGCCCGGCCGCAGCCCGACCTCCAGGAACACCAGCTCGCCCCCCGGGCGCCGGATCACCTCCAGGTGGAAGGCGCCGTCGCGCAGCCCGAGCGCCCGCAGACAGCGGTCGGCGAACGTGGTGAGCTCGTCGCGCTCGGGGCCCGGGTCGAGCAGGACCGAGCCGAGCGGGCGGCCGTGTGCGTAGTCCAGGCAGGTGTGGACGTACTGGGAAGCGGTGACGAAGTGGAGGCGGCCGGAGCGGCGGACGCCGTCGACGTGGAAGATGTCTCCCTCGACGTACTCCTCGCACTCGTACGCCTCGGGGTCGACGCCCAGGAGCGCCTCGCGCAGTTCGGCGGCGCTGTGGACGACCGTGACTCCCTGGGAGCCCGCCGCGGCGCGCGGCTTGAGGACCAGGGGCACACCGCCGAGGGCGTCGACGACCGCCTCCGCCGAGGGCGCGTCGTCCAGGCTGCGGAACCGGGGAACGCGCAGCCCGGCCGCGCCCACCGCGCTCTTCATGGCGGGCTTGTCCTTGAACCGCTCGACGAGGTCGAGGCCGTAACCGCCGGGGACGCCGAGTGCCGCCGAGAGCCGGGCGGCCGTCAGGATGTCGTACTCGGACTGGCCGAAGACGGCCTCGGGCGTGCCGTGCCGGTCCGCGATCTGCCGTACGAGGGGCAGCAGGTCGTCGTGGGCGAGGCTGTCGCGCACATGGATCTCGGTCGCCCCGTCCTGGTCGAGCGCGGGCAGCCCGCCGGGCGTGGTGAGGTACACCATCCGGCAGGGGTGGCCGTCGAGGAAACGGTGGTATTCGCCGAACTCGTCGCCGGAGCGGTTGAGGACGACGTACAGCGGTGTGGTCCGGTCGGTCACGCGTCCGCTCCCGGTCGCAGGGTGTCGGGCAGGCAGGCGTCGAGGTCGGCGGCGCTCACCCGGCCGAAGCCGGGCGCGGGCCGGTCCCGGTGTGCCGGGGTCCTGGCGAGGAAGTCCGCCGCGCGGGGCTCTCCGGCGCCGCCGAGGCGCTGCCAGAGGAGCTCGGCGAGGTCCGGCATCACCGGGAACGCCAGCAGGGACAGCCCCTTGAGCCACCAGTAGGCGCCGTCCTCGGCCGCGTGGGCGACCGCGTCGTCGGCGCACCAGCGGTCGAGCGCCGCGACCGCGCGCCGGGTCGAGACACGGGCGCCGTCGAGCGCCGCGGACTGCTCGGCGAGCAGGGATTCCAGGAGGTCGGCGACGGCCGGGGCGGGCGCCTGCGGCGGCCCCTCGGGCAGCCGGCTCCAGGCGGCTTCGATCTGCTTGCCGAGGCCGTCGGCGAGCGTGGCGTTCGCGGTGTGGAGGAAGTCCGCCGTCTCGAAGCTCGCCGCCCCGGACTCCAGATCGGCCCCGGCGAGGTAGTACCGGACGGTGTCCACGCCGATGGCGGGCGACGCGGCGATGTCCGCCGCCCAGATGGCGTGCCGGGCGCTGGTGGAGAACTTCCGCCCGGCCAGCTGGTAGAAGTGGTTGATCAGACACCGGTCGTACGGCTTCATGTCGCCGTGCAGCAGGCTGGTGCCCACGATCGAGACCAGGGTGGGGATCACGTTGTCGATCCCCAGGGTGGTGATGGTGGTGACGCCGGAATCCGGGTCGAAGGCGTTCACGCCGGTGCCGGAGAGCCGGCCGTGGACGGCGCCGGCGAGGCGGGCGAACATGAAGATCCCGGCGTACGGGAAGAGGGCGCGCGGCACGTCCGGCTCGGCCTCGGGCAGCGGAAGTCCCCACGTCTGCGGGGCGCTCAGCCGTACGGTCAGGCCGTCGCGCTCCAGGAAGCGCGCCACGGTCGCCCGGTAGCGCTCGGCGACGCCCAGCTCCACGAGCGTGCTGTCCAGGAGGTCGCGGTCCGGCAGCCGCAGGAAGAGGCTGGAGATCTCCCGCCAGGTCAGCGGGCCCTCGTCGAGCAGGGGGCGCGGCTCGACGACCGACTCGGGCAGGAAGTGCGCACTGCACTCCTCGCAGAAGTAGCTGGCGATGCCCGCGCCGCACTCAGGGCAGCGGCCCTGGAGCCAGCCGCCCACCACCCAGCGGTCCGACGCCGCGCAGTGGGGCACGCGCTCGGTGCGCGTCAGCACCGCGCCCCGGGCCGTCAGCCGCTCGATGGAGGCGGCGACCTCCTGCTCGAACTGCTCGCGCCAGGGCTGCTGATCGGGAACGATGAACGCGTCGACGCCGATGCGCAGCGCGGCCAGGTCGTCCTGGATGCGCTGTCCGTAACGGGCGGCGACCTCGCCGGGCGTGGAGTCCTCGGCGTGCGCCCTGAGCGTCACGTACGACTCGTACACATCGCTGCCGGTGATCACCAGCGGCAGGTCGCCGCGGACCCGCAGGTGCCGCGCGATCATGTCCGACCACAGGAAGGGGCCGCCGATGTGGCCCAGGTGCAGGGGGCCGTTGGGTGTGGCCTCGGGCGGCACCAGGAGGTAGTGCCGCGGGGTGTGGGTGTCCCCGGTCAGCAGGCTCATGTTCGCGTTCTCCCGTCGAGCAGGTTCAGTGCGTCCTCGGCCATGGCCGGGGCGAGTCGGTAGCCGGAGCCGGAGCCGCCGATGGCCATCACCACGTCGTCGTCATCGACGGTGCCGACGACCGGCAGATGGCCGGGGGTGAAGCAGTCGCTGAAGACCCGGCCGCCGAGCAGGTGCGGCAGGAAACCCGGTACGTGCCGCTCCAGCAGGGCGCGGGCGAGTTCCCGGTCGCGGGCATCGATGGCGAGCGGTTCGTCGGGGCCTCGGTCCCAGTCGGGCGAGGTGATGCTGAAGATCCAATGGCCGCCGGGGCGGTGGGGCAGCAGGAAGGCGTCGGCGTCCTCCAGGACCAGTGCCGGGGCGCCCGGCGGGGGCGGCGTCATGATGTGGAACGCCACCACCTTCTTGACCCGGGCGCCGCGCTCGCGGGCCGCCGCCGCCACGGGGCCGTCGAGGACCCAGGGCCCGGGCGCGAGGACCGCCTTGGCGGTGGTGATCCGGCTGCCGTCGGCGGCGACGAGTTCGACGCGCCCGCCCGTACGGCGTACGTCGGTGACCCGGAAGCCCTCCAGGAAGGTGGTGTCCGGGTGGCCCAGGACCTCGTCGAGAAGCCGGTCGGCGAGCCACTGCGGCTGACCCGCCGTCATGGGGTCGCTGGCCAGCAGGACTTCGCCGTCGCCGTGGGTGAGCCCGGGAAACGTCCGGTCGAGCAGGGCCCGCTGCTCCGCGGTGACCGGGCGGGTGCGGCCGCCGGCGGCCAGGGTCGCGTCGAGCGCGGCCGTGTTCGCGCGGGCCACCAGCCAGCGGACGTCGACCGGCGCGCGTCCGGCGTCGCCGAGTCCGGCGGCGAGCTCGTCGAAGAGCACGGTACTGCGAGCGGCCAGGGCGCGCTGGGCGGGGTTGTGCCCCGTGGGTGTGTCGAACCCGGCCGACAGACGGGTCGCTCCCGCCCCCCGCCCGGCGTGCGTGATCACGGCGACGCGGCGGCCCGGGTCCCGGCGCACGGCGTAGTACGCGGCGAGCGCGCCGACCACGCCCGCGCCGACCACGGCCAGGTCGTAGTGGAGCGCCTCATCGGTCCCGGTGGTGCGCTCACTCATCAGGCGCCGACCACCAGAAGGAGTAGATGACCAGTTCCTCGCCCTGGTCGGCGAAGATCTCGTGGACGGCCCGCGAGGCGAAGCCCACCAGGGAGCCGGGCCCGACGAGCGATCGTTCGCCGTCCACCTCCAGGGTGCCGGATCCGGCGTGGACCAGCCAGATCTCCTGGACCGCGTGCTGGTCGGGCGAGCTGGTCCCGCCCGGCGGCACGGTGAAGCGTGCCGTCTTGAACGGCACGTGGGGGAAGACCGAACGGGCGAAGTCCGCCTCGGCGACGACCACTCCGTCGGGCTCCACCTCGGTCGGACCGAAGGGGACCAGGGCACCGACCGCCTCGGCCTGGAACTGCGCGACCTGATGAGCGGTCATACCGAATACCTCGTCTCACCGAGCATGCTGTTGAGGATGACCGCGCTGCGCCAGGCGAGCAGACTGAGATTGGGATCGGCCACGCCCCAGGAGTGCCGGGCGCCGTTCTGGAGGTAGATCCGGTTCTCCGCGGGCCCGTCCCAGGCGACCGAGAAGTCGTCGCCGACGACGAGCATCCCGCCGTCCCGTCGTAGCCGCGCGTCCAGCGGCGCCATGAAGTCCGGCAGCGCGTAGGCGTATCCGGTGCTCAGGATCACGATGTCGGCGGCGAGCACGGCGGGGGCGTCCGGGGCCGAGGACTCGACGACGAGCTTCCATTCGTCGGGGCCGCCCTCGACCGCGCTGACGGCACTGTCCGCCAGGAAGCGCAGCCTGCCGGGGTTGTCCTCGATGAACTCGTCGCGGTAGCTCAACCGGTAGATGTCCTGGAGGACTTGGAGGTCGATGCCGTCGCTGGTGTACTTCTGCCGCTCCAGCAGACGCGCCTTGTGGTCGGCCGGCAGCGCGTGGAAGCGGCGTACGTAGTCGGGCGAGTAGAGGTCGTTGGCGAACGGCGAGTCGTCCATCGGCAGGAACGACGAGCGCCGGCTGACCCAGGTGATGCTCTCGGGGGCCCCGCCGGCCGCCAGGTGGCGCACGATCTCCGCGCCGCTCTGGCCGCCGCCGACCACGACGACCCGCCGTCCGGTCACGTCGGGGGCCCGCAGCAGGAACTCCCCGGAGTGGAAGACACTGGGGCCGAGGACGGGCCGGAACGGCTCGGGGACGGACGGGGTGAGCCCCGTACCGAGAACGAGGTGGCGTGCCGTCACTTCGCGTTCTGCGGTACGGAGGTGGAAGGCGCCGTCGTGGAAGTCCACGCTGTGTACGTCCGCCCCGAACGTCAGGCTCGGCAGCCGCCCGGCGACCCACTGGAGGTACTGGTTGAACTCGGCACGCAGGACGGCCGGGAAGTCCGCGGCCAGGAACCGGTAGAGCCGGCCCTCGCTCGCGAGGAATGACAGGAACGAGAAGGGACTGGTCGGATCGACCAGCGTCACCAGGTCCTTGAGCAGCGAGACCTGGAGGGTGGCCTCGGGCAGCAGCAGCCCGGGGTGCCAGGAGAAGCTCTCCCGGCGTTCCAGATGGACGCCGCGCAGCCCTTCGACCGGATGCGCGAGCGCGGCGAGGCTCATGTTCGCGGGGCCGATACCGACGGCCGCGTAGTCGAGTATGTGTGTGTTCATGGTCGGATCCGCCGGCTCAGGCCGGGACGACGAGGTCGCCGAGCGCCTGCCAGCGGTCGAGGGCGCCCTGCGGCGAGTCGGCGGTGAACAGGGCGTGACCGAGGCGCGAGCGGCAGTCCTCGACGCCGGGGATGCTCTCGCCCGGCGCGAAGTACACGGCGCTCTCGCGGACGTCCGGCAGTGCCTCCAGCTCCCGCCACCCGGTGAGCTCCCGGTACGAGGAGCGGCCCGCGGCGGAGAAGAAGCGGATGCCGGCGCTCTCGGCCTGCGGCCGCGCGAAGGCGCCGGCCGCCTCCAGACCGACGCCGAGCGCGATGGCGACGGCCACCCTGGGCAGGCTGACGCCGGTCACGAGCCGCAGCAACTCCACGATCCGGTCGCCCGGCAGCCGGGCACCGATCTCGATGAGCACCGGACCGTCGGCGGCCAGGCGCAGTTCGCAGTGGAAGGGCCCGCTGGTGATGCCGACGGCGCGGACGACATCGCCGACGTACGCCTCGACGCTCTTCAGGGTGGCGTCGTCGACTAGGGCGGGGGTGAGGTGGCCCATCTCCACGAAGTCCGGCTCGGGGCCGAGCAGGGTGCGGCTGAGGGCGACGACGGTGATCTCGCCGCTTTCCAGGACATAACCGTCGGCGCTGAACTCGGGTCCCTGTACGTACTCCTCGACGAGCACCCGGTGCTCGTGGAGCTTGCCCATGTCGGGCTCCGGGTCGGTCACGAGCCGCTGGAACGCCGCGGTGAGCTGGTCGAGGTCGTCGGCGCGGCTGACGTGGATGCTGCCGGAGCAGGCGACCGGCTTCATCACACAGGGAAAGCCGACGCGTTCGGCTGCGGCGCGCAGTTCGGTGTCGGAGGTGGCCTGGGCGAAGCGCGGAGTGCGCAGCCCGGCCTCCGCCACGGCGGCCCGCATCACGCTCTTGTCGCGGACCCGGTCGACGGTCGCCACGGGCAGTCCGGGAAGGTCCAGCGCCGCGGCGACGCGCGCGGTCGCCGTCACATAGATGTCGGAGCCCGGCAGCACCGCCTCGAACGGCTCGGCGCTGTGCAGTTCGCGTACGGCCGCTTCGAGGGCGGCCTGGTCGTTGGTCTCCACCGTCAGCACCGAGTCGGCCGCCGCGCGCACGGCGTCGGAGAGCCGACGGTCACCGGAGTCGGCACTGGCGACGACGACCCGCAGTCCCATCTCGGCCGCGACACCGATCAGGGTGGCACCCCCGGAGGAGGCGGGTTCGACCACGAGGACGCGGGCAGGACGAAGTGCATCTGTGTGCGGCAAAGCGGAATCCCCCGGGCAGGCTGTATGGACCGGACTCGTGATCGCGATCCTGATCGCGATCTTTCTATCCGGGCGCCGTGACCCCGGTCAATGGATCACCGTAAAAATATCCGCGAGAGCGAACCCGAGCCGCACATTTTCCGGAATGAGAGCCTCGCCAGCGTCTGTTCGGGTCCCGGAAGCGATCGAACGCCGTCTTTCGTGAAGGTGCTCCGCGGCGAGGGGCAGTTCCCCCAACGGACGCGCGCGCACCTCACAGGGCGGACAGCGCCCGGCCGACGCCACAGGTCGAACTCCGCTGCGGGGGGTTGCACTTGCGTATCCAGCGTGTCCCGGTGTGGTTCAGTGTGGTTCATCACACGGCGCAGGCTGTCGTGTTGCCAAGCGGCGGTCCGGCCTCCGCGAAGGGGGCCGGACCGCGCGGGTCAGGCGGAGCGACGTCGGCGGCGCAGGTGGAAGAGTGCTCCCCCTGCCGCCGACAGGGCGACCCCGGTGGAGGCGGCGGGGGCCCAGGGACGTGAGGTACTGGCGGCAGCGGCCGTCGTGGTGGCGGGCCGGTCTTCGGCAGAGGTGTAGCCGCCGGCGAGGCCCTTGCGGTCGTAGGCCGAGCCCGGAAGCTTGTCGCTGTAGCGCTTGGCGACGAGTTGCTGGTAGGCCTTGAGGCTGACCTGCGGCTTGCCTTGAAGTGCCACACCGGCCTCCTTGTTGAGAGGCTCGACGGTGCCGGTGTCGGTCACCCGGTACCAGGCGTGTATCTGAGGCTCCAAGAAGGTCTGTGCCTGCTCGGTCCCCCGCTCGGCGGTGCTGATGTCCGCGTCGCCGTCCCGGATCCCCGCCAGCTCCCAGGCGTGGCCGCTCTGCTTCTGAGCGAGCAGGACCGCGGCCTGGTGGCCATCGGCCGCGGAGACCCGGGAGACGAGGTAGGAGAGCCGAAGAGCCGAGGCGGCGGTCGGCTTGGTCTTACCGGTGACGAACTCCGGTGCGAGTTCGTAGAGCGGGACGGGCTTCTTGAGGTCGAACCCGGGTGCGGTGGTGGGGGCTTGAACAAGGCCGCGTCGAGTACCGGCCGTGCCGCCGTCCGCGCCTGTGACCTGCGTACGGTGCTCGGCGGCGGTCAGGAAGCGGGAGACGGTGTCGTGAAGCTGCCCGGAGCGCAGCACTTGCTGAGCGGCGGTGTAGTCGGCCGCGGCGGGCGCAGGGGGGCGGTCGGCGGCGTGCGCGGGAGCGGCCGCGACCAGGGTGGCGGCAGCGGCGGCGAGCACAGTGGCGGCGCGTGTGGTTGTACGGTGCATGGTCGGTTCCCCTAGCCGTGGATGCCTGTGCGCGTATGGGTCCACCGGAAGGAGTTGTTTCCGGCGTAGGTGGAGTAGTTCCACCAGGTGTAGGTCTGGGTACTGGGCCAGGGGTCGCCGACCGCCACCATGTTGCTGGTGCTGTCGTAGCCGTAGATGACGTTCATGTGCCCGCCGCCGGAGGTCCAGCCGATGCGGACGGCGAACGGGCGCCCGTTCGCGATCTCGGTCTGGGTCTCGCTGAAGGAGGCGCTGCGGTACAGGTCGGTGCCGCTGTTGCGAAAGCCCATGTTCTTGAGGGCGTTGGCCATGTCGCCCAGCGTGGCGGGCTGGTTGTTGCAGTCCAGCCAGCTGTTCTGGGCGGCCAGTCGGCAGAAGTCGTACTGGGTGTAGCCGGTGTATCCCCAGTAGTTGGCGATGGTCAGGCCCGAGGCGTCCCAGCACCACTGGTTCTGGACCTGCTTCTGCATGCCGATGTTGAGGGCCGTCCAGCTGGCAGGCCGGGTGGTGCCGCACACCGGCAGGCTGCCGGTGTCCTCGCGGATGAACGCGTCGGCGAGGTAGTAGGCCCCGGACCAGATCCAGCGCGAGTTGTTCTCCACGGCGTCGCCGGTGGTCCGGCAGACCATCGGGATGTGGTCACCCACCGGAGAGCTGCCGGTGACATTGGAGGACAGGGTGGGCAGGGAACGCTGGTTGATGGTGGTGAAGTTGCCCTGGCCGCCGACGACTGTTCCGGTGATGGCGGCCTCGGCTTGCGGGGCACCGACCAGCAGGAGGCCGGCGGACAGGGCGGCGGCGGCCACTGCGGACGTAAGCGTTCTGCTGCGGGCTTGCCTGCCGGGGGCCTGCCTGCCGGGCGGTGTATGGGCGGGTGTGCGGGAGGTCCTGCGGAATCTGTGCATGGGGGGTTCCTTTGTCTTGATCAGGGTGTTCGTCCTGATCAGGAAGGGCGGATCCGGCTGCGGCGCCGCAGTCGGAATACGGCGAGGCCGGCGATGGCGACGAACAGGACGCCGGCGCCGATGGCAAGCGGGGTGCCCGCGCCGGGTCCGCCGTCGGATTCGGTATCAGGGGCTGCCGCCACGTGGGGCTTCGCCACTGCCTGTGCGGCGGGTGGCGAGGAGGCAACCGACGCGGGGGCCACTTCGGCTTGGGACTCGGCGCGGCCGAGCGCCGGGAAGGCCGTCTGCGCCGTGATGGTCCAGTGGCCGGCGGGGAGTGCCTCGGCGGTGGTGAAGGTTCCGGGCTCGCCGGCTACGGGTACGAACCGCCAGGGCCCGACGCTGGTGCCGTCGACCGAGGTCGCGGTGAGGGTTCCGGCGACTGCCTCTTTGACGGGGTGACCGTCGTCCTCCCAGGTCGCCCTGGTGACGGGGTGGCCGGCGGACACGCCCGTGACGGTCAGGTGGATGGTGTCGCCGTGGGCGTGTGCCGTTGCCGTGGAGCCCAGGAGGAGCAGGCCCGTGAGGGCGGCGGCCACTGCCGTGAAGCGGCGATCGGGCATGAGGGGGTGACTCCGGTGTGAGGGGGGTGGGGGGGTGGCAGGGGCCGTATGACGACGGCCCCTGCCTCTAGGGGTGGGTCAGGATGCTTTCTGCAAGGTCCAGGTCTGGTAGCTGGAGGTGCCTGGGTCCTGGAGTTCGAGCAGCCAGGCTCCGTAGTACGGGCGATTGCCGACAGCCAGGACGAGTGAGCTGTTCTTGGCGGTCAGGCGCAGACCGGTTCCGGACGTGGTCAGCCGCCACTGCTGGGCGTCACTGCCGGAGCAGGGTTTCTGGGCGATCCACTGGCCCGCGGCCGGGGCACCGCCGAGCTGCAGGCACTTGCCGGACACGGCCGAGCGAAGGCGCGCGTTGCCGCCGGAAGCGTCATCGAGGTACCACTGCTGAGGGGTGAACCCGTTGGGCTGCGAACCGACTAGGACGGCGCCGTCGGCGCTCTGGCCGCCCCAGATCTCAGCCGCCAGCCCCGTGTGGCCATTGGTCAGCGTGTACCGCGTGCCGGGTTGGGTGGTGCTGCCGACGGGCGGGGTGTGGAACGACAGTGTGCGTCCGGGTGCGGAGTCGTGGCCGGCCTGGTCGCGGACCGCCACGGCGAGCCTGTAGTCGGTGTCGGGGCGCAGGTTGTAGACCCGGGCCGAGTTGGGCTGGACCCATGCCAGGTGGCTGCCGTTGAGCACGAGCTGATACCAGGCGGCGGAGGGCGCCGCCGGCCAGCTGACCACGGCGGAGTCGGACGTCAGCTGTCCGAGGACCGGGACGGGACCCGTCGTTGGTCCGGTGCTGCCGGTCGGCTTCGGGGTCGGGGTCGGCGTGGGGCTCGGGTTCGGGTTGGGGTTCGGGTCGGGCCGGGTCCCACCGCCGGTCATCAGGAACTGGTTGTTCGCGACGTTCCAGTGCGTGGTGAGGTAACTGCCTGCCCGTGGGCTGGTGTTGTAGTAGTCGTCGTGATTGCAGTCCAGGCGCTCGTCATGGTTCCGCTCGGTACAGACGTTGCGCATGGTGGGGTAGTACGGCGTGTCCGAGTAGCACATGACGTCCCACTCGTCGGTGCAGTGGGCGCCGCGGCTGCTGTTCGGTGCGCTGTTGTTCACCGCTCCGAGGTTGTGCCCGAGCTCGTGCGCTGCGGTGGAACCACTCCAGCACCCGGCGTCCGTACGGCCGTAGGAGGGGCCGAAGTTGCTGAGGTTGGCGGCGCCGGGGCGCTCGTCACCGTTGAAGGTTCCGATGCCGCAGTAGACCTTGGCGTCCGCGAAGATCATGTACTTGCGGTCGCGCCGGTCGAAACCCTTGGCGGCGAGTGCGGAGTTCAGAGCACCGAACTCGGCGAGTGCCGAGTTCGCCACCTCCACGTTCAGCACGGACGGGGTGCAGTCGGCTCCGGTCACGTACCGGATGTGCCGTACGCCGCCGGTCTCCTGCGCGCTGGCGAAGTAGATGGTGTCGGCGTCGGCGGCCCACTTGCGGAACGACGCCAGGTACTCGCCGTACCGGTCGTTGCCGGGACCGTGCGCGTACACCACCTGTACCCGGTTGCCCGTGCTCCCGTCGCCGTCGCACTGCACCGCCTGACCACCCGGCGCCGCCTTTCCGGTTCCGGAGCCCCGCGTGGGGGCGGCGGGCGGTGCCTTGGCGGCGGCGCCCGGCCGACGGGCGTCCACCGAGGCCGTGGTTCCGGAGGACGGCTGGTCCGGGGAGGGCTTCTGGGTGGCGGGACGGCTTGGCGTTCCGGCCGCTCCCTGCGCCTTCACGGCGGGTGGCGTGTCCTTCGAAATGTCCACCCCCTTGGGGGGCTTGTCGGGACCGTGCGTGCACCGGCCGTCTGCGGTGCGCAGGACACCGGCGCAACGGTCACCCTTGGGCGCGGAATGCAGGCCCTTGTAGACCAGGCCGCGCGTGCGGTCCTCGTTGGGTATTCGTGCCACCGGTTCCGGCGTCTTGTCGTGTGCGGGCGCCGGAGCGGGACCGTCCGCCGCGGCAGGCGCGGCGGTGATCTCGGGCCGGGAGGAGTGGTGGTCGAAGACGCCACCGAGTGCCGCTGTACCGGCGAGGGCTCCCGCCGTGACGGCTACCGCTACGACGAGCATGCCGCGTCTTCGCCGCCGTTGCTGCACCTGTCTTCTGCGACCGGACAAGGCCACACCTCATTTCTGTGGGGGAGTTGTGGTTGGCCGGAAGTGTGCCAGAGCGGATGCACGAACTGACAGGGCCGCTTTGTGCGGGGAATAGGAGCGGGCCCTTCTGGGCAATGCGCGAACGCTACTGACGTACCCTCAAGTTCGGCTGTCAGTACGGGATTTGATGGGGCAAGCACCAAAGGTACATTCCAATGGACGGCAAACCCGCGAGACGTCATTTAGGAAGATCGTTATCATGGAATGAGTGGCTCCACTTGTGTGCAATTGCACAGCGTGCCGACGTTATCACCCAAGATCACTTTCCTGAGTAATCTGTTTAGGCAAGCCCAAGGCGTGCTTATGGAACCGAAGATGACGCATTGCGGATGCTCGGCTACAGCCTGCTGAAAAAGGCGCCGCCAGGGCTGGACGAGCGAGTGCTGCCCAGTCGACTGCGCCGGGCCGGGTCCGAGCGGGATCTGATGAGGTTCGTGCTGCCCTGCCCGACTGTGATGCGGATCGGCCGCGGAGATGCCGAGGGAGTGCGGAATGTGGCGACCAAGGCCACGGGCTCCACGCACCGAAGGTCGGGCCCAGTAACGACTTTGGTCGTGGGACGGGAGCCTTTCGACCGACGTGCCATCCGCCCCGCTGCGTACAGGCTGGCAGCATGACGTCAACACCCTCAGCACCTACCACCCGCCGGACGCTCCTTGCGGGCGCCGCGGCCCTCTCCACCCTCTGCATCGCCGGCAACGCGCGCGCCCATACGACAGCCGCCGTGCCGGCGGCGTCATCGCGGACCGCTGGATCCCTCACCTACAAGGGCGTCAACTTCGACACCGACCGCGAGGTCTGGCGGCCCGAGTACGTGCGCCGGGAGATCACCGCCGTCCGGCAACAGCTGCACGGTAACGCGATCCTGCTGCTCGGCCATGACCTCGACCGGCTGGCGGAGGCCGCAGCGATCGCCGCTTCGCAGGGCCTGTTCGTCTGGTTCGAACCGCGTCAGTTCGACAAGGACGCGGAGCAGACCCTCGCCTTCCTCGACTCCGTGGCGCGCACGGCCGAGCAACTGCGCACCCGTCACCCAGGCGTTGGCCTCTCCCTCGGCACGGAGCTGACCATCTTCATGTCCGGCCTGGTGCCGGGAAAGGACTACACCGAACGCGGCCAGGCCCTGGGGCGCCCTGAGTCGGCCGGCTACCAGCAGCGGCTGAACATCTTCTTGGGCCGGGCGCTCACGACCGTACGCCCCCTGTTCAAGGGGCGGATCACCTACAGCTCAGGAGAGTGGGAGGAGGTCGACTGGCAGGGCTTCGATGTCGTGGGAGCCAATCTCTACCGCACCGCGGACAACCACACCACGTACACCCAGCAGCTGAGAGCTCTGCAACGGCTTCGCAAGCCCGTCGTCATCACCGAGTTCGGCTGTTGCACCTTCACCGGGGCCAGGAAGCAGGGAGGATCGGGCTTCGAGGCGGTGGACTGGGAGCGGCAACCTCCCCTGGTCAAGGACGGATACCTGCGGAACGAACAAGAACAGGCCGACGAGATCGGGGATCTGCTCGACCTCTACGCGGCCGAACGCCTGCACGGCGCATTCGTCTACAACTTCATCGCCCCCGACTCGCCCCACTCCCCTCAGCGCCGCCACGACCTGGACATCGCCAGCTTCGCACTGGCCAAGACCTGCCCCGCCGGAACCAGGCGCGGTTACCCGGAAACCGGTCACTGGGAGCCCAAACAGTCCTTCCACGCCGTGGCACGCCGCTTCCGGTGACACCCACGGCCACCGCTACCACCGGGACTTGGAACCGAGAACCGGGTCAGTACCTTGATGGTTGGGCGAACGAGGTGCGGTAGGCCCGCGGACTGGTCCCGAGGCGCGATGCGAAGTGCTGGCGCATGGTGACCTCGCTGCCGAAACCGCACCGGCGGGCGATCTCGGGCATGGGCAGATCAGTACGTTCGA
This sequence comes from Streptomyces sp. NPDC005878, assembly GCF_040629815.1. Lineage (NCBI taxonomy): Bacteria > Bacillati > Actinomycetota > Actinomycetes > Kitasatosporales > Streptomycetaceae > Streptomyces > Streptomyces sp. NPDC005878. The sequence continues at coordinate 107,517 of NZ_JBEXWK010000019.1, forward strand.
GCAGTTTCTGGGCCGCCGCGACGCGATGGCCCAAGAGCCAGCTCAGCGGCGTTGTCCCCGTCGCCGCCGCGAAGTGCCGCGCGAAGGAACGCGGCGACATTCCGGAGCGAGCGGCGAGCGCGGCCACGGTGAGCGGCTCGCCGAGGTGGGCCAGGGCAAAAGCACGCACCTCGGCCAGCACGTCCACGTCACGGTCGGCGGCCGGCGTCGGGTGTTCGATGAACTGGGCCTGGGTTCCTGTCCGAAAGGGGGCGGTGACCATGGAGCGGGCGATGGTCGCGGCGGCTTCCGCGCCATGAGCGGTGCGCACCAGGTGCAGGCACAGATCGATGCCCGCGGCGGTACCCGCGGCCGTCCACAGGTTGCCGTCCTCGACGAACAGGGCGTCGGGCTCGACGTGCACCTGGGGGTGCCGGGTCTTCAATAGATCGGTCAGTGCCCAGTGGGTCAGCGCCCGGCGTCCATCCAGCAATCCCGCTTGGGCAAGGGTGAAGGCGCCGCCGCACAGCGCGGCGATGGTGGTCCCCCGGGCGTGCGCACGCCGCAGCGCGGCGAGGACGGGCTCGGGCGCCGGGGTGGCGTGGTCGTCCAGACCTGGCACGAGGATCAGCTCGGCGCGGGGCAGCCAGGCGAGAGTGCGGTCGGGCGTGAGCGCGAGCCCGCCGCGCATCGTCACGGGGGCGGGGTCCGCGGCGACCCGGCGCAGTTCGAAGGCGGGGACTCCGTCGCCGGTGCGGTCCGTACCCCACACTTCGGTGATCACCGAGACGTCGAAGGCTCGGATGCCGGGGAAGGCGAGCAGGGCAATGCGGTGGGCCCGCACGAGTCGCGTCACGGTGGCAGTAAACCATCGATCGCTGTCTTCTGGTCCTCTGGGAGACAGCCGTCCGGGGCGGCAGGATCATCGGCATGGAGATCACACAGAACGCAGCCCTGGTCGTGGTGGACGTGCAGAGGGGCTTCGACGAGTCGGAGTTCTGGGGACCACGCAACAACCCGGCCGCCGACGAGAACATCGCCTCGCTGATCGCGGCCTGGCAGCGCACGGACCGACCCGTCGTCTTCGTACGGCATGACTCGAACAAACCCGGCTCGCCCCTGCGGACCGGATACGAGGGAAATGACTTCAAGGAGTACGTCCAGGCGCGGCGCGGCAAGGGCGCCGGCCCGGAGCTGCTCATCACCAAGTCCGTGAACTCGGCGTTCTACGGCACCCCCGAACTCGACCCTTGGCTCAAGGCTGCCGGCATCACCCAGATCGTCCTGGTCGGCATCCAGACCAATATGTGCGTGGAGACGACCGCCCGCATGGGCGGCAACCTCGGCTACGACGTGCTGGTCGCCCTCGACGCCACCCACACCTTCGACCTGACCGGCCCGAACGGCTGGCAGCTGACGGCCGACGAACTGGCCCGAGCCAGTGCCGTCTCGCTGCACGGCGGCGGCTTCGCCCAGGTGGTGACAACCGGCGAGCTCGTGGCCGCCGTCCGCTCCTGACCCCGGTGGGCAGGTGCGCGGGCCGCTTCCGGGGGCGCGTGGCGCTGACGGGCGGCCTGCCCGTCCTGGTGAATTAGTGGAGGAATGCGCTGCTTCCCCAAGCCATACGGTAACGGTAAGTAGAAGCTTGGACACGGCGTGCCACGCCTCTGGTGGCTTCCTCCCGGCGGCGGCTGCAGAGTGGAGCCAGACGCGCGGGCCGCACTGCGGAAGTCCCGCCGATGAGTTTTGGGCGGTGGTGCGGTCTACCTGTCAACGAAGGGAGCGCACCATGCGCAAGATCATCGTTTGCACGTTCCTGACGCTGGACGGCGTCATGCAGGCACCGGGCGGTCCGGACGAGGACGCACAGAGCGGCTTCGAGCACGGCGGCTGGCAGAAGCCGGTGACCGACGAGGAGGTGGGCACGGCCATCGCCGGCTGGTACGAGGCCTCCGACGCGATGCTGCTCGGCCGAAGGACGTACGACATCTTCGCCTCGTACTGGCCGACCGCCGATCCCGAAAACCCTTTCACCCATCGGATGAACAGCATGCACAAGTACGTGGCGTCTCGGACCCTGACGTCCGTCGAGTGGGAGAACTCCACGCTGCTGGAAGGCGACACCGTCGATGCCGTACGCACGCTGAAAGCGTCCGACGGCGGCGACATCAACGTTGTGGGCAGCGGCGACCTCGCCCAGACCCTCATGCAGCACGGCCTGGTCGACGAGTACCGGCTGACCATCCACCCGGTGATCATCGGTACCGGCAAGCGGCTTTTCGCCGACGGAGCGATCCCCACCGCATTGGAGCCGGTCAGCGTTTCGACGACGAAGGGGGGCACCGTCGTCGGCGTCTACCGCCCGACCGGCGAGCCCACGTACGACAGCTACTAGGCGGTTCCGTCCGGGGCACCGAACGGACCAGACGAACAGGCCCGCCACGGGCCCGCGCGCTCCATCCTACGAGCGGCCCGGGCGGGCTCGGCACAAGTCGACCTCCGGCAGCGACGTTGCCCGGAGGGGCCAGGACCGGACCGGGGTCGGATATTCGGTGTTCTGCCCACCCCATGCGGACGCAAGATGGTCCGCATGACACTGGCCACTCCTCTGTTACTCACCGCTCGCCTGCGCCTGCGCCCTTTCGGCGACGCCGACGCGGACCGCCTCTTCGCACTGCACAGCAGCACTCATGTGATGCGGTACTGGGACTCAGCACCGTGGAACGAACGGGCTCGCGCTGAGCGCTTCATCGCGATGTGCGGACAGATGGCGGAAGAAGGTACCGGGGCGCGGGTGGCCATCGATCGTGTTTCTGACGGGGCGTTCGTCGGCTGGTGCGGCCTGACGCAATGGGACCCGGGCAATCGCAGTGCGTCGCTGGGCTACGTCCTCGACGGTGCGATGTGGGGCCACGGCTACGCGACGGAAGCCGCGCATGCCTTGCTGCGGTGGGCTTTCGACACACTGGACCTCAATCGAGTGCAGGCCGAGGCCGATACGCGCAACGTGGCGTCTGCCCGGGTTCTGGAGAAACTCGGATTCGTGCGAGAGGGGACGTTGCGGGAAGACTGCGTCGTGAACGGCGAGGTCTCCGACTCGTGGGTGTTCGGGCTGCTCAGGCGAGAGTGGCAGTCGTCGATGACCGTACCGACGTCGGGCTTTTAGGCGGGTGTGACACACCCCTCTGATGGAGGCCGCGTCCGGATGGCGCCGCCAGCACCGCCTTCGTAAGCGGTCCGGCCCCGGCCCCGGCCCCGGCTCCGGCTCACGACGAGTTATCCCTGATTGCCGTCGTGCTGACGTCGGTGCGGCCGGCACCCTACTGGGGCCGACCGCACCGGTAGTCGGCCTACTTGTTGTCGTGTTCGGAGTGCACGGAGTCTATGAGAGTGGCGAACATGTCGACGGCGCTGCCGTCGTGGTCGCTGCCGGCGGTGCCGCTTCCGGTCTGGAGGTTTGCGGTGCGGTCGACTTCTAGGATCGAGTCGGCATGGGAATTGTCGACGACGGTGATCAGGCTCCCTGCCACGGCGGATGCCGCGCTGCCGCAGACCAGGGTCACCGCCAGGAAGGCGGCAGCCCGGATGCGCGCGCCGCTCATACCCCGGCGCCCTGAGGGGCGGCGGGGACCAGCGGGCGACGAGCGATGTTCTTGGCCAGGAGCCTGGTGGACTCCCCCACGCCGATCCCCCCGTTGGGTCCCTCCGCGGCGGGCAGCCGGCCGTCGGCCAGTCGCAGTTCGGCCAGGGCGGTGTCCATCGCCCGGTGGGCGGCGAAGAGACACGGCGTGCTGTAGATCGCGACGTCGACGCCGAGTTCGGTGAGTTCAGTCAGGGAGAGGCGCGGTGACTTGCCGCCGGCGATCTGGTTGAACAACAGCGGCTTGGTGCCGACGACTTCGCGGATTCGCCGGATCCATTCGACACTGCGGACCCCGTCGACCAGGACGACGTCGGCGGCGGTCGCGGCCAGGGCCTCGGCCCGACGCAGAATGTCAGCCTCCTCGGTGGCGTCCGTACGGGCTACGACCAGCATGTCCTTACGGGTTTCGAGCACCGCCTCCAGCTTGTCGAGGTACTCGGAGAGCGGCAGGACCTGCTTCCCGTCGGCATGCCCGCACCGGCGCGGGCGCTTCTGGTCTTCGAGGATCACCCCGGAGGCCCCGATCCGCTCCAGGCCTTCCACCATGTGGCAGGCGACCTCCACGTCGACGTAACCGTCGTCGATGTCCACGAGCAGGTGATGCTGAGGGAAGGCTCCGCGCAGGCGCTGGACGAAGGCCAGCATGTCCGGCCAGGCGATGAAGCCGATGTCGGGAAGCCCGTAGTGGGAGGCGGCGAACCCGAACCCCGAGACGAACATCGCGTCGTAGTGCCCGGCGGCGACCGAGGCCGAGTACATGTCGTACACGCCGATCAGAGGTGTGGTGCCCGGCTCCGCGATCTGGGCACGCAGTTTGTTCCCGTAACTCATCGTCAGCTCCTTCGAGGGGAGAAGAGGTACGAACCGTGGGAGCACGCTGCGACACGCAGCGCTTTACCCGACCCTGATCCTTTCTGGGCCATCTCTAGATCGTCGCCGTACTAGCCCTTTACTCACCCCAACGGACTATTCCGTTCACCACAGAAACGTCACTGGCCACCGATCAGGGGACCGGAGTTGACCTCCGCCCAGCCCTCGCCGGCCGGGCCTCTGCGGGCGTGGGGCGGCCTCCCGTAATGGGAAGGAGATCCAGCGTCGGGCTGGGGCCTCTTCCGCTACCGCTGACGAGGTCGCGACGGGCAAGTTCATCGGTGCCACCAGCACCGTGTGGTCGCCCCCATCCTCAGTGGCGTGATCCCCCGTCCATGCCGCCACCGACGCAGCATCCTGTCCGCTGGACTCGCAGGAGTATCTGCCACGGGAAAGGGCGCGCACCACATCGCACCGCTACGGCGGCCCCGGAGTACCGGCCCGGCCACGCATCGCCACCGCGATCGAGAACCTCGGCGGAGATCTGGCTGGCCGGGGGGCCTGGCCTGATCGAGTTGTCTCACCGGCTGCCGGCCGGGTCATCGCGAACAATCCGCTCTGATGCACAGCCTTCGCATCCGGCTCAGCGCGACAACACCGAGCAGTCGGCACAGCATGGAAAGAGACGGGATCCTCGGCCGCATGACGGCGGGAGTGAGGAGCCATGACGACGCGTACACCATGTGCACGATGCCTGCGGATGCGCGATGACGGCTCGGCGGCACCATGAGCGGCGCTGCGGAACGGCTACTGGCCGGTCGGTATCTCCTCGTCGAACAGCTCGGCCGCGGCGGGATGGGAACCGTGTGGCGGGCGCAGGATCAGGTGCTCAACCGTGAGGTGGCGGTGAAGGAGCTGACGGTCAGCGGCCTGCCCCACGAAGAGCTCGCGGTGCTGCACACCCGCATGGAACAGGAGGCAAGGGCCGCGGCGCGCGTCAAACATCCGGGGGTCGTCACCGTATTCGATGTGCTGGAAGAGGACGGTCGACCGTGGATCGTGATGGAGCTGATCGACGGCCAATCCCTCGCCGATGTCATTGCCACGGAGGGGACACTGCTGCCACGGGACGCGGCCCGGCTCGGCGTGCAGTTGCTGTCGGCGCTGGACCGGGCGCACCAGCTCGGGGTTCTTCACCGGGACGTCAAACCGGCCAACGTGCTGCTTGAGCGCGGCGGCCGGGTGGTGCTCACCGATTTCGGCATCGCCGTCATGGGCGGCTCCAGCGGCCTGACCCGCACCGGCGACGTCGTCGGTTCGCCGGACTACCTCGCCCCCGAGCGTGCCATGGGCCACCGGCCGGGCCCGGAGTCGGATCTGTGGTCGCTCGGCGTGACGCTGTACGCCGCGGTGGAGGGACAGTCACCGTTCCGCCGCACCACGACGATGAGCACCCTGCAGGCCGTGGTCGCTGAGGAGCTTCCTGAGCCCCGGCACGCCGGCCCGCTCGCCCCTGTCATAGAAGCGCTGCTCCGTAAGGACCCAAACGAGCGGGCCACAGCGGAGCAGGCCCAGCGAATGCTGGGCGATGTGGCAGCCGGGCTGCCGGTGAGCGCCCCCGCCCCCAGGGCAGCGGAGCATCCACCGACGCAAATCGCGCCGCCGACGGACAGCGCCGGCAAGGGGCGCCTGGCCCCGGAACCGACCGAGACGACACCCCACACGCCGGTGCCGTCATACGGGCTGGGCAACCGACCCGAGCCAGCTGCGGCAGCGTACGACGAGCATCGGTCGGCCACCCCGCCGACCGTACGGGTGCCCTCCACCGACCACGATGACCACCCGGGCGCGGGCGCTGCGGGCGACGATCGGCGCAGGCGGCGCAAGTGGCCGCTGATCGCCGGGGCCGCGCTGGCTGCGGCACTGGTGGGCGGGGGCGCAGCCGCGGTGATGACCAGCGTCTCCCGAGACACCCCGCAGCCCGCACCCGCCATCTCGCAGAGCATCGTCACCCGGACGGCTACGCAAACCCCTCCAAGCCAGGCCAGTGAGATTCCGGTACCGGCACAATCCAACCCCGTATCGACGTCAGTCCCACCGACCTCGGCCCCGACCATCCCCGCCATCCCCGCCACCCCCACCACCGCACCTGCCCAGCAGGTCGTCGAGGACTACTTCGCTGCCATCGACACCAAGGACTACGCGCGTGCGTGGGACCTCGGGGGGAAGAACCTGGGCGGGACCTACGATTCCTACGTCAAGGGCTTCTCGACCACCGCCTCCGACGCGGTCACCGTCGAAGGCGTCTCCGGGGAAACTGTGGCCGTGCGGCTCGATGCGACGCAGACGGACGGAACGCATCAGTTCTTCGCCGGCACGTACACCGTTCGCAACGGCACCATCGTCGCAGCCGACATCCACAAGGAATGATGGCTCGCGAGGACGCCGGTTGGGTCGGCGCCCCTCATTCACCGCTGCCCTGGTTGTCGGCCCTGTCACTGCTCCCCAGAACAGATGCCTTGGACAGTCACCCAGGTGTTGCTGTCGGGAGCGGTGCCACTGGCCACTACCCCGCCGGAGTAACAGCCCCGGCGGAGTAACAGCCCCGGCGGAAGCTTGTATTGGGATTGGCGGCCGACACGGGGGCGGTCAGCGCCCCCCTGCCAGCAAGGTCACCGCGACCGCTGCGAGTCTGGCCGTCGTGAGCTTTCCGTTCAAGGAGTCCTTCCGATCAATACCCCTATGGCGCGTGGTAGTTACGCCGTATGCAAGGAACCTGCGGAGCACTCACGCCTGTCGCAACAGCGGTTGCACCCCGCGCAACCTGGTGTCGCAACTGCCGTCCTACGACGACTGAAAGCTCAGCCCGCGGGGTGGAGCCACTCAAGCCCGGCGACGCCGCTGTCTTCAACCTTGCCTACAACACCAACACCACAGGCAACAGGCTGCTTCGCCCACCGGAAGGTGTGAAGGCCGGCGGACCGGGACGGGTCCATCCCCCCGCGACTGTGGCCTGTTGGCTCCTTTCGGCGCAGGTTCCGGGCGGGCATGCTCGTTGATCTGTGAACGGTATGCAGCGGACTCACCTCAGGACCTCTGCGTGGGGCATGGCCAGGAGGCCATGGGCGGAGCACTGGTGAGGACGGAACACCGGACCGGCGTCCGTTCATGCTTGGGGCAGGAGCGGGCGGTGGGCCATGGCGGCCTGCCGCGTCCAGTCGGTCCGAGGGGGGCCGCCGGGGCAGGGTCGCAGCCCTCAGAAAAGGGAGGCCATCCCCGTGTCACTCAGAACTCATTGCGCGCACGAGAGCAGATCCTCGACCTCACGACTGCTCCGAGGCGGTCTGACCAGGCGGCTGACCAGGCTGGTTCTGCCCGGCACGATCACGCTCGCGCTCGCCGGCGCCGGTCTGGTCGCATTCGCGCCACCGGCGCTGGCCGCAACGACGGTCACCTTCGCCTATACGGGCGGCTCCCAGTCCTTCACCGTGCCCGCCGGGGTGTACTCGATCGATGTGGACGCCTTCGGAGCCCAGGGCCAGGACGGCCCTGCGGGTGGCAGCGCGGGCGGACTGGGCGGGGAGGCCCAGAGCTCGCTGCCGGTCACCCCGGGGCAGACCCTCCAGATCAACGTCGGTGGGTCGGGCGGTTTCGGCGGCTCGGGCGCGGCAGGCAAGGGTATCGATCCGGACACCGACGGCGGCGCCGGAGGAGGCGCCTCAGATGTACGTCAGGGCGGCAACGGCCTGAGCGAGCGGCTGCTGGTGGCCGGTGGTGGCGGAGGTGGCGGTAACTGGATAGGCACCGCGGTCAGCGGCATGGGCGGCAGCGGGGGCGGCACCACCGCTACCCCCGGGGGCGACGGGAGCGACGGGGCGACAGGCGGCGGGGCCGGAACCGCCGTCGCGGGCGGGTCCGGCGGGCTCGGCGCGAACGGCGCCGAGCCCGCGGCAGCCGGATCCCCGGGCCTCGGAGGCACGGGCGGCGCCGGTGCCAGCGGTACCGGCGGAGGCGGCGGAGGCGGGGGCTGGTTCGGTGGCGGGGGTGGCGGCGGCATCCTGAGCAGCCCCTCCGCCACGGTCGGCTCGGCAGGGGGAGGCGGAGGCAGCGGGTACGGCCCGGCCGGCACCGTCTTCCAGACGGGCGTGCACGCGGGCGACGGCTCGGTGAGCATCACCTACACGCCGTCATCCGCGGACGTCGGCGTGCGCGTCACGGCCAAGCCGCAGTTGGGCATCCTGGTGCCCTATCTCCACTACACCCTGTCGGCCAACAACACGGGGCCCAACGCTGTCACTTCGGCCACGATCACCGCATCCCTGCCCCGGGGTACGACCGCAACGGGCCTGTCTGCCGGATGCACCACTCACGCGGAAACCGTCACCTGCACCTGGGGGGCCATCGCCAGCGGTGTGGGCGCGACGAAGTCCTTCGACATTCCTCTGCATCTGCTCTCACTGGGCCGCGTGTCGGTGACCGGCACACGCACCGCGTCGACGCCGACCGACCCCAACGCCGTCAACGACAGCGCCACGGCCAACTGCAACGTGATTTCCATCCTCCTGGCCAGCTGCTCCTGACACCCGCGAAGGCCGCTCAGGGTGGGCCCGCTCGAACCCCGGGCCCACCCCCGGGCATGCCCCCCCTCGCGGCACGGGGCCATGCCCCCTCGCGGCACGGGGCCCGGAGCACCGAGTCCGTCGTCCGGAGCCCCGCCCTCGCCTCCCCCGGCGCCGGCACCGGCACCGGCACCGGCACCGGCACCGGCAGACCTTGACGCACGCTGGGCGGGGCGTCGAAGCTCCGTACCAGCAAGCCACGCTTCCGCCGCCGGCAGCTGGAGGAGGAACGAGACCCTATGGCCCCACGCAAGCCACCCTCCGCCTTCGATCTCTCACACCTGCGAGGGTTCCCGCCGCGCGACGGCAACCCCGACGCCACTCGGGCCGAGGCCGTCATCCGCAGAGAGTGCCTCGCGGTAGGCCTGACCCAACCCAGTCATGCGGCCTACACCTCCATGACCAGGTACCTGTTCCCCGTGACCCCAGCCGACCGGCTCATCCCCATGGGCCTGCTCAACGACATACTCTTCTACGTCGACGACTTGCACAGCCCTCACCGCTCAAGCCTCGACGACACCATGTCCCCACAGGTGGCCGACATGATGAATAGGGCCGTGGCGGCTCTGCGAACCGGCGCCGTGTCGGCCGGCGCCCTACCGGACAGCAAAGCGATCAGCACGGGTTTCGCGCGGGTGCGCGAACTGTTCTTGCGCAGTGCCGCGCCCCTTCTCCTGGAGCGGCTGGGCACAGCGGTGGAGCAGTGCCTGCACGCCATGAAACGCCCGGTCAGGGACATCTTCGTGAACGGAACCCCCGACATCGAGCGGTACACGCGCATCCGTTACAGCGATTCGGGGATGAAGGTGGAGGTCGAACTCGCCGACTATGCCCGTGGGTTCCTCCTGCCCGACGAAGTGATCCGCCATCCCGTGATCGAGCGGGCCCGTGACATCACCGTCCACATCGGCGGACTCATGAACGACCTCTTCTCGTACCACAAAGAAGTCGTCCGCCATGGGCAAATGTTCAACCTCGTCCCCGTCATGCAGGCCGCCCTACACTGCTCGCCGCAGGAAGCGTTCAACGCCGCCGTGGACCATGTCAACCAACTCACGGACGAGTTCGAAGAGATCCTCCTGAGCCAACAAACCCTCGCCGCCACACCCATGGCCGACCAGACCACGCGGTACCTCGAATCACTCGCCGACCAGATCGCGGCGACCTACCACTGGCAGTTCCACACCAGCCGGTACAAAGAGGCGGGCTCGGTAGTTCCTCTGCTCAAAGCTCCCGCTGAACCCTAGAGGACCGCGCGCGCCATCGCGCGCCGCCGTGCTGGGCCGCCGCGATGACACCCTCGGGCAGGGCGGCGATGTTCCGGGCGAGCCGGTCGACGATGGCATCGAGTTCGTCAGCGGGAACGGCCCGGGTGACCCAGCCGTAGCGCTCCGCGGTTTCGGCGTCGTACAGGTCGGCACTCAGCACCACCTCCAGGAGAATCCGGGCGCACCGAACGAGGAACGAGACGAGACGTAGCGTCTTGTCAAAGCCCTCGTTGTGCCGTACTGTCCTTCGCATGGGTTCCCTGTGAAATTCCCCGCGCCGACCGCGTAGAGCACCGCTCCGCCGTCGCCGCGCCTCGCCGTGCAGCCATCCACCCCGATCCGGCCCGGGCAACAACCCGCCTGGCCAGGAGGGACCCCTATCTTGCGTACCTCACAACTCACCCTTTCCCACGTCACGAAGCGCTACCCCGGCCGCACCGTCCTCGACCAGGTTTCCTTCACCCTCAAGCCGGGCGAGAAGGCCGGGCTCATCGGGGACAACGGGGCAGGCAAGTCCACCCTTCTCAGGCTCATCGCAGGTCAGGAACGTCCCGACAGCGGTGAGATAACCGTGGCGGCCGCAGGTGGCATCGGCTACCTGCCGCAGACTCTCTCCCTGCCCCCGTCCGCCACCGTCCAGGACGCCGTCGACCTGGCCCTTGCCGACCTGCGGGTTCTGGAGGCAGAGCTTCGCCGCGCCGAGCAGTCGCTCAGTGACCGCCAGGCCCCCTCAGCACTCGCCGCGTACGCCACGCTCCTCGCTCGCTATGAGGCTCGGGACGGTTACGACGCCGACCACCGGGTGGACATCGCTCTGCACCATCTCGGCCTGCCCGCACTGGACCGTGAGCGCCGACTAGGCACCCTCTCCGGCGGTGAGCGCTCTCGTCTTGCCCTGGCCGGGGTCCTCGCGGGCCGCCCCGAGCTGCTGCTTCTGGATGAGCCGACGAACGACCTGGACGATCAGGCCGTGGAGTGGCTGGAGGCACAACTCAAGGCACACAGCGGCACGGTGCTCGCGGTCACCCACGACCGCGTCTTCCTGGAACGCCTGACCACCACCGTCCTGGAGGCCGAAGCGGGAAAGGTCACCCGGTACGGCGACGGCTACACCGGCTACCGCACGGCGAAGGCAGCGGATCGCCGCCGCCGGCTCCAGGATTACGAGGAGTGGCGGTCCGAGCTGGCCCGCAACGAGCAATTGGCCGCCGGCCACGCCGTACGTCTCAGTGCGGTTCCGCGTAAGGCGCCGCTGGCCAACTTCGGCCACGGTGGCTTCCGGGCCCGCGGCCGGGCGCACGGCGCGATGGCCCGTATCCGCAACGCCCGCGAACGGGTCGAGCGGCTGACGGCGAACCCGGTGACGCCGCCGCCCGACCAACTGGCCTTCACTGCGTACGTGGGAACAGCACAGGACGTCGCCGGAGACGGCACCGATACCGCTTCGGCGAAGCTTCCTGCCGTACAGCTGACGGACGTACGCATAGGAGACCGCCTGCACCTTGCCTCTCTCACCCTCGGCCCCCGCGGGCGGCTTCTCATCACCGGCCCCAACGGCGCCGGCAAAACGACGCTGCTGAAATTGCTCGCCGGTGAACTGCGGCCGGACGAGGGGTCGCTGCGGGTGCCCGGCCGGGTGGGTCATCTGCGTCAGGACGAGACGCCGTGGCCACCGGAGCTGACGGTGATCGAGGCGTTCGGGCTCGGCCGCGTGGACGACCCCGACGAGCACGCCCATGCTCTGCTCGCCCTCGGCCTTTTTCGCCCGGCGGAACTGCACTTGCGCATGGGCGAGCTGTCGTATGGCCAACGCCGCCGCGTGGATCTGGCGCGCCTGGTCTCGGAGCCGGCCGACCTCCTGCTGCTCGACGAGCCCACCAACCACCTGTCACCGGCGCTGGTCGAGGAGCTGCAAGAGGCTCTGACCGGTTACACGGGGGCGATCGTGCTGGTCACCCATGACCGCACCCTGCGGACGCAGTTCCATGGAGAGCATCTGGCGCTGCCATAGACAGCGGAAACCCGGGGGACAGTCGGCCCTGCCCATGACGACGTCCCCCGGGCCACGGAGAAGCTGACGACTCCGTCCGAGGTCACCCAGATGACAGTCTCGCGGTGAGGTAATGATTGTGCTGTGGGCGGACTCGCTGGCCGGCCCTTCCCCGCCTGCCAGGATGGCCGTATGGGGAAGAACACAGCAGTGCGCCGACTCGACCTGGGGTACTTCATCCGACCAGCTTCAGAGACAGGTGGCCCGCAACCGCGCGTAGAACCCGTGCTCGGCTACCTGGTGCGGCACGACCAGGGGCTGATCCTCTTCGACACCGGCATCGGCAGCGGCGACGCTGAAACCGAGGCGCACTACCGACCCCAACGTCGCGCACTACAGGATGCCTTGTCTGCGACCGGAGTCACCCTCGACGACATCTCCCTGGTCGTGAACTGCCACCTCCACTTCGACCACTGCGGCGGGAATCCCTTGCTGAGCGGCAAGCCGATCCTGGTCCAGGAAACGGAGCTGGCCACCGCCCGCCGGGGCAACTACACCATCGATGAACTCATCGACTTTCCCGGTGCCACCTATGAGGAACTCGCAGGAGAGACCGAGGTCTGGCCGGGCGTCTGGATCATCCCGACTCCCGGGCACACCCCAGGACACCAGTCGCTGGTCCTTCGGCAAAACGACGGCACCGTGGTCCTCGCCGGCCAGGCACACGACTTCGCCTCTCACTTCGCATCGGACCACCTGGCCCGCCAGGCCGCACTCGACGGCACGGAACAACCTCTTCCCGACTATGCGCCGTGGCTGGAGCGGCTTGCCGACTTCGACCCACGACGTGTCCTCTTCGCCCACGACTGCTCGGTCTGGGAACCCGCAGACGGCACCTTCTAACAGCTGATCCAGCGACGCAGCCCCATCGTCCGGTGCCCACTCTCATCGACATTGCGGGACCCAGTGTTGTGACACGTCTGTGGCCGGAATTATGGCCTCCGCCACACGCCCGTGGTCCATTTGCTGATGAGGTGACCGAATGCGAAGAGCTGCCTCCCTCTTGTCCGCCTTCGGCGCGACCGCCGTCCTGCTCACGGCCTGCGGTACGGAGAGCGCGGGCGCCGGGTCCTCTGGCGCTCCCGCATCCGTGCCGCCGTCCCGTCCGCAGGTCGAGGATGCGGGCAAGGACGGCGTACGGATCACCTCACTGACCGTTGCGTCCCCCTCCCCCTCCCCCACGCCCACCCGCCGCGTTTCCGTCTCCGCGGACAGCCTTGCCCTGGACTCAGGCGACGCCGTCGCGTCCTTTGAGGTCACCAACGAGGGCACCGAGACCCTCACCTACTCGGTCGTCATCACCTTCATGAGCAGTGATGGTGGGGCAGTGGCCAGTCAGACCACGACCGTGCGCGACGTCGGCCCAGGAAAAATCGTGAGGGGTACGGTCCGGGCCGGGCAACTACCGCCCTCTGCACCGCGGGTGACACGGGCCAAGGTCCTCACAGTGACCAAGGTCCCCGCGAATGAAGCGCCAGCCGAGCCCGGGGCATGTCCCGCCTCCGGGATCCGCGTCAGCGCCGACAACGGGGATGCGGCTATGGGGCTGCGCGTCATAGGTCTGCGTCTCGACAACTGCGGCAAGCGCAACTACAGCATCGAGGGCTACCCACTGCTGGAACTCCTGGACGGCAACTACAAGACCATCCACGGCATCAAGATTCTCCATGGCAGCAGCGAGATCACCACAGGCGCCGGGCCCGACAAGCAGCCCCGGCCCGTCACGCTGCGCCCCGGCCAGTCTGCGGCCGCTGCCCTGGTGTGGCGCAACACCACGGAGTCCGGCTCGCCCGTGAACGTGCCCTATGTGAAAGTCCGTGCGAAAACAGGCGCCTCGCCGGTCACGCTGACCCTGAACCTCGACCTGGGAACCACCGGGAGGCTCGGTGTCAAACCGTGGGCGAAGACAGACCAGTAGATCGCGCAGGCAGGGCGCCATCGCGCACCAGTCGCCCAGATCAGTAGGCGACCACCGATACCCCGCACAGGCCACGTCCATCCGCCGCTGCCTGCCGCCACATCCGCAGAGGACCGGCAAGGACGCTCTCCTCACTTTCGCCGTAGTCCAGCCAGTCCTGATCCTCTGCCGCCGCGCGCTCGTCAGGAGTGAAAGCCAGAGCCTCTTCGACCGCGGCACGCGTCAGTCGCACCTGGGCTGAGGTAAGCAAGAAGTTGCCGCACCATCCGGGCAGCAGCGCGGCTCGAGCGGGGCCGATGGCATGGAAGAAGGACCGCAACGCGAAATCCTTGCTCTGAACGGACATGAAGATGTCCTGCGCGTCGCTCACCAGGTCCCATACATGGGTGAGGAGGCCGAACTCGTCCTCGGGCGAGAGTCCGTCGTACATCTTCTGCACGTGCTCTCCGGAGGCAGTCAGCTCGTGGAAGGAATGGAGTGCGTCCGCCTCCCCACCTTCGGGCGCAGGCACGCCGAGGCCCGGCAACCACACCATTTCTTACAGGCAGCCGCAATTCGAGGCGTAGGCAGACAGGAAGACAGCTGTGATGGCTGTCAGAGTGAAGGCTGCGGTTGTCACGGCGGCGAGGCCGCGATGGCCGCGTCCCTTCTCGGAGGCGCGGAACGTCCTCCATGCGCCGTGGGCGAGGAACAAGCTGATCACCCCAGTTCCGGCGATGGTCAGACGCGGGCTGAGCGACCAGCTCAGATAGACGAGCAGGACGAGGCAAGCGAGCAGGCCGCAGGCCACCACGCTCAGGATCACCTCTCCCACGGCCTCCCCCACGGTCTCGACCAGGAATTCACCGATGCCCTTTGCCACCCTGACGGACTCCCACGGCGCTCCCCCTGCCTCGCATACGGCCCAGCCTGGCACGACTCGCCGGAGGCAAGGCCACCAGAGTGCCGAAATGGTGGCAGGCCCGAAACCCGGCCCGGTGGCCTGCGGAGGCTCGTACCATCCGCCCGGTCTGCCGCTGGTTCACACCCATCCCCTCATGACATTCCCCCCTGCTCTGCTCACCTGCCATTCTGGGCCCCACCCCGATCGAGGCGCGTACCGGCTCGCGTTTTCCAGCAACCCGTCGGCCTCCACCGATAAGCTGACCTGCAGGGTTCGTGGGGAGCGGTGTCGCGCTCGGTAGTCGAGCGGTTGGGAAGTCAGTCGAGGCCGGTCGCCCATGCCGTCAGCGCGGCAAAGTCGTCGGGGGTGAGCCCGTGTCGAGGATCGATCCGGCGTAGTAGGGCAGCACCGTCGTGGTGTTCCGCAACCCAGGCGAGGTCGGTCTCTGTGATCTCGTCGTCGATCCAGGCGAACGCACGGCCTTTCGCCCACGCGACGATTTCCGGCGTCTTCTAGAACACACCGCCCCCGGGCCGCACTTGCCGAGAGGACCAGGAAATGAAGGGCAGCTCGGGTAGTCCCAGAACCGGCGCGATGAAAGAGTTGGCTTCTTCCTCCCAAGTGGTCGCCCACACAAGGTCGAAGGGAAGGGCATCCAGCGCCGGGCCGTGCTCCGGGTTGAGCCACACCCGCAGCGGCCTCACGGGCTTGTTCGGCAGCCCCCACTCAGCCAGCCGGCGCCGCTCGGCGGCTTCCCACCGAGGCGTCAGCAGACGGTGCGTCTGATACCCCGCGGGCCGACGGTGCGGCTTCGCGGCATATGGGTTGAGCGGTCCGTCCACATCCACCAACAGCACTGGGCGCATCAGCTCATCCCCCTCGGTCCTGGACCGCACGGTACCGCCCGACGCCAAGAGCGCCCAGCCACACTTCTGCTGCGCCACGAGGAAACCCAAGTGCTGCGGTCTGGAGGCCCGCTGGTCGCTCCCGCGTCGATCTCTCAGTCACTGTGACGCGTCGTCTGACTGTGCCTGGCACGCAGAGATGTGAGGTGCGCCCCGGGCCGGGTGGCCGGACGGCCCGTCGATATTCTTGCGGTTCAGACCTCGTGGGGGGATCCGCAGGGCAGGCCCGACCGTGCCCGCTCAGGTTCATCGGCGCGGCACATCCACACGTGGTGCGGCCCGAACTGCTTCCGCCACACCCATCACCACATCCACCAACCGTCCGGAGTTCCTTGTGAAACACCTCTTCCGCCGTCGGCGCGCCCTGGCGCGCACGGCCACGGTGGCGACGACCGTCATCCTGGCCGCGACGGCCGCGGGTACGGCCGTCGCCGACGGCTCCGCCGCGTCGCCCTCGGCGCAGAACGCCTCCCTGGCCACGGACAAGGCCGCCGCGGCCCGCAAGCCGACGCCCGCCGCGCCGTCCTACTTCCTGTCCGGGATCCTCCCGTCGGGCCAGATGTACGTATACCTGCCCGACGGAAAGAGCGGCTACGGCCCCCGTTCCGGCGCGTACGTCTGGAAGGACTTCAAGTACGGCGTCTCCATCGACCTGGAGATGACCGGCGCCCAGGACGGCGCCTACCACGTCATGAACGACGGAACGCTGAACCTGTGGCTGCACGGCGATCTCAAGCGCATTGGCGGCGGCTGGAGCCCGTACGACAACATCATCATGCCCGGCGCCCTCGGCAGCGCCAAGCACCCCGACCTGCTGGCGCGCGACAAGCAGGGTTACCTCTGGCGCTGGCAGAGCAGGACGGACGGCTCGCTGGCCCCGCGTACCCGGATCGGTGGCGGCTGGAACCAGTACGCCCAGATCACCGGCCTCGGCGACCTCACCGGCGACACCCGGCCGGACATCGTCGCCCGCGACAAGGAGGGCATCCTGTGGCTGTACAAGGGCACCGGTGACCTGCGCACGCCCTTCGCCCAGCGAGTCCGCGTCGGCGGCGGCTGGAACCAGTTCAACAAGCTGGTGGCCACTGGCGACGTCGACGAGGACGGCCGCAGCGACCTGGTCGCCCGTGACACCAAGGGCGACCTCTACCTGTACAAGGGCACCGGCAAGGCAGCCGCGCCCTTCAAGGCCAAGGTGAAGATCGGCTACGGCTACAACCAGTACCGCGAGCTCTTCTGATTCCGAGCGTTCCTGGTGTTCCCGGCCTGACCCTTTGTTTCCGGTGTAACCCGGCGTTCCCGGTGTAACCGGTTCCTGGCATTTTCGCCAGCGCACACCGGGTGGACCCGGCTGCCGACAGGCGCGCGCATTCGCGCCTGCCGGCGGCCCGGGGCCAGGGCACACCGGCCCCCTCAAGCCGCGTGGCCGAGGATCAGGGTGGCCACGGCGGGCGCGAGATACAGGACGGGGAAGACGACCGTCTTGTACGAGCGGGCCCGCAGCACCGTGACGACCGCGCCCAGGAAGTACAGCACCAGAGCGACCCCGGCCACGACACCAATCACAGGGACCGCCAGGCCGACCAGCAGACCGACGGCCCCGGCCGCCTTGGCCAGCCCCAGCAGCGTCCACGACGAACGCGGCACGCCGTAGTCCATCAGCGGCTCGGTGACGAACTCCGCCCGGCGCAGGAGCGAGAATCCGGAAAAGCCGATCCAGGCGGCGGTGAAAACGGCGACGATGACGTAGGTCATGGACATGGGGTACTCCTATGAGTGGTGACGCGGCTTCGGTGAACGGCCGGTGGGCCGATCCGGTGTGAAGGCGTCGGCGTCGCCGTGCACCCTCACACTTGGCTGAACCGCGTCCGCCCCGATGTGTGACAGCGTCGCGAGAAATTCTCAAAAAAAGTTCGCCGGCCTCCGCGCCTGGCCGTCTGTCGGGCACCTGCAAACGTGTCACCCTGCCCCGCCATGCCAACCGCCTCTCGTCCCCTTCACCGATGACGGCCGGCGATCGTTGGCGGTCGGCCGGGACACGCGTCTCCCCCTATCTCTCCCCACCCGGGACGTCGCGATGAGCAGCACCACATCGGGGAACCGGTCCGGGTTGATCATCGTCTCCCGACACGTCACCGCCGTGGGGCACCCGTTCTGCGGCGGTTGTCGGTATGGGGGAGGTTCCAGTGGGAGGGGGATCGGTGCGGGGATTAACAGGGGCCGACCGGCGGAGGGATCAACCGGCGGAGCAGGACGCGGCCGCCCACACGATGTCGTTCGCGGCGTTGGCGCAGGCACCGAACCGGCGGCGTACCGAGGCGTGGCTGCTCGTCCTCGCGGTGTCGATCTCGGTGGGCGGCTACGCGTACGTGGGTCTGTCGATGGAGGGCCGGCTGCCGTCGGGCCTGGCGGGGTTCGCGGTCTCCACCGTCTTGCTGGCTCTGGTGCCGCATCTGGCCGTACGACGCTGGGCGGCGCGGGCGGATCCGCTGATCCTGCCGGTGGCCCTGCTCCTGACCGGTGTGGGCCTGGTGCTGCTGCACCGGCTCGACGTGACGTACACGGCCAGGCCTGATTTGAAGATCGCCCCGACGGGGAACGGCCAGTTGGTGTGGACGGTGATCGCGGTCGCCGTGTGCGTCGGGGTGCTGCTGGTGGTGCGCGAACACCGCTGGCTGCAGCGGTACGTCTACGTGACGATGGCCGTCGCCCTGGCGCTGTTGATGGCACCGGCCTTCTTCGGTGCCGACCAGTTCGGCGCCAAGCGGTGGATCATGCTGGGGCCGTTGTCGGTACAGCCCGGTGAGTTCGTGAAGATCATGATCGCGGTGTTCTTCGCCGGGTACCTCACCGTCAACCGCGACGCGCTCACCCTGACCGGCCGCCGCTTCCTCGGGATGCGTCTGCCACCTGGGCGCCAGCTCGGGCCCATCGCGACCATCTGGGGGCTGAGCCTGCTCGTGCTGGTCTTCGAGCGGGACCTCGGCACTTCGCTGATCTTCTTCGGGCTGTTCGTGATCATGCTGTACCTGGCCACCGAGCGGACCAGTTGGGTGGTGTGCGGCCTGCTCATGGCCGTGCTCGGGGCAGCCGTGGTCGGCTCCATCGAGCCGCACGTCCACGGCCGCGTGGTTGCCTGGCAGCACCCCATGGACGCTTTCACCGACGCGGGGAGGGAGGCGGGCGTCTCCGAGCAGCTGGGCCAGGCCCTGTTCAGTTTCGGTAGCGGCGGCATCACCGGCAGCGGGCTCGGTCAGGGCCATCCCGAGCTCATCAAATTCGCGGGCAACAGCGACTTCATCCTCACCACCGTCGGCGAGGAACTCGGCCTCACCGGGGTGATGGCGGTGCTGATGCTGTACGGTCTGCTGGCCCAACGCGGCCTCAGCGCCGCCCTGCTGGCCCGCGACCCGTTCGGCAAACTCCTCGCCGTCGGCCTCTCCAGCGCCCTCCTCCTCCAGGTGTTCGTCGTCACCGGCGGCGTCATGGGCCTCATACCGCTGACCGGCAAGGCACTGCCCTTCCTCGCCAAGGGTGGCTCCTCCATGGTCGCCAACTGGCTCATGGTCGCCCTCCTGATCCGCATCAGCGACGGCGCCCAGCGGCGGCGGGAGCCTGTCGCATCCACGGGACCCGGGGAGTGCTTTCGCCCTGTGGGCGTATGACGCGGCGGAGGGCTGTCCCCGGCCCCGATCAGGTGGGCTGGCGTGGCTCCGTCAGCGCGTCCCGCAGCGGGGGGCCGAGCCGTCGTCCGTGCCTCCGAACTCGCGCTGCCCCCCGCCCCCCGACCCGACCCGACCAGCAAGGTTCCGCGTCTACCGGAGGCGGAAGCCGAGGAGGGGAGCGGTGCCGGCCAGTTCACAGCTGGCGTCCCACAGGCGGGCCGCGACGGTCCGGTCGGCCATGTGCGAGGGGACGGGCTCTCGTCGTGGTGTGCCACGCAGGCCGAAGACCCTCGGCCCCCACAACGTCCCTCCTGCCACCTCCGAGTCGAGGACGGCACGGACGATGGGCCACGCTCCGGCGTCCTTGCCCTGCACCACGAGCCCCGCAGGCATGGCCCGCAGTCGCTTCGCGAGGGTCGTCACGTGTACGGGCGGTCGTGACGGCGTGAGGGCGTCCAGTGCGCCGCCGGGGTGGGCCACCACGCTGAGTACCGTGCTGTCGGCGGCGCGCAGGCGGCGGTCGAGCTCGAAGGCGAAGCACATCTGCGCCAGCTTCGACCGGCCGTAGGTGCGCTTGGGCCGGTAGTCCTGTCTCGACTGCAGATCATCCATGTCCAGTCGCTCGGACCGTGCGGCGAAGCTTCCCACCGTCACGATGCGGCCCTCCGGCGCTGCGGACAGCAGGGGTGCCAGCCATCGGGTGAGTGCGAAGTGGCCGAGGTGGTTGGTGGCGAACATCAGCTCGTGGCCGTCCCCGGTCTCCTGACGCGGTGGGTCGTCGAGCGCGACCCCGGCGTTGTGGACCACCGCGTCGAGACGGTCGAGGCCCAGTGCGTCCACGGATGCCCTGAGGGACGACAGGTCGGCGAGGTCCAGTCGCAGGTGCCGTACACGAGCTCCGGGTACACGGGCGTGGATGGAGGCCATGGCGGCGTCGGCCTTCGCGGCGTCCCGGCTGCCGAGGACGATGACGGCGCCGGTGGCGGCGAGCTGCTCCGCAACGAAATAGCCGATCCCGGCGTTGCCTCCGGTCACCAGTACAGTCCTGCCCTCGGCTGACGGCAGGCGGCGAACGTCCCATGGTTGGTTCTGGGATACGGGAAGCATGAGGACAGGCTCCTTGCTCTGGGGGACACGTGTGCTCGTGGGGAGCACCATCCCGGCCACGGTCGCAAGCGCCGCCGACACACCCCCTACAGATCACGGCCGGCACCGACAGAGCTCCGACACCCCCGGAGGATCGGGGACCAGGACCGTCGTCCGCCTGATCGCCGCCGGAGCCACAGCTCCCAACGTCGTTGTCAGGTCAGGTGATCGGTGCGAAAGGCTGCGAAGGCAGGGGGGCGGCGCCGGTGTCCCGGGCGGAGTGATCTAGGCTGCGGAGGACTAGATGATCACCAGGCCGGGTCCATCGAGGTCTTCTTCACGGCGTCGAGCCGGGCCATGGAAGGAGCGCCATGTCTCCCGTCCGCCCAACTCGCCGTGTGCTCATAGCCGGTGGCGTCGCCGCAGTCGCGTCGTCCTCCGCCCTGCATCCCGCCTTCGCCGCCACGGCGCCCGCGCAGTCTGGCGCGCCGACAGCTGGTCCCGTCACGGTGCGGCTGGCCGGACCGACCGGCCCCCTCCCGGTGGGCGCGGCGGAACTGCACCTGGTCGACCCTTCCAGGACCGACCCGTGGGCGGATCCGAAGCAACCGCGTGAGCTGATGGTGACGGTCACCTATCCGGCGGACGACACCCGGGGCCGTACGAGACTGCCGTGGTTGCCGGCCGGCGCCGAACGTGCGCTGAAGGCCCGTTACGGCGGTGCCTTGGACGCAGTCGTCCTCCCGACGACGCACAGCGCGGATCGCGCACCCGCCCGCTCCGGCCGGCGCCCCGTCCTCCTGTACTCGCCGGGCTACGCCTCCGACCGCACCTTCAACACCCTCGTCGTCGAGGACCTGGTGTCCTGGGGGTATGTGGTCGTCACCGTCGACCACCCCTACGACTCCGGCGAGGTGGAGTTCCCCGACGGCCGCGTCGTACTCACACGCCCCGAGGAGGACGAGGACACCGTCAGGAAGGCAGTCGCGGTACGCGCCGCCGACCTGCGGTTCGTACTGGACCAGCTGGCCTGCCTCGACCGGGGTGGAAACCCCGACGCCGAGCGGCGCCGTCTGCCGCGCGGACTGTCGAAGGTTCTGGACCTGTCCCGGGTGGGGGCGTTCGGGCACTCCCAGGGCGGCGCCGCCACGGCGGCCGTCATGGCCGATGATCCTCGGGTGCGAGCGGGCGTCAACCTCGACGGCTCCGTTCGCGGACCGGTGGTCGAGCGTGGGCTGGACCAGCCGTTCCTGCTGGTGGACACCGCCGTCCACGACGGCCTCCGCCAGGATCCGACCTGGTCCGCGCTCTGGGAAAACCTGCGCGGCTGGCATCGGTGCCTGCGCCTGGCCGACGCGGACCACCTCTCGTTCACGGACCTGGTGTCCATGGGACCGCAGTTGGGAGTGCCGCTGCCCCTGCCACTGGGGACGATCCCCGCCGAACGTGCGGTCGCAGCGGTACGCGCGACCGTGCGCACGTTCTTCGACGCGCACCTGCGCGGCCGCCCCGACACGGGGCACCTGCTCATGGGGGCCTCGCCGCGCTACCCGGAGATTCAGTACATCGCCGGCCGCTAGAGGTGGCTGGTCACTGACCCTGCAGGTGTGCCCTGCTCTCCCTACCTGCAGGGGTTCTGTCCGACCAACGCATCGCCGGTTCTCCGGTCCCGGGTAGGCGCCGGCGATGCCACCCGCCGTGGCAGGCGAGGCATGCGCCGGCGCGCGCGGCAGTCCAAGGTGAGGCGCCGTACGGGCACTCTGCCACTCCGTCCTCAACCCCAGTGCTACTGCCGCCGGCCGCCTGCCCCTCTCGTTGTACGACCCACCTCCGCCTCGGTGCGTCTGCGCCCCCCAGGGCGACCCGAGGCGGCCCCAACGCCCAGACCCGTCAGCCTTGAACGCCCGTCAGTTCCTGCTCCCACTTGAGCAGATCGTCGAAGTACAACCGACCCCTCTCCGTCCACTCGGCGACCGGTTCCAGTGCCGCGATGGTTGCCTGGAGACGTTGCAGGGCCTGGTCGCGTCGTTCGGAGACCTCGGGCGGCGCGGTCGGCTCGCTTGCCCAGCGGGTGAGCCCGTACGTCATACGTGCGAGCACATGTGCGGCGTGCACGGCACCGGCGACTGGTCGTGGATCGGGACGCAGGGCGTGGCTCATCAGAGCGTCACCGTTCGTCACGAACGTCTCGAAGTGGTTGCGGAGATAGAGGGCGTGATGGCCGGTTTCGTGCAGGAGTGCCTCGAAGGCGGCAGGAGTGCTTTCGACGCTGGCCGTGCCGAGGTAGATGGCACCGAAGGTCTGGCGAAGTGTGGCGGAGCGGAAGGCGCCACCCTGCACGTACACGATGACGCGGATCAGCAGATCCATTTCCAGGGCGGCCTCCGGCCATACCCTTCGCAGGACTTCCCGGGCGCCTTCCAGGTGTGCGACGCCCTCCTTCGTGTCCGGTGTGCCGAAGACAGTGTCATCGGTGCCACGCGTACGTTGAATGTCCGTCAGGAGTTGGTGGATGCCCCACCGGCACCAGTCGGGGTACAGCGGCGCGTCAAGCGCGAGGTGCTCGAGCGGAGGCATGAGACCCGCGGTGCCCAGGCTGCGGATCAGGTCGGCCATGCGCTCGGAGTCCACCCCCGCGGCGGATGTCTGCGTCGACTCCCAGACCAAGCCGGGGTGCAGGCAGGAAGGCTGTCCCTCCTCGAGATAGGGCTCAAGGAGACCGAATACCGCTCTCTGGTGGCTTCGGACCAGGCTCATGGTGCCGGTAGACGTTATCCCGACCCGGATCGCTTCGTCCCGGCCGGCTCCCATCACACATCACCCGGCTTCGACTCCACTGACAGAATGTCGGCGAGCCGGGCAGGTTCCGACCTGGAAAGCTCCTCTTCGCGTGCTTGGAGACGCCGCACAATCAGTGCGGATATCATCTCGTCTCCCAGCCCGTCGAGCGCGCGAACGACATCCTTCCGGACGGATTGCCACAGCTCCCTCGACTGGCCGCTCAACGCCTCTGCCCTGCCGGGCAGTCGGCCTCGCAACGATTCGGTTCGCTCGGCCACCAGGTCCAGTACGTCGTGCAGGACCTCGACCCAATGGTCCTCCACTCCGTCGGAGAACGTGATGTGCACGGACCCCTCTTCGCCCGTGATCCCCTCATGGTAGTAACCGCGGGGCAGATAGAGGCAGTCACCGGGATGGAGGGTGATTTCATGAGCCAGCGGGGTCTTCGGTGTGTCGCCCGGCTTCGAGCGCCTGATGGGCCAGGTAGCTGGCGGTTCGTGAAGACGCCATGTTTTCGATCCCGCCAACTGCCGTATGAAGACGCTCGCCATGTCGTAGTGCACCGGCGCACCCTGTGCGTGGGGCGGAGTCAGGAAGGCGTTGGCGGCGACGGGACAACCGACGTCGTCACTCAGGTCCGCGCAAAATGACGCCACTTCGGGGCAGTACGTGGACATCGCCTGGAAGACAAGCGTCGCTCCAGCACGTATTTCCGACACCGCGTACTGAGGATCGACGAGCCCGGACAGCACCCTGCGCTCGTCGGCTCCGCCCTTGGTCTTGGCGGTGTCCCGGACTCCGATGTCCTCGCCCTTGCGCCACAGCCTGATATAGGGGGCGCGCAGTCCGCGGTCAAAAAGGAGCGTCTGCGCGATCTCCGTGGAGAACACGTGGTCCAGCTTGCCCAGACCTCGACTGACGTGCGGCTTCCTGTCGCGAATGGATGCCAGCATCGACGGATCGTCAAGAACTTCTTCCAGCGCCATCTTCTACCTCCGAATGCTCGATATCTGACCGTTCGTCCTGATGGAAATCGCGTACTCCGGGCACAGTCAGCACCCATGCCGCGGTGGCGAGTTGTACGGCCGCGGCGACGCACAGTACTGTCGTGCGCCCCAGGGCATCTGCCAGTGGCCCGGCGCTCGCGAGACCGATCGGCAGCAGGGCGAGACTGCACAGCGAGTCGACCGCAGTCACCCGGCCGAGAAGGGACGGGGAGAACTGGCGCTGCAAAGCGGTATGCAAAAGAGTATTGAAGGGCATCATCGCGAATCCGGCGACCATGTATCCGCCCATGACCCAGCCCACGGAGAACGGGGTGAGCAAGACCAGGGGAACGGTGGCGAAAAGCGCGTTGAAGATGATCGCACTCGTTCCGGGATGCCTCAGCTGAATGCGTCCGACGATGATCGTACCGACGAGGCCGCTGAGGCTGAACGCGGCGAGGACCAGACCGTAGGACGAGGGTCCTCCGAACTTTTCCTGCGTGATGACCGGCAGCAGCACCATGTGAGGCGCGACGACGAGCATGGTCTGCAGTGCGGTCATGACGAGAACGGCCCACGTCCACCGAACGCGGCGCACGGCGGCCAGTCCTTCTCGGCTCTCGCGGATGATGGAGGAGCGGGGGTCCCGCCGCCGCATCGGTGGTTCGGCGACCGCGAGTACGCACACCAGACTGACGGCGAAGGTGGCAGCGTTGATGGCGAAGGCCAACCGGGTCCCGGCGGTGGCCACCAGGAGCCCGCCCAGCGCCGGCCCCAGCACGGCTGCGGCGCTCTCCATGCCGCCTCGCCATACGTTGGCGCTGAGCAACCGCTCTTCGGGGACGACCGAGGGCACAAGGCCGCCGTATGCGGGGCGGAAGAATGCCTCTCCGCTGCCCACGAGGAAGGTCATGGCGGCGAGCGGAAGCGTTGCCGTGTCGAACGCGCCCAACACCACCACCGTGATGGCCACCAGCCGGAATCCATCAGCGACGATCATGGCCCTTCGCCGGGGCACACGGTCCGCCCAGACCCCGCCGACGAGCACGAACAGGACCATCGCGAGCATCCGGCCGCCGATCACCAGCCCGACATCGCCGGCGTCACCGCCGACCTCGATCACCCGGAGAGACACGGCTATGGTGAAAAGCTGGTCTCCCACGGCGCTGACCGCTTGTCCGGCCCAGAGGAAGCGGAAGTCGCGCACTCCCATGGCGCCGTCGGCCATGCGCGAGGCAGGAGCTTTGCTCAGGATAGGCATGATCAGGCGCTCGGTGCCGCCGTAGCCGGATCGGTCAACTGCCCGTAGCCGAACCCGCAGCAGTCGCCCGTGATGTCCTCGTCCCTCACCAGCGCCGGGTGCTCGTCCCCGACCAACTTCAGGTCATCAAGGTCGATCGGTACCGGCTCATCGTCAAGGAAGAGTTCGGCGCCATCGGTGATGAGGTCGAGATGCACCTTCTCCTCGTACTCGACCACGGAACGGTCCTGATTGTGCTGTCCAAATCCGATGTGTACGCCGACTCGCCGCTCATTGATATGGGAGTTGGCCGGGATGAACGCGTCGATTCCCGCGTTCGTCCCGAAACCCAGCTCGCCCACGCGGGTGCCGTGCGGCTGCTTGAAGCAGAGCTCCACCAGTTCGCGGACATCGTCGTCGGCGCACGTGAAACCGGTGGCCCGACCGTCTTCGATGTCGACCGTCAGTGGGTTGGCTGCCAGCCTGGTGTCTATCCGCGTGATGACGTTGCAATTGAGGGCCCCGTCGGCCACCAGGCGGCCGTCGATCCTGGCGGGATACGTGGCGATCTCCCCCGCCGGGAGAATGGTGAACCCGCCCGGCCGCCACACACCGCGATTGCTGATCCATTCGAATCGATCGGAGTCGAGGCCGATGCGCAGATCCGTGCCACTTCGTGTGCGGACCCTGACGCTACGCGCCTTGGTCAGCCGCGTCAGCAGTGCGGCATTGCGTGCGCTGAGTTCGTCCGGGCCGAGGTTGAGGGCCTTTTCGAAGAAGTCGCGCGACGCGCTGATGATACGCACCACCATGCACTGTTCAGCGCCGAACCGTTGCAACACATCGAGCAGGGGCGAGAAGTGGGACATGGTGTCTCGCTCGAGAGTGAAGATGATGAGCCGGCCAGTGTCGGGATCGGCTTCCGACACGGCCGAGTTCAGGCGTCCGGCGAACTCGTAATCCACGAGCGGCCGCATCCCCACGATCTGTGTTCTGACATTGCGCTGCTTCAGGCCGGCCATGAGCCAGGCGGCCGCTTCCCGGCTGTCCGGGGAGAAGGCGATGACGCAGTGATCGTGGTTGGTTATTCCGACGTACCGGTCGAGGAGAGAATCGACTCCATCCCGCAGTTCGCGGCTCGACTGCACAACACTCAAAACCTATTCCCCCTGTCCTGCCGTCCTGTGGTCGTTTCCATGAGAGTTCCAGCCGCGGAATCCGGTGCGGCTGGAACCCTCAGAGCCCTGCGGGATGGATCAGGTGGCTACGAACCAAGCCATGAGCGGGCCTTCTTCGCCACTCCCGACCGGTTCGAGCACCTCGGCCGATTCGGCAGCGCCGAGTTCACGCAGCGCATCCTCGACCAGGGATTCATAGGTGGCTGGTTCAGTGGTGGTGCCGATTGCTGGGGTGTAAGTCTGTGCCATCTTGCACTCCTCTCAGCCAATAGCTTGCGGCGTGATGCTATGTGGCATGACCACGTAAGGTCAACATAGATACATCCATCAACTCCCGTTTGTGTACGGCGCGTTGGGGTATTCCGCGTCGGCTTCGCGCTGGCCCTCCTCACTCAATTCGTGCGGTGACCTGCGCCTGGGCATCCAACTTGAATATGACTTGAGCGCCGCTTGAGTGTGACTCAAGGGGAATGCCGGTGGGCGCCCTCAACAAGCTCGGATGGGATGGGATGGGACCGGACCGGATCACGCTGCGGGACCCTTCTCGCCTCAGGGGTCTTTCGGGGATGTGTCAGGGCTGCGATGGGGGCCGCCCCGGATGCCGTGGGGCCTGGGCGAGTGGAAGATCGGTCGCCATGACCCGATACTTCTCTCGGCGCGCGTTCGCCGGCAGTTGCGCCGTCGGCGCCTTCGCGCTCGCCACCGCGAGCGTGACTGGCCGGTCGTCCGCCGCGCCGTCCGGCAACACCAGTGACCTCCAGGCCGCGATCAGCGACCTCGCACATCCGCAAGCCGCCTCCTCCCAACTGATGTTGAGCTGGAGGGAGGGCCACTGGTACGGCACCGCGGGTACGGCCGACCTCGCGAACGAGCGACCGGTGCGCGCAGACGACCGGTTCCGCGCGGGAAGCGTGACCAAGGCCTTTGTGGCGACGGTCGTTCTGCAACTGTGGGCCGAGGGCCTGCTGGATCTTGACGCACCGATCATCCGTTGCCTGCCCGGGACCCGCCTTCCGTCCCGGTTCGCCTCCGTCACGGTGGGGCACCTGCTCCACCACACGAGCGGCCTGCCCGACCACCGGGGCATGCCGGACCTCGACACACCGAAGAAGGTGCTGCGGCACCGTTTCGACCGCTGGACACCTGCGGCGCTGATCGACACCGTGACGCACGACTCCCTGAAGTTCACTCCCGGCACCAGGCAGGAGTACCGGGGTATCAACTACGTGTTCTTGGCCCTCCTCATCGAAGAGCTGACCGGACAGCGCTACGGCGATGCGATCGCCGACCGCGTCCTGCGGCCCCTTGGGCTGACCCGTACCCTGATCCCCGGAAACGACCTTCGCATGCACGGCCCACAGGTGCGCGGCTATCTGCGTATGACGGACGGCAGCCTGGTCGACATCACGGTCTATGACCAGTCCTCTTCCTGGGGCGAGGGCGAACTCGTCGCCACTGCGGAGGACCTCTTCCGTTTCCAGCAGGCCCTGTTCGCGGGGGCGCTTCTGGCACCACAGGCGCTGGACAGGATGTTCGCTCTCCCCCCGTCGACGGTACGCATGCTGGACGGGAGCCCGGCTCGCTACAGCATGGGCTTGCAGGCAGCCACGGTGAACGGCAAAACCTACTGGGGCAAGACCGGCGACACCTACGGCTACCGAACCCGCATGTTCGCCACCCGAGACCTCAGCACTCGCTTCGTGCTGTCGTACACGCCGATGCCGTTGAACGCGAAGGAAGACATGATCACCCGCGTGGTCACCGCCCTGGAGCCATGACATTGGCGCGGGGCGGTGTGGAGGGGTTGCACCTTCCGTAGCGGCATGTGATCCGGTGGACTTACGTCCCGGTCCCTTGCGGAAAGGTCCTTGCTCATGCACGCGCCGTTCATGCCACCTCGCCAGGTCAAGATCGGCGACGCGGCGGCCTTCGCCGGCACCACGCCGCGGGCGATTCGCCATTACCACGAGATCGGCCTGCTCCCCGAGCCTGAGCGGGGTGGCGATGACCGCCGCCGCTACGGGTACGAGGACATGATCCGCCTGCTGTGGATTCGCAAGATGGCCGACGCCGGGATCGCCCTGGACGACATCCGTGACGCCTTTACCACTGGCACGGTTTCCGCCGGTGCGGACAGCGGAGACGGTATCGCGGGCATCCTGGAGCGGCTGGAGGAAACCCTTGCCGAGCAGGAGGCGGAATTGCGGCGGCAGCGGAGTGCCGTGCGGCGGATGCGCACCGAAGGCAGCCGGAGGGGCCTGCTCTCCGACTTCGTCACCGAACGCCTCAAGAGCCTGCCCGAGGGCTCTCTGCGTCAGGCGGACCTGGACAGCCTGCTGGTCACTGAGCGGATCTTCGGCCCGCTCGGCGCGGCCATCCAGGCCACCCGCTTCGTCGTCCTGGCCACGCATCCCACTCTGCGGGAGGATTCCGACCGCATCGATGACGCCGAGGAGGCACTCGATGACAGCGTCGCCGTCGATGATCCACGGGTGGCTCAAGTGGCCGTCGAGCGGTACGCCTTCGAAAGCGCCCTGCAGGCCGTCATCGAGGAGTCCGGCCTGGGGAAGGACGACGATGCCCTCTTCGACGCCTGGGACACTTCGCACCCCGCTACCGCCGATGACGGCGAGGACAAGGCTGACGTCAGCCCCGGCAGACGAGAGGCTGACTCCATGAGCGTGCTCGCAGCCACCGGCAAGATGCCCTACGACTTCTCCGCAGCCCGCCTGCGCTGTATGGAACTGGCCGAAGAACTATCCGCCCAAGAGCCACCCGCTCCCCAGAACACGGCCGAGTAACCCCAGCAGGGCCGGCCAGTGCGCTGCTCTTCTGGACAGGACTGGTGGGGTGTGCTGGCGGCGACCGGGCTACTCGACGGTCGGCGCGCCACGAAAAATGTCATCGTTCGCTGAAGCGGCGAACCGCCCTGAGGAGCCCACCCCGACCGCGCTCCGAGCTGGGCTGGACCGCAGGCGGGGCCGCCGCTCGACGGTCTTGTCCACTTGCGGCCTGGCCCGGTAGCGCTACTTACCTTTTCGTTTCCCGACCGCGAACCCCACAAAGAGAACAATGACGATGCCCACCAGTATCCACATGGGCATCCCGTCTAAACCCTTATAGGCCAGGGTGGTCGACTCTCCGGTCGGATTCATGGGATCTCCTCGTAAGTGACCGTGCTGGTCAGTACCACCGGTGCGGTTGGTTCGCGACTCATTTGTGCGTGCTTACCGGCAGGCAGCGCGCCGGCTGAGCAACTTCCTCCTGCCCAGCGCGTGCTGGAACCCACCCCCTTCACAGGGGGCAACGGTGCCCCAGCCAGCTGACCGACCGCGGACGTCACGGTTCGTCAGCCTCCGCGAATAGCAACCCTGGATGGCGCGCCTGACCGGGCGTGACGCTCCGAGCCACCGGGGCGCCAGCGTTCTCACCGCTGCGGGTGCCCCCTCCCATGAGCTGAGCGGGCTTTCAGTCGCGTTGATTGATCCACAATGAAGCTATGACCAACATCCAACCGCGTCCGCGGTTCACCATATTCGTGCACCTCACCGCCTTGCCCTCGTGGCTCGCACTGGGGCGCCCTGAGCGTCAGCAGATCATCGCCGAGCACGTGCAACCTCTGCTGGACGCACACGACACCGTTCAGGTCCGGTGGTTCGACGCTGAAGCCTGGGCCGCCACTCCGTCCGATGTTCTCGTGGCAACGACTGACGACCTGACCTCGTGGTCCGATCTGTTCGAGGGGCTTCGTGACAGTCCGCTGTGGAGCGTGCCGTATTTCCGGGTGGAGTTGATATTGCCCACGGTCGAGGACGGCTTCGCCGACTACGAGCGTCGGACCGGGCAGCGTGACTGAGTCGTCGCGGGCTCCGTGACGGCGACCGGGCGTCGGACTCCCAGATCGCCACGCACTACACGCGTCGCCGCGGTGGCCCGCTGGGCGAAGATGACGTCTCCGGGAGTGGTGAGGACGGCGTCGAGTACTGTCGCGCGGCCGCTGGTCCGTTGCCGCTCCGGCAGTGGCGTGGGCGGGCGCCTAAGCTGGCACGATGATCGAAGACGGTGGCACGGACCAGGGCAGTGTGACGACCGTGCGGCGCGTCGGCGAGACCATCCGCCGACCCGCCGGTGAGTGGACCCCGGCAGTGCACGCCCTGCTGGCCCACCTGGAGGCGGCGGGCTTCAGCCGGGCCCCTCGGGCCCTCGGCACCGACGGCGCCGACGAGGTCGTCTCACTGCTGCACGGCGAACCGGCGTTCAGCCCCTGGCCCGCCGCACTGCGATCGACCACCGGCATCCAGGAACTGGGATGCTGGCTGCGCGAGTACCACACAGCGGTCCGCGACTTCCGTCCCCCCGCCGACGCGCGCTGGCGCACACAGGAGGAGCCGTGGCGGCCCGGCATGATCATCCGGCACGGCGACCTGGGCCCCTGGAACTCCATCTGGAACGGTGACCGACTGGTCGGCTTCATCGACTGGGACTTCGCCGCGCCCGGTCACGCCCTCGACGACCTCGCGCAACTCGCCTGGTACACGGTGCCCCTGCGCCCCCTTGAGCAGCAGCGCAGGGAGTCAATCAGCGGGGATTCCACCCTGAGAAGCCGCCTCGACGCCCTGTGCACCGCCTACCGTGCGCACCCGGCAGCCGTCCTGGACGCGCTGGACAGCCTCCAGGCCCGGGAGACGGCGCGCATCCAACGGCTGGGCAGCCTGGGCCAGGAGCCGTGGGCGACCTTCCTGAACCGCGGCGACGCGGAAGAGATGAAAGCCGAACGCTCCTGGCTCCGCTCGAACCGCGCCGTTCTCGTCGACCACCCGCCTACGGTGTGACCAAACCTCCTCGACCACCCGCTACCCATGGCCGGATCGCGAAATCCCCGGAGCCAGGGGAAGAGAGGCAGGCAGGCAGTCAGGACCACGCCGGTCGAAGCGCCAGGCGCCATGAAACGTCACGGCGGGGCGGCTTCACCCGCGCCGGGTGCCGCGCCCGTCGGTCAGCGGCTGAGGCGCGGCAGGACGGGTGTCTGCCCGTCGTGGACGTGGACGACGTGCTCACCCTCGGGCGTGATCACCAGGGTGTGCTCGCCAACACCCGGGCATCCGAGGAGCTCCCACCGGGCGTAGGCCGCCTCAGCGGCGTCCCACAGGCGTTTCGGGCCCCACTGACGGACCGTGAACCGGGACGCGTCCGCGTCCTTGCCGTCGTAGTCGATGGCGGCCACCGACTCCTGGTCGACGTGGGCCAGCCACAGCCGCACGGGGGCGTGCTGCCCGCTGGTGTCCCACTCGTAGGAGACGTGCGGGACCGCGATCCCGAGGTGGAAGTCGGCATCCGGGCCTGCGCCGGCCACGCGCCACGGCGACAGTGACGTCGTGCTCACCGCGGCGGCACGGCTCTGCTGTCCCGTGCCATCGGAATCTTGCGTGGTGGCCCCTTCTGATGGCGCGCCAGGGGTGCGCATCGTCATGAACGACCCGAACGGATGGAAGCGGCCCACGGCGGCACCGTCGGCGTACACGTCGAGGGCGAGGGTGCCGAAGGCGGACCAGTCGGAGAACCAGGGGGTGACGATGCGCCCGCCGGGCCGTACGGCTGCCCGCCATGTGTCCGGGACATGGTCGACGGAGAACGTCGCCTCGATGACGTCGAACAACCCCTCCCGGTGGGGGAGTTCGCGGGAGGCGTCGCCAATGACGATTGTCGGCGTGTATCCGGCGCTCTTGAGCGCTCGCCGCGCCCGCTGAACGAGCTGCGGATCAAGTTCTTGGGTGGTGACGACGCTGTCGCCATGCAGGGCGCACAGCAGGGCCGCGTTGTAGCCCGTGCCAGTGCCCAACTCCAGTAACCGGAACCTTCCTTGACCGGTACCGGCACCCGGCGCTCGGTCGACGGCCGTGCCGACGTGGCGGGCGGGGTCGGCCAGCATCAAGGCGCGCACCACCAACGAAGGCATCGAAGCCGATGACGACGGCTGCCCGTCGGTGAACTGGGTGACGAGCGGGGCATCCGCGTACGCCGCCTGCCACCAGGCAGCGGGCTCGCTCTCACGGGTGACCGGCCGCCAGCCGCCCACGCCGTCTCGTGGCCACACCACATCCGGCAAGAACAAATGCCGCGACACCCTCCGCAGCGCATCCTCGTACCGCTGCGGCAGAGGTTCCTCGAACTGTCGGGCGACTTCAGCGACCAGCCCCTGCTCCCCGGAGTCCGGCCGTACGGAGGGGCCGGACTGGCCAGCACTCGTCACAGCAGGGGGTCCTTACTTCGACGGCTTGGGCGGCGGGATCGGTCGGCCCGTCTGCTGCCCGTCATCGCCGATCGGCGAGCGGTGCTTTCCCATCACGGGTTTGGTGTCCATCGGTGCCTCCCCAAGTCCGCACGACGCTTGCCGGATTCTCGGAACCACGCTAGGGGTTCATCCATGGTGATCGGGAGGGCCCAGCCAGTTCAGGTCACCTGTGCGGATGCGCCAGGCGGCAGGGTTGGGGGGCCGGCGGCGGGCCCTAGGACCCGGAGCCCGTCCCCCCGCCTGCCCCCACACCTACGCGTAATCCGAGTCGGACTCGGCCGCCTGCTCTCCCGGCGGATTGTTCCGTCCTGCCCGACGGCCTGTTCCCCACGAACTTCGGGCCGTCGCGTTGCGCCTTGTCCTTGACCCGGTCGAACACCTCCTCGTACTCGCTCTCCGCCAGCCACGCCGGAGGGGACCAGTGGGCGTAGTAGTTCGTGTGCGTGGTCGGTGCGACGATCTGGAAGCCGTGTTGCGCGCCGACGGTCTCGTTGACCGCGTCGATGACCCAGCGACAGGCCCGGCACGGTTTCTTGAAGCCGCCCAGATAGACCGGGGTCACCGATCCGGAGGCCGCCGCGGCCGAACCGTGCGTGTGACCGGGGCGTGTGTGTTCGGCGACCAGGCGGCCCAGCAGGGTCATCTCGCCGTGCACCCTGCTGCCCGACGGCCCGGTCTCACGTGGTGCCCGCCCCCCCCCGGACCGTCACCGCGCCCCAGGTCACGTGCGCGGCCAGCGCCTTGCCGAAGCTACCTGCCACTCGGCGTCCAGGGGTGTCCCGTACTGGTCCAGCGTGAAGGCGTGCAGCTTCCGCGCGTCCTTCGCTAACCGCCTCTTGTCGTCGGCCAGGACGTTGTCGGGGGTCTGGCCCTGGGGCCTTGTCCAAGAAGAGCTGCGCGCCGCTCTCGCCTCGGCGGTGACCGGGTGGTCCGAGTTTCCCTGCACGGTCAGGGTGCCACCCGTCAGGGCGACCGCGAGGTGGGGTGTCGACGCTCCCGCGTTGAGGCGTTTCAGCCCCGAGATCAGCACACGGGCGACACGGTCGAGCATACGGAGCTCAGCCACGCGGCGAGCCTCTCGCTTCGTGCTGTCCAGGCGGTATTCGATCGCTGTCGCGTCCCGCCGGTATCGTTTCTCCCTCTTCGCCCCGATGTTGACTCTCTGCTGCTCGGGTGCAGCGTGGGTCGGCGCCCATTCCCTCTCCTCGTCGGAGGAGGTCTCACTGGTATCCGTCCTGACCTGCTTGTGCGCCGAGCCGCCCTCCAGGGAGTCATCGGTCCGCCGGGGTTTGCCTTCCGCCGGGCCCTTTGGACCAACAGCGCCCTCCGGACTGCCGTGGTGACGACGCCGGTGTCGCACCCTGCCGCTGCTGCGCGATCGCCGGAGCGAGCCGGGCGTTGCCGGCGTCACCCTGGAGCTCGGCCATGCTGTGCGGCGTCACGGCCCCTACAGCCCCGGAAGCCAGGGACGCGGCTGTCTCGTGCGCCGCGTCGCAAGCGACCCCCGCCGACCGGCACCCGAGTCCTCTTCCGGCTCCTCGGACCGCTTCTTCGTGCGCATCGCGCCCCCACTTCCTCCGTCCCTTCCTATACGAGTCCGCGCAGGCAGGACGAGGGGCGAAGGGGAGAACCCAGGGGCCGAATCCTCTGCCCTGAAATACCCGGGCACGTGGGTGGGTACAGCGAATTCAGCCTTGGCGGGATCAGCGGGCCAGCGAGACGGCGAAGGGCTGGAAGCCGTTGCGGCGCAGGATGTGCGGAACCACGAGGATCATGGCTTCGGTGGCGCGGGCCGTGATGATGTCGCCGAGGTCCTCGATCCATGCGGGTTGCCAGCCCAGGTCGCCGAGCAGACCGGTGACGGTCCTCTTCGCGCGTTCGTCGTTGCCGGAGAGATAGGCCGTCGGTGGGGAGGCCAGGGTGTCAGGGGCAGTCATGACCATGTACAACATGGTGTTGAGGGTCTTGACGACCTGGGTGTCGGGGAGAGCGGCCTGGAGTTGCTCGGCCAGGCTGCTGCCGGGGTAGCACAGATCTCCGGGCAGGCCGTCACCGGCGTCGCGGGTCGCGTTGGAGACATCGACGAGGATCTTGCCGGCGAGTTCGGTACGCAAGCCGGCCAGGCGCTCCAGGGCGCTGTCGCCGGGCGTCGCGTTGATCACGATGTCCGCGGTGCGGGCGGTGGTGCGCTGGTCGGCGAAGGAGAGGCGGGAGCTTGTGCCTTCGGCGGCCGGCGCGGGCTTTTCTGTCGGGTTCCGGTGGCCGAGGATGACGTGGTGTCCGGTGGCGGCGAACTTGCCGGCGAGGTTGGTGCCGACGCGTCCGGCACCCAGGATGCCGATGGTGGTCATGAGGTTGTGAGACCGTCCTTGCTGTGTGGGGTGGGACTTGGCGGGAGGGCGGGCCGCTTGGTCGTCAGGCGATCGGTGACAGGATCTTGAGGGCGGCGGCGTGGATGCCGGGGGCGGCGGCCAGGAAGTCGCGGCTGCCCGTATTCCACGGCTCGCCCGCCAGGTCGGTGACGGAGCCTCCGGCCTCGGAGACCAGCAGGGCGCCGGCCACCAGGCCGGAGCGGACATCGGAGAATTGCCAGAACGCGTCCATGCGTCCGGCGGCGACGTGGATGAGCTGCATCGTGGCGGGAACCGAGACACGCACGACCAGACCGTTGATGAGCATGGCGGTGACGGAGTCACCGATCTGCCGGAAGGTGCGCTCGTCCTCGCCCGGTTTGGCCTGGCCGGTGCCGGTGAGCGCGGCGCCCAGGTCGGTCTTGGCGGACACCTTCAGGGGCCGGTCGTTGAGGCGGGCGCCGCCGCCCGCAACTGCGGTGTAGGTGTCACCGGTCAGCGGCAGGTGCACGACGGTGAGTACCGGCTGGTTGTCACGGACCAATGTGGCGGTGACGGCCCAGTCGTCCATGGCGTGGACGTGGTTGATGTTGCCCTCGGCGGGGTCGACGATCCACCACTCCCCCGACGGGAGAGCGCCGCCGGCCAGCTCGTCCTCGGCCCACTGCGATCCTCGTCGGGCTCGCAGCAGCGGCTCCCGCAGGACGTCCAGCACCGCGTCGTCGTTGGCGTGGATCTCGTCGACGATCTCGTCCAGACTCACGCCCCGGGTGTGCGCGGTGTAGCGGTCGCGCAGCGTGAGACCGGCGGTCTTCACCGCGGCGGTCACGTCGGACAGGAGCGTCGTGTCGGCGTCGAAAGGCATGGCTGTGCTCATGGCGGACTTCCCTGGGTTGGTTGCTGCGAGGCGGCTTGTCCCGCACCCGCACTTCGAAGGTAGATGCCGCGACAACTAACAACAAGTGCATGCTATTTACTCGTAGAGTTACTCGCATGCAACTGGATCTGAACCTCCTCACCGCTCTGGACGCTCTGCTGGAAGAGGGCAGCGTCGCCGGTGCCGCCGCCCGTCTCCACGTCACCGCACCGGCGATGAGCCGCTCCCTGGGCCGCATACGCAAGGCCACGGGTGACCAGATCCTGGTGCGCACCGGCCGCAGCATGGTCCCGACCACCCGCGCGCTCGCCATGCGCGCACAGGTCCACGCCCTCGTGCAGCAGGCCCATCAGCTCATGTCCGCGCAGCAGGAGCTCGATCTGGCGGGTCTGGAGCGGGTGTTCACCGTGCGCTGGCATGACTCCCTGATCGCCGCGTGCGGCACCGCTCTGATCGCCGCCGTCCACCGCCAGGCACCTGGCGTCCAACTGCGCCTGCCCGCCGAACCCGGCACGGATGGCCCCGAGCTGCGCCGGGGCGAGGTCGACCTCGAATCAAGCTCCAGCCGGCCCACGCTCCCCGACATCCGCCACCGCCTCGTCGGCAAGGACCGGCTGGTCGTCGCGGTCCGCCCCGGCCATCCGCTCACCGAAGGCACCCTGAGCCTCGAGCGCTACGCGGCCGCGGAACACCTCACCGTGTCGCGGCGTGGAAGCCTGCACGACCGGATCGACGACGCCCTGACCACGTACGGGCACGAACGCCGTGTCATCGCGGCCGGTCCCACCGCTGCCTTCGCTCTGCAACTGGCCCTCGGTACTGACCTGGTCGTCACCCTTCCGGAGGCGGTTACCCGTGCGGCCCGCGACCAGCTCGGTCTCGTCACGCTGCCGCTTCCGCTTCCGGTGCCCGACGTCCCCCTGTACCTGCTGTGGCACCAGCGCTACGACGACGACCGCGCCCACGCCTGGCTGCGCGAGACGGCCGTCGAAACCATCGAGGCACTGTTCGCGCCACCGACCGCCTCTGCACAGTCCCGCGCCATCCCGACCGGCCAATGACGACTACGCCGGGGAGGAAGAGCCACACCTCCCCAACGCCGGACACGCAAACGTCTCTTGGGAGTGGATGATGGCAATTGCCGCCGCAATCAGGAAGGTTGGCGAGAGCGCGCAGGAAGCGCGCTACTCGTTTTCGAACGGAACCGATCCGGAACGTTTTTTGATCCTCGACAAGGCCAACGAAAAACTCCGTCCTGAAGACGGCATCGAGGACGTCGTCTACCGGGCCGTTGCGCGGAAGATCGCCACAGCCTGGAGCCGGGAGGGGACGGCCCCGGACCGACTGACAGTGAACTCCTGAGCCTGACGTCCTGGCCTGTCGGCGCTCGGCCGGGAAAGCCGGAAAAGCCGGGAAATGCAGTCTTCGGAGTGCGCGTGCCGGCTATCAGCGGGGAGGGGAGGTGCCAGCAGCCTCGCCCGGTGCGACGAGGCCGGTCTCGTAGGCGAGGACGACCGCCTGGGCCCGGTCGCGCAGGGTCAGCTTGGCGAAGATCCGGGCCACGTGGGTCTTCACCGTCGCCTCGCTGAGCGTCAGTTCCCGCGCCAGTTCCGCATTGGAAAGACCTCTCCCCATGAGTGTCAGCACCTCACGCTCGCGCGGTGTCAGCGCGGCCAGGTCCCGGTGGACGGCCGGAGTCGCCGGGCCCTGACCGGTTCCGGGGGCGCCGGAGGCGAAGCGCTCCACCAGGCGGCGGGTGATCGAGGGGGCGAGCAGCGCGTCTCCGGTGTCGACCAGGCGTACGGCGGCGGCCAGATGCGCCGGGGTGACGTCCTTGAGCAGGAATCCGCTGGCCCCGGCTGCGAGGGCCGCGAAGACGTAGTGGTCGAGGTCGAAGGTGGTCAGCATGATCACCCGGCAGTCCGGGACCTGCGCGAGTATGTGGCGGGCGGCTTCCAGGCCGTCCATGGTGGGCATCCGGATGTCCAGGAGTACGACGTCGGGCCGCAGTCTCCGCACGGCTGCCACGGCCTCAACCCCGTCCCCGGCTTCGCCCACCACATCGATGCCGCGGGCGCTCAGAATCAGGCGGAAGCCGGTGCGTACCAGCTCCTGGTCGTCGGCGATCACGACGCGCGGGGCGGACGCGGTGTTCGTCGTCATGGGCGGTCCAGCGGGATCCGGGCGCGGACGCGGTAGCCGCCGCCGAGACGGCGGCGGGCGTCCAGGTCGCCGCCGTACACGGCGACCCGCTCGCGCAGGCCGATCAGCCCGCGTCCCGTTCCGTCCGCCCGGCCCGGCACGGGCTCTCCCGGCGCGGGCTCCTCTACCGGCGCGGGCCGGCCGCCCGACAGGATGCTCGGTCCGCTGTTCAGCACCTCGACGCGTAGGGAGTGGTCCGCGTATCGCACCGTCACCTCGGCTTTCGCTCCCTCTGCGTGTTTGAGGGCATTGGTCAGGGCCTCCTGGATGATCCGGTAGGCGGTGACATCGATCCCGCTCGGCAGCGGGCGCGGTTCGCCCGAGACGCGCATCTCCACGGGCAGGCCGGCAAAGGCGATCCGGTCGATCAGCGGGCTGAGCCGGCTCAGGCTCGGCTGCGGTGACAGGTCGACGTCGTAGGGCTCGTCGTCGCCGTTCTGCGCGGGCGCGAGCAGGCCGAGCAGGTGCCGCAGCTCGGTCATCGTGTTCCGCCCGGCGGTCTCGACGGCGCTCATCGCCGCCGCGGCCTCGTCCGGCATCGTCGCCAGCACCTCACGGGCGGCGCCGGCCTGGACCACCATCACACTCACGTTGTGGCTGACGATGTCGTGGAGTTCGGTGGCGATCCTGGCCCGCTCGGCGTCGACCGCGGTCCGCGTCGCGCTCTCGCGTTCGCGCTCCAGCAGCCAGCCGCGTTCCTCGAGGGCCGCCCGGTGCGCCCGTCGCGCCCGTACCACCGCCACGCCCAAACACCCGGCGGCGCCAACCGCCGCCGCCAGGGCGATGACCAGCCAGACCGTCCCGGACCCCCACACCGGACCATCTTCGCAGGTGTACGGCGCGCCCCGCATCAGCCCCCGTACGCTCCCGTGTACATCCCCGGGATGACCCGCCCGGACGGATACATCCGGGGGGTGACGCCCCGTCCGGGGCTCCGCCATAGGTTTCTGGCCATGACAACTGATCACGACAGCGCCCGGCAAACGGTGGTGCGGCTGGACAACGTGCACAAGGAGTACGGCGACGCGAAGGCCCTGGACGGTCTGTCGCTGGAGATCGTGGCGGGAGAAGCGGTCGCCGTGATGGGCCCCTCCGGCTGCGGCAAGTCCACCCTGCTCAACATGGTGGCGGGCCTGGACCGGCCCACTTCGGGCACCGTCGAGGTGCACGGTCATGACCTCGGGAAACTCAACGAGACCGGCTTGGCCCTGTTCCGGCGGCGCAGCGTCGGCATGATCTTCCAGTTCTTCAACCTCATCGACGATCTGCCCGTCCTGGACAATGTGGCACTGGCCGCGCAACTGACCGGCACCCCGGCCCGGCAGGCCCGGCGCCGTGCCCTGGAACTCCTGGACGAACTCGGTGTCGCCGAGCGAAGGAACAACTATCCGGCCACGCTCAGCGGAGGGGAGCGCCAACGCGTCGCCGTCGCCAGGGCGTTGATGAACCGTCCTGCCCTGCTGCTTGCCGACGAGCCCACCGGTGCCCTCGACAGCCGGTCGGGTGAACAGGTGATGGATCTGCTGATCGACCTCAACCAGATCGGCCAGACCCTGCTGATCGTCACCCACGATCCGCAGCTCGCCACCCGCTGCGCCAGCCGCCTGATCGAAGTCGCCGACGGCCGGGTCGCCCGCGAGAGCACGCTGGAGGCGACCGCGTGAGCGCCGTATGGAGAGCCTCGCGCGCGGCCGTGAAACGCCGCCGGCTCCAGACCTTCGTCATCGGGCTCGTCGTACTCTGCTCCACCACGACCGTCCTGCTCGCGCTGGCGCTGCTCGGCGCCGCCTCGGACCCTTTCGACAAGGCCTATGCCGCCCAGCACGGCGCTCACACCGTGGCGACCTTCGACGCCACGAAGGTCTCGCGGGAGCAGTTGGCGAGGACCGCCCGGCAGCCCGGGATGGAGGCCGCGGCCGGACCGTTCGGACAAGCCGTCGTCGACATCCCCAAGGACTGGCTCTGGATGGCGGGCGGCACCCTCACCGTGGTGGGCCGCTCGGATCCGGCGGGCCCGGTGGACCGGATCGAACTCCTGGAGGGCCACTGGGCCACCGCGCCCGGCGAGATCGTCGTCAACTGGTCCGCGCAGGGCTCCCCCGGCACCGCGCTCCTCGGTACCGAACTGAAGACCCCCGGCGGAACGACGCTGACCGTCGTCGGATTCGCCACCAGTATGAGCAAGTCGGCGAGCGCCTGGGTCTCGCCCGAGCAGGTGGAGGCACTGCACCCGGCCTCCGCCCAGATGCTGTACCGCTTCACGGACGCCTCGACGCAGTCCCAGCTGACCGCCTCACTGGCCCGGGCCACCACAGGACTGCCCAAGGGCTCGCTGACCGGCACGCAGACCTACCTCACCCTCAAGGACGCCTTCTCCGCGCTCGCCGACTCCTACCTGCCGTTCATGACGCTCTTCGGCATCCTCGGCCTGCTCGTCTCCACCCTGATCGTCGGCAACGTGGTCAGCGGGGCGGTCGTCTCGGGATTCCGGCACATCGGGGTGCTCAAGGCCCTGGGCTTCACCCCGAACCAGGTCGTCGCCGTCTACCTGACAATGCTCTCCGTACCCGCGGTGGCGGGCTGCGTGCTGGGCACGCTGGCCGGCAACGCGCTGGCCCGTCCGATCCTGAAGGTCGCCTTCACCGGCATCGACGTGGGCCGGGCCTCCATCGGCGACGTCAGCCCCTGGGTGTCCGTGGCCTGTCTCGTCGGTATGCCCGCCCTCGTCGTGCTGGCCGCGCTGGTGCCCGCCCTGCGCGCCCACCGGCTGCCCGCCGCTCGGGCGATCAGCGCGGGTGGCGCGCCGCTGACCGGGCGCGGCCTGCGCGTCCAGCGGGTGCTCGGCGCCACCCGGCTGCCGCGCCCGGTCAGCCTGGGCCTCGGCCAGCCGTTCGCCCGCCCCGGCCGCACCCTGCTGACCATGGCGGCCATCGTCCTGGGGGTCACCACGGTGACCCTGTCGACCGGCCTGACCAGCACGATGGTGGCGTACGACAACGCCGGGCGGGAGGACGCGGGCGCCAGGATCCATGTGACGACCGGGGGGCCGGGCAGCGACCGGACCCGGCCGCGGCTCAGCGACCCGCAGATCGAGCAGGAGCTGAGGTCCCTGCCGGGCGCCAAGGGAGTACGGGCCCGCGCGCTGTCCCAGGTGAACATGACCGGGCAGACCCAGCCC
The DNA here is from genome assembly GCF_040629815.1 of Streptomyces sp. NPDC005878. Taxonomy (NCBI): domain Bacteria; kingdom Bacillati; phylum Actinomycetota; class Actinomycetes; order Kitasatosporales; family Streptomycetaceae; genus Streptomyces; species Streptomyces sp. NPDC005878. The sequence goes on from NZ_JBEXWK010000019.1 coordinate 149,428, forward strand.
GTCTTCGCCGACTTCTACCGCGGCGACGATTCCTTGTACGAGCACACCATCGTCAGGGGCCGGGCACCGGCCGCGGCGGGTGAGATCGTGGCGGGGCCCGCGTTCCTGACCCAGCGCGGCCTGAAGCTCGGTGACCGGGTCACGCTGGAGCTGAACGGCAGGAAGATCACCGCGACCGTCGTGGGTCAGCTCATGGAGGGCAACGCCCGTGCCCTGGAGGCTACTTGGGCAAGTCTTGGCCAGCTCTCCCCAGGCGCCCATGCCACCGAATACACGGTGCGGCTCGCTCGTGGCGCCGACGCGCGCGCCTATGCCGAGGCGGTCGCGGCACTCGACCCGGGCCTACAGACCTCTGTGCTGGTCTCCGGCAACGCCGGCACCGCCACCGTCATCGCCTTCTCGACGGTGTTCACGGTGCTGCTGACCATCGTCGCGTCGCTCGGTGTCTTCAACACCGTGCTCCTCAACACCCGTGAGCGGCGCCGGGACCTGGGCATGCTCAAGTCGATCGGGATGACCCCCCGGCAGGTGGTGGTGATGACGGTGACCTCGGTCGCCGGTCTGGGCGCGGTCGGCGGGTTGCTCGGCATCCCGCTCGGGATCGTGGCGCACCGCCTGGTCGTGGACCACGTGGGGGTGGTCGACTTCCCCACGTACATGAAGGACGTGTGGCACGCGCCGCAGCTGGCGGCGATGCTCCTGGCGGGTGTGGCCATCGCCGTCCTCGGCTCCCTGCTCCCTGCCCGGTCGGCGGCCCGGATGACCATCGCCTCGGTGCTGCACACCGAGTAGGTCACCCGTCGGCACCAACGCGCCCAGCACCGGCCCGCCCGCGGCCGCCCCAGCTGATGACCAGGGTCGTCATCGGCTGGGGCAGCTACGGGCGGGCCGGTGTTCGGCAGGCGTACGTGATGACCGGATATCGCCGTCTGAGGCCCCGCGGGTCCACTGTGCGACAATGGACGGACACGAGACCGACCGGCACCGCTAGTGCCGGTCTTTGGGTTCTGGGCGTTGCCCCCTTTCAGGGCATCCAGCTCCCGCCATCGTCGGCCCGCCCCTCACACAGGGCGCTTCGCCCTTGGGCTCCTCACCCCCGAGAAGGGGGCTCGCCCACCATGCACTTCACTCTGCGGATCGACGGCACCACCGCCCACGTCACCGTGCACGGAGAAATCGACTACGCCACCCTGCCCACGCTCCGCGCCGCCGCTGCGGGGCTGCCGCAGCAGGTGACCGAGCTGGTCTGGGACCTGCACGATGCCCGCTTCATGGACGTCGCGGGCCTCCACCTGCTCTTCGAGCAGCCGTCACCCCAGGGCCCGACGCGCAAGACGACCGTCACCAACCTCGCGCCCCAGCCACTGAGGCTGCTGCTGCTCGCCACCGAGGTGAATCCCGCTCTCGAACTCGCCCATCTGCTCCCCGACGCACCCCCGGCCAACCTGCTCGACGACTGAGAGGGATCCGGGACGGGTCGCGTCCTCTTCGGCCCGGCGTGTGGCCCACGGGAAGTGCGGGCTCAGCAGGCACGATGAGGGCATCGGGAACGGCGCGGGCGTCCGCCATGGGGGCGCGCGACAACGTTCGACAGGGTTTCCCCGCGACGGCAGCGTCGCCGGAAGGAAGGTCTTGGATGACGACCGTCGGCGTGGAAGAGGAGTACATGCTGCTCGATCCGGCGACGGGCCGGCTGGTGGCGCTGGCCGAAAAGGTGCGTGCCGCCGCCGGGCTCGAGCCCTTCGTCACCACCCAGGAGATCCAGTCGGAGCTGCTCCAGGCGCAGGTCGAGGTGGCCACGCCGGTGTGTGACTCGCTGGAGGAGGTCGGCGGTCATCTGCTGCGTCTGCGGCTCGCCGTGACGGGGGCGGCGGAGGCATACGGCTGCCGCGTCATGGCCGGCGGGACGCCACCGCTGCGGCAGCCGTTGCCGGTGCCTGTCACGGACCAGGTCCGCTACCGGGCCATCCAGCGGCAGGCACCGCAACTGGTGGTCGAGCAACTGGTCAACGGCATGCACGTCCATGTCGCCGTACCCGACCGGCCCATGGGGGTCGAGGTACTCAACCGGATCCGCGTATGGCTGCCGATCCTGACCGCCATGGCGGCAAACTCTCCCTTCTGGGACGGACGTGACACCGGTTTCGCGAGCTGGCGCACCGTGGTGTTCGACCGCTGGCCGGTCAGCGGTCTGCCTCCCGCCTTCGCCGATGGCGCGGACTACGACGCACGGGTGGAGCGGCTGCTGGCGACCGGGGTCATCCGGGACACTCGCCAGCTGTACTGGCAGGCGCGCCTCTCCGATTCCTACCCCACCATCGAAGTGCGCAGCCTGGACGTGCAGTTGCGCGCGGACGAGGCGGTGATGTTCGCCGGGCTGGTACGCGCCCTCGTCGTGACCGCCATGAACGAGGCCCGGGCGGGGGTCGCCTCCCCCGGCCTCCCTCCCGAGCTGGCGGACCTGGCGATGTGGCAGGCCGCACGCTACGGGCTCGGCGGCGAGCTGGTCCTGCCCACAGGGGAACCCTGTCGGGCCGGTGAGGCCGTGGCTAGGCTGACGGAGTACGTGGGGCCTGCGCTGGAGGAGGCGGGCGACGGCCGTGAGATCGCCTCTCTCGTCGATCGGCTGCTGCGGCAGGGCACAGGAGCGGACCGCCAGCGCCGGGCGCTGGAGTCGGGAGGCCTTGAGGCGGTCATCGACCTTCTGACCGAGGCGGAGTCGGGTGCGTGCGGCGAGGTGACCTGGCGGGACGGGCCCCAGGGCGACTGTTCCGGCCTCGGGGAGCCTCGGTACAGCGGTTGACGCTCAGCGGCCGCACCCGGCCGCCCTGCACCTGCTCGCCGAGCCTCACACCACCACGTCGGCACGCTGGTTACGGGTGTCTGAGCGCGCCGAGGTGGTCAGGTGCGCAGATACCGTTCCATCCAGTCGGCCACGGTACGGCGGAACAGCCGACGGTTGTCCGCGCGGAGGAAGTCGTGGCCTTCCTCGTGCAAGGTCAGGAGCTCGGCGGGCACACCGCGTTCCCGGGCCGCCCGGACGAACTGCTCGGATTCTCCCGGCGGCACATTCGTATCGTGTTCGCCGTGTACAGCGAGCACGGGGACGCGCAGCTTGTCGATGCGACTCATCGGGGACAGGGCGCGCAGCAGCGGGCGGTCATGTTCGGGATGCCCGTACTTGTGTGCCGCGGACTCCGCGATCCACGGCTCCGTGCCGGCGAAGAACGTCAAGAAGTCGGACATGCCGCAGACGGCGACCCCCGTGCGGAACAGGTCGGGGTGCCATACGAGCGAGGCGAACGTCAGGTAGCCGCCGTAGGAGCGCCCCGTGACCGCCAGCCGGGCCGGGTCGGCGAGGCCCGCCGTGATGAGGTGGGCCGCGCAGTCCGCGACGTCGTCGAGAGCGGCGAAGCGGCCGCTGCCCAGGTCGGCGTCGACGAACGACCTGCCGTGCCCGGAGGAGCCGCGGACATCGGGAGCGAAGACGTCCAGTCCTCGGCCGAGCAACTCCTGGTAGAGCGGGTTGAACACGGGCCGTTCCTGTTCCTCGGGACCGCCGTGCAAGTGGATCACGCACGGTGTCCGCTCCCCCGCCGCGCTCCCCGGGGCCTTGTAGTACCAGCCGCTCAGGGGCAGTCCGTCGCGTGCGGCGAAACGCAGGGGGACGGGCCGTACCGGCGGGCCGCCCGGCGCGACGGCGGTTACGTCGCGGGAGGACCAGGGCGTGCGCGACAGGGAGCCCAAGGACCCCGAGGACCCCTCGTCATGAGCCCACCACACCCCCGGACGGCGCTGCGAACCGGACAGCGCAAGCAGGAGCCTGCCGGGCCCTGCCAGGGTGACGCGTGTGACGACCTCGTGGGGAAGGGCCAGCGGAGTGACCGGGCCGGTCTTGCCCGGGCCCGGGGCCGCGTCGGCCGGGAACGTTTCCACGACTTCGGCTTCGCTCGCGCCTTGCATGTTCCATACCAGTACGGCTGTACGGCCGTCATGGTCCATCGCGAGCAACTCCAGGTCATGGCCCGCGCGTTCCGCCACCACAGAGCTGCCGCGGGGCCCGCCGTCGGCGCCGAGGGCGACCGCGAACAGCGCCGCGTACTCCCGGTCCGCGTTGCTGCGCAGCCACAGGGTCGACCCGTCGGGTGAGAACCGGCCGATCCATGGATCCTCGTCGGCGACGGGCACCGTATACGTTCTCGCGCAGTCGGCCGTACGCCAGACGATCCCCTCGCGCCGCCCGCGTGGCCCTCTGCGCAGCAGCGCGAGCGTCCCGTCATGGCTGAGGTCGCACACGCGCAGGGACGCGGCGCCCAATTCGCTGACCAGCAACACCGGAGAGGTGTGGGCGTCGGGGTCGATCAGATAGGCCGACAGGGCCCCGCCCGCCTGGGCCGTGGAGGGTGTGGTGGCCGGCGCCGCGAGATCCGGGTGGTCGGGTGCCGGAGGCGTCCCAGGTGGGGTGAGGAGCCGGTCCTCCCCCAGGAGCGTCGCCCGCCCGTCCCGGTCGGCCCGGTGCGCTCGTAGAGAGGTCGTGAGTGAGGTGGTGACCGAGGTGGGTGACGGCGGCGCATGGGCCGGGCGGACGGCCGTCAGGCGGACGGCCGGGGCGGCGACGGTCACGGCGATGGCCGAGCCGTCGTGCGTCCAGCAGCCCAGATGGGCGGAGCTGCCCGGATCGGCCCCGGCCAGGACACGGCGGTCGGAACCATCGGGCCGCACGCACAGCACGCGCGTGTGTTCACCGCCACCCGGGGAGGCGGTGTACGCGATCCAGCGGTTGTCCGGGGACCAGGACACTTCGGTGACGGGTTCCGCCGAGGAGTCCAGCAGCCGGGCGTCGTCACGGTCCACGGACGCGACCCACAGCTGCGGCACTCCGCCGCGATCGCAGATGAAGGCCACCTGGGTACCGTCGGCGTTGGAGCTGGGATACCAGCATCCGTGCGTGCGCAGCACGGTCACCGTGTCGCGCGGACCGCTCGCCTCGGGCAGCAGCACCGGCGTGGGATCGAAGTCGACCGCCCCAGGCATGCGCGCCGCCGAGATGCCGGGCGGCTGGAGGGCATCCACCGCAGCGCCGGTGGCCCCTGAAGGAGGAGCGGCCGTCCTGTCGGGCAGCACCTGCCAGGACCGCGACCACGGCTCGCCGGTCATGTGATTCCGTGCGTCTGCAGCCATATCTCCAGCAGGGCCACCTGCCACAGCGCGTTGTTTCCGCGCCTGGTGCGGTGTTCGTCGGGCGACGCGAGCAGCTCAGCCACGTATGCCTCCTGGAACAGACCGCGCCCCTTGGCCTCGGGTGCCTCCATCGCCTCGCGCACCCGGTCCAGAACGGGGCCCGCCATATGGCGGATCGCCGGTACCGGGAAATACCCCTTGGGCCGGTTGACGATCTCGCGGGGCAGCAGCTTTCGGCCGGCCTCCTTCAGCACACCCTTGCCCCCGTCCGCCAGCTTGAGTTCCGGTGGGCAGGCCGCGGCCAGTTCCACCAGTTCGTGGTCGAGGAACAGCACACGGGCCTCCAGTCCCCAGGCCATGGTCATGTTGTCGACCCGCTTGACCGGATCCTCGACGAGCATGACGTGCGTGTCCAGCCGGAGAGCCGCGTCCAGCGCGGTCTCCGCCCCGGGCACCGCCATGTGCTCCTCGACGAAGCGGCCCGAGACGTCCTCGGTCGGCAGCATGTGCGGTTGCAGGACCTGTGCGAGGTCGGCGTGCGCACGGTCGAAATACGTCTTGGCGTACCTCTCCGCCTCGTCCTCGCGGGCGACCTCCGCCAGTTCCGGGTACCAGTGGTATCCGGCGAAGACCTCGTCCGCCCCCTGCCCGCTCTGGACCACCTTCACCTCCTTGGACACCTGCTCGGAGAGCAGATGGAAGGCGACCACGTCATGGCTGACCATCGGCTCGCTCATCGCCGCCACAGCCGCGTCCAGATCCGCCGACACGCGATCCGAGGGAACCAGCAACTGGTGGTGGGCGGTGCGGAACTCGCGGGCGACCAGGTCGGAGTACCGGAACTCGTCGCCCCTCTCACCGCCCTCGGTCTCGAAACCCACGCTGAACGTCATCAGGTCGTGCTGGCCCTCGTCGGCCAGCAGCGCCACGATCAGGCTGGAGTCCAGTCCACCGGAGAGCAGGACTCCGACGGGGACATCGGAGACCATCCGGCGGCGCACCGCGGTACGCAGGGCGTCCAGCACCGCGTCACGCCATTCGTCCGGGGACATACCGGCGTACTCGGGCCGCCGCGTGTACGAGGGCTGCCAGTACCGGTGGTCGCGGTACGTCCCGTCCGGCTCCACGACCCGCACGGTGGCCGGTGGGAGCTTGCCCACGCCCTTGAGGACGGTGCGCGGTGCGGCGACGGTGGCATGCCAGCTCAGGTACTGGTGGACGGCGACCGGGTCGAGGGAGGTGTCCACGTCTCCGGCGGCGAGGAGGGCGGGCAGTGAGGAGGCGAACCGCAGACGGCCCGGCGTGCTCGCCAGGTACAGGGGTTTGATGCCCAGCCGGTCACGAGCCAGGATCACACGGCCGGTGCGGTGTTCGGCGAGGGCGAAGGCGAACATGCCGAAGAAATGCTCGACGCAGGCCGTCCCCCACTGCTGGTAGGCCTTCAGTACCACCTCGGTGTCGGACGTCGACTCGAAGCGGTGGCCCATCCCCCGCAGTTCCTCGCGCAGCTCCCGGTAGTTGTAGATGCAGCCGTTGAAGACGCCGGTTATCCCTCCCTGGGCGTCGGTCATGGGCTGACTTCCACGGTCCGACAGGTCGATGATCTTCAATCGGCGGTGCCCGAGGGCCACCGCGCCGCTTGTCCAGATTCCGCGGCCGTCGGGTCCACGAGCAGCCAGCTGCTCACTCATGCGCTCCACGGCCGCGAGATCGGGGCGCTCACCGTCGAAGCGGACTTCGCCACTCAGACCACACATCGCGGTCCGCCTCCCTGGCAGGAGACCTGCTTCGTTCGCGGGAGGACAAGTGCCGACTCACGGTGCCGGGGCATTCCCCTGCTGATGCCCATGTTCAAGGTCACTCCTCGGGCCTTACGTCGTACTACCGGTAGTTATCCCCGGCCGACGCGACTTTTCGCGATGACGACCGGGTGCCCGGCACACACGCACGTAACCCCTCCGCCAACTTTCGGGACACTCTGCCCCACAGATGACCATCAGCCCCCTGCTTCGCCCGCACGACACGGACGACACGGACGGCTGAGCCGGAGGCGAGCAGCCGTGGGCGGCCTCGGGTATCACCCATGTGGGTGTACTGGATGGGCACACGGAAGCGCGGGACGCGGCAGGTCAGGGCGCGGACCTCGGGGCCGATCCGCTGTTCGGCTCATCCAGGGAGCGCGCCAGACCTCGATGGTGTCCAGTGGTCCGCAGTGTCCCTGCCGGGTCATCGCGGGCCGAGGAAAGGTGTTGCACCGTGCATCTGCGTTCTCGTCACAGCCGTCCATTGGTGCCGCTGGTTCTCCTTGCGACAGCCGGATTCGTCGCGGTGGCACCGGGCGCCGCGGCCGCCCCACACGCGACCCCTACCGTTACCGCAGTGGCCGCTCAGGACCCCCCGCCGAACCCCGTCTGCAACGGCACCCCGCTAGCGACCACCCCGATCTGCGCTTCCCCAGGGGTGCAGCCCCCGGAAGCCACCCCGCAGCCCCCGGAAGCCACCCCGACGACGCCTCCCGTGCCGCAGACCCCCTCGCCGGATGGGGACCCCCTCTGCACGGGCCCACTCGCGAGCACCCCGATCTGCTCTGCCCCGGGGACGACACCCCCTCACCGGGAGCCCGCTGACGACCGGCCTGCCTGGAGGCTGATGACGGCGTGCTTTCCCCCCTCCTTCGCCTCTCTCACCTGAGGCCGAACCGGGCCACCGATGTGCCCAGGCCGGTCGGGACCATCCGCTCTCGCATCGGTAAGCTGATCAACTCGACCGCGGGCCCCGCAACTCCCCCACGAACGAAGTGAATCAGCGTGAGTCAGTGGCAGCAGCAGCCGGGTGGCCAGCTCATCCAGGACCGTACCCTCCGCTGGAACCTGGCAGCCTGGATCCTCTTCGGTCTGTTCCCCCCGGCCATCGCCGTGCTCGACGCGTCGGCGGCCCGGACGGGCTGGATGTTCGGCCTGCTCGCCCTGATCGCGCTAAGCCACGGCGCCGTTCTCGCCCGGCCGGGCAACTCCGTCCTGACTCCGCGCATCTACCTTGCCGTCCTCCCCCTCGTCCTTGGCGCGGCGTCCTACCTGTTGAACGGTGGCGCCGCCTTCTACGTGGTGTCCCTGCCGCAGTTCTGGCTCTTCACCCGCACTCCGGCGGACGCGATCAGGCTCAGCGGGGCAGCAGCGGCGCTCACCGTGGCCGGCGGCACGCTCGGCCAGGGCTGGAGCCCGCAATTCCTCACCGGGAACGCGGTGTCCACCGTCGTCGCCTACGTCGCGGGGGTGAGTCTGGGACTGTGGATACACCGCTTCGTCGGCCAGAGCAACGAGCGACAGGAGCGACTCACCGCCGAACTGACCGTTGCCCAGCAGGAGTTGGCCGCCGCGTATCAGCGGCAGGGCGCCGCCGAGGAGCGTGAACGGCTCGCCCGGGAGATCCACGACACCCTCGCCCAGGGCTTCGCCTCCATCGTGGTGCTCGCGGAGGACGCCCGCGCCGCCACCGTCACCGACCCGGCACGCTGCGCCGCGCAGCTCACCTCCATCGAGCAGACCGCGCGTGAGAACCTGGCCGAGGCCCGGGTACTCGTCGGCTCCGCCCCCGTGAGCGGCGTCGCGGCCGGATCCCTGGCGGCCACCCTGCGCAGGACCCTGGACCGTTTCGTCCAGGACACCGGACTCACCGTCACCGCCGAACTGCCCGACATCGACCTGGACCAGCGCACACGCGTCGCCCTGCTGCGCTGTACGCAGGAATCCCTCGCCAACATACGCAAGCACGCGGATGCCTCCGCCGTCGGAGTCGTCCTCTCCGAGCGCGCGGGCGGTGTCGAGCTGGAGATCACCGACGACGGTCGCGGGTTCGTCGTCGAGGAGTCCCGTGGGTTCGGCCTCGACGGCATGCGCCGACGGCTGGCCGAACTCGACGGCGAACTCACCGTCACCAGCTCCCTCGGGGACGGCACCCTCGTCCTCGCCTGCCTTCCCACGCACAGTCAGGACTGACCGTGACCGACACACCGTACGGCCGTATCCGGGTGGTCGTGGTCGACGACCACGCCGTCATGCGCGCCGGAGTCATCGCCCTGCTGGCCGACGAACCCACGATAGAGATCGTCGGTGAGGCGAGCGACGGTCGCGAGGGCGTCGGCCTCGTCGAGCGGCTCGCCCCCGAGGTGGCCCTCCTCGATCTGCGCATGCCGGTCCTCGACGGTGTGGCCGCCACTGCCGAGATCGTCGCCCGGACGACACCCACTCGGGTGCTGATCCTCACCACCTACGACACGGACGTGGAGATCGAACGAGCCGTTGAGACCGGTGCCGTCGGCTACCTCCTCAAGGACACCACCCGCGAGCAACTGGCCGATGCCATCCGCTCGGCGGCGCGCGGTGAGACGGTCCTTGCACCCAAGGTCGCGGAGCGTCTCGTAGCCCGCATGCGCCGCCCCGAGCCGGTCGCGCTCACTCCCCGCGAGCGGGACGTGCTGCGCGCGGTCGCCGACGGTTTGTCCAACGCCGAGATCGGCCGTCGACTGGTGATCGGGGAGGCCACGGTGAAGACGCATCTTCTGCGGATCTTCGCGAAACTCGACGTCAGCGACCGCACACGCACCGTCGTCATCGCCCTGGAACGTGGACTCCTCGCACACTCCTGAGGTCCCGACGTCCTGGGCTTCACCGCGCTGATCCTGAGGTCGTTCGTCTCTGCGAACCCAGTGGAGCGTCCTCGGCGGCTCTGATGTAGACCGTACGTACTGCGTTCCATTCGGGCGGGCGACCAACAAAGCACCGGCCCCGCAGAGCTGGAGGCGCAGGGTCCCAACTGCTGCCCCGTGCGGAGCCGGTGCGCCGTACACGTACCCCGCCTTGCGCCCGATACGCCCGGGCCATCCCCTACTTCGGGTGAAAGGTGACGTGGGTATGGCGTGGGGCCCGGCCGAAGACGGCCGGGCCCAGCCCCAGCCCGGTCAGGGCAGGGCGGACGGACTCGACCTTCCCCCGGCAAC
>NZ_JBEXWK010000020.1:0-159485 GCF_040629815.1 Streptomyces sp. NPDC005878
TTGGGGTAGCCGGTGTCGGGTGCGACGGACACGATCCGCCAGGTGTTGATGGAGGGCGAGGTCGGCTTCTGGGTCGGCGCTGACTGCAGGAGGTAGCTGCCGTAGTTGTTGTAGAGGGCGTAGCCGTCGTGATTGCTCTGGATGAACTTGAAGTCCCAGTTCACCGAGGCATTCGCGGTGCCGGTGCCGCCAAGCACCAGCGCACCGGCAGCGAATGCCACGCCCAGCCAGGCTTTGACTCGCATCTTCATGGATCCCTCTTCTGTCTTGAGTCTGTTTTCTGGAACCGGTCATTTCTTGCTGCGGGAAGCCGGGAAGTCGGTGCCCCTGTCCGGATGCTGCCGAGAACCCGGCCGGCCGCTGTCCCCCCACAAGGGGCAGGGGGCCGGGGCGGCGGTCCGCAGTCCGACCGTGCACGCCCAAAGAGTTAGCCGTGCGACCGTGACGTGATCCGCGCAGGTCACCGAGGCAGTTGAGGCCGGACAAGTCGGTTTGTCCGCGGACACTTACGGGACCAGTCGGGCACAGGAAAGTCACGATCACATCGCCGCACGGCCCGCTGCTCGCCCAATTGCAGCCTCTGCCCGAGCCCTCTTTACCGTTATTTCATATCGCGTGATTGTGTACGCGGTGCTGCCCACATGCCTGAGCGGTACCTCCTGCCATTGCTGCTCCAGCGCCCGAAGGAGCCGGTACTTTTGCTGCGTTGGTGTGCACGGCCGGGGATGCCTGGGCGGAGGCGGCCATTGGCCCCCGCCCACGGCGTACCATGCCCACAGGGTCTTCAGTGCGGACAGGTCTGGCCAAGTCTCAAGGACGGATCGGGCCGAGTTTGACCGGTGTCGCAAGCACACGTCTGTGCGCCGAACCGGCAGCTGTTGCGGTGCTCGGCCGGGAACGGCTGCGGGTCCGTGGTCGGGGACTGCTCGACTCGATCGAGCAATTGGCGAACGGCTACAAAGCCATGGACCCGCAGACTCCCGGTCTGCCGGCCTGGCCTACGCGCTGCCAGTCCTTGGCCAGGCTTACACCGAACACCCCACCTGCCAGCAGGAATGGCGCCCATAGCCTTTCAAGGAGACAGCCAGTAGTGCTTTGTTAGGTGGTGTCGTAGGTCTGCCATGGCACTGGTGCCTGGCAGGTGGGGCAGGTGCCGGTCCAGGTGGCGATGAGGTGTTGGAGGAGGTCCAGGGCCTGGTAGAGGGTCAGGCCCTGGCCGGGGCTTTTGGGCTGTTCCGCTGTTCGGTCAGGAACAGTTGGGTGGCGGTGACGAGGGTGACGTGGCGGTGCCAGCCGGTGAACGAGCGTCCCTCGAAGTGGTCCAGACCCAGGTCGGTTTCAGTTCCCGGTAGTCGTGCTCGACCCGCCAGCGGGCTTTCGCCAGCCGGACGAGGTCCTTGGCCGGCATGCCGACGGGCGGGTTCGAGATCCATTACTTCACCGGCTCGCTCTCGCCCTCGGGTGACTGGGCAATCAGCCAGACCAACGGGATCGTTCCGTCGTCGGCGGGCTTGGCACGGCGCCCGGCGAGCCTCACCCGCAGGAACACGAAGTGTGAACTCATCGCTGCCTTCGAGCCCTTGCGCCAGGTCACGGTCCGGCCGCTGTCGCGGCCCGCGGTCAGGACGTGTTCGCGCAAGGAGCACGGGCTGGTGCGGTAGCGGGGCAGCGGCCGAGGTCCCAGACCGCCGTAGGTCGGCTGGTGGGGTGCGGCCTCCTCGGCATGGGCGGTCATCTCGCCCGGATGTGAGGACATGACAGGCATGGCGCACCGGTGGCGCCGAAGCCGCGAGTCGTACACGCAGGCGGGCGGGCTCCTGCTGGCGTTGTCTCTGGCGGGACGGGCAACGGCGTGCACGCGCGAGCCGGCAGCGCAGGAACTGCGCGCACAGGCCACCTGCCCCCAGACCTCGTCCCGCAGAGCAGCGGAGGAGCAGGGCATGCGTGCCGTGATCGCGCGCCTCATAGCCCTGGAGGGACTGGAACACGTCCTGACGAGGCCCCGTGACTCCTGCGCCCGGCCGACCAAGCACTCGGTCTTCGAGAACAATCCCTCTCATGACGTCCTGGAGTGCCGCATGGACGCGGACGTCTACTTCGGGGTCCGCGGAGACATCACCGACGTTCTTGCCCGTATCGCAGCGGCCCGCATCGCGCCCGCCGGGGCGGGACAGCTCGCGAGTCGGTGCCTGGAGCAGCAGCGTCTGGTGGAAGGGACCCTTAGCGGGTCCAAATCGACCGGCCCCCTTCCCGAAGCACCTTGGGGCGGGCCGGTTCGCGGTAACGCCACCGTAGGCGCGCAGCCCGACGACAGGTCAGCGGCGGGGCGGAGTTCCTCGTCTCACAGTGGTGGGAGCGGCCCCTTGGCCGAGTGGCAGGTGAAGGGCAGGTTCCATGCGTCTTCCACGACTGCCACCGCGTCGTCCTCGCTATCCCATGATGCGCCCCGGGCGGGTGTCAGAGGCCGGCTTCGGTGAGTATGTGGTCCATTTGGGCCCGTGGCAGTACGGGATTGGCCGCTGCGTCGTCGGCGACCTTGGAGTCCGGGTCCGTCAGCAGGTGGTCCAGCAGTTCCACGCTGATGTTGGGGTGGCGTGCCGCGCCCCCGCGTACGTCCGGCTCTTCGCAGACGGCAAGCCTCCGCAGCTCCGGAACGGGCAGATCGGGGTCCTGCAGGGCGAGCACCCGTATCCGCGGGTCCGCTTCCTCCACGAAGCCGCGCAGCGCCTGGCGCGGGAAGTTGGGGTGGTCCGCCAGGAGCGGTCGGATGTGGAAGGTCTCGCCGTGGGTGCGGAGCAGGCGCAGCAGGATTTGTGGTGGTGTGTCGGGTCGGCGGGCGGCTGTGCGGCGGACGGAAGCGTCGGGGTCGTCGTCCAGCATCTGCCAGGCCTCGTTCGGCAGATCCCGGCTTGTCGCCAGTACGTTCCGGAACACCGCGTGCGGGCAGTCCAGGTAGGTCAACCGCTCGGCAAGCGGTGCTTCCCGCAGCCAGTCCGGCTCGTACGACGACCAGTGCAGGGCGACATGTGCCGGGGTGCTGCCGGCCGCGTCCTCCGCCTGCACCAGCGCGAGCAGATGGTCCCGCGTCGCGGCGGTGACATGGCGGCTGCAGGCCACCGCGACGCGCACGGACGGATCCGTGCTGTCCTGCAGGCGGGTCACCATGGCGGCGGCCAAGTGCGGGTTGCCGGCTACGGCGTGCAGCACCGCCTCGCTCCCGGTCTCCAGTAACTGCTCGAACTGCTCTGACGTCAGCGGGTCCGGCCGGCGACGTTGGCCTGCACGGCCGGTTCGGAGAGGCAGCACTCGTAGTACTCCGCAGGCACACCCGGATTCGCTGCCCGCGTGGCCGCGTCACGTACCCGGGGGTCCGCGTCGTTGAGCAGTGCCACCTGTACGGCCATCGGCCGGTCCCGCCAGGCTTCTGCGACCATCGCGCGTAGTTCGGGGCCGGGGTCGGCCGCAAGTTCCGCCGGTGACCGGCCAAGGACGTCGACCAGGTCCTCGATGCCCAACGGCGCCCCGGCGTCCACCATGTCCCGGACGAAATGCGCGCAGGCGTCGCGGATGGCCGGGTTGGGGTGCTCGGCGATCCGGCGGCGCATCCTCGGGGAGACGCGGCGCCTGAGTAGGAAGATATCCAAGTCACTGCCGCCGTGCCTTAGCAGGGCCTCGGCCGCGGGATCCGGCAGCCGCCCCTCCCGCCTCGCCAGCCCGTGCCTGCCGGCAGCATGCCTGGCCAGACGCACCATCACATCCACCGGGGCAGCCGGATTCCGCCCCAGTCCTGACAGCTGCGGCCGCGTTGGATGAACCATGTGCCCACAATAGGCGGAGAGTCAGCGCGAGTTGCGCTCGTGGAGGGCCCGACTTGGATGCCATCAGATAGCTGCGCACGCGCCCTGTGCTTCTCACTCCAGACGGGAGTGCCTCGTCGCCGGTGACTTGAAGGCGGTAGGAGCCGGGGAGGGGCCATGAAGTGCTTCGGGAGCCCCCGGGGGGGGTGCCGGTTCTGTACGTATCCCCCCTGACATCAGCCCATAAGGAGGGTTTGCCTAGAGTGAGGTGCATGAACGTCCCGAAGACCCCGGGTGCCGGCGACGCCGGTGCCCCCGGCACTGACCCCGGAATCGCCGCGAGCCGGCCGGACTGGAGGCCCAGGACGCCGTCGACCTCGTCGAGCTGGAGGCGATGGAGGCCGCGCTCCACGCGGAGCACGGCCTGTTCTAGGTGCCGGAGCCGGTGGTCGCTACGGCGCCGCCCGGTGGCTGGCTGCCCTGCCCGTGCTGTGGCCACCAGATGTTCCCGGAGTGGTGGTCGGACGACATCTGCAGCGTCTGCTTCTGGCAGGACGACCTCTTCCAACTGCGCTACCCGTGATCGCAGGTCGGCGCCAACGGCGGTGTGAGCCTGGTCGAGGCGCAGGGGAACTTCCTTCGGATCGGCGCCGTACGCGCCTACGTGGTGCGCCATGTGCGACCGCCGGCCGAGGACGAACCCCTGGATCCGGGCTGGCGGCCCGTCGACCCGCAGCGCGATCCGGTCGAGTGGCAGTGCGACAGGGACACCCCGTACCCGGATGACCTGACCACGCTGTTCTGGTGGCGGGCCACGTACTGGCGTCGCCACGAGACCCCCACTCCCCCGCCCGTCGACTGACCGCCGCCCCCCGGGGCGCGGGAAACGGTTTGGCCGATCGAGTCGTGGTGGATGACGTGGATGGGCGCCCGGGTGATCCTGCGGGCCGGTGCGCTTCCAGCGTCGGCGGGTTTGTCCCAGTCGGAAAACACACGCCAGTTGTCGGCGATATCCGAAAGCCCCGGCCTGCCAGGGGACGGTCAATTCCATGGTTCCCGGCAGGGGTCTTCGCCCAGAACTTTCGCGGCGGTCACACAGAGGTCTTCGCCGTGGAGTTGGTTGCTGCCCCCACCGGAGCCCCACAGCTCCGACGCGGCCTGGGCCACAGCGCGCCAGGTGAAGTCCTCATCAACTCGCCACCTGCGAATCTGCGCGGCCTTTTCAAGCGTGACTGCTGCCGGATCCACCGTGCCGTGTGTCATCCCACGGACCTTACGCGCTCTGCCGCGAAGGAGGCCATCGGATTGCGCCCTCCTGTCGCTGTCCCTCCAGGGGAGCTGCACCTTACTCAGCTTGTACAGGTCCCAGGAGTCGGGGTCGCCGATGCCACAGCCCCGGTCTCGACGAGGAGCGGCCCTGTGCGTGTCAGCTGACCGCGCCCACCTCGTCAGCCGACACCGGCGGGGGGGGTAAGGTGTGGCCTTTCTCTGTACGCGCGTGCAGAGAAAGTGTGCCTGAGGGGGGAACCTTCCATGCGCATCTCGCTGCGTGCTGCCCTGGTGTCGGCTGCCGCTGCCCTGGGTCTTGTCGCCACTCCAGGCATACCGGCACAGGCTGCGAGCGGCTACGACCGCTGCCCGCAGGGCAAGTTCTGTGTCTTCGAGGGCGCCAACGGGCAGGGGGCGATGGCGTCGTACTCGACTCCGCAGCGCGACTTCGGGCCCTGGCGATCAAAGGCGTCCTCGGTCGTCAACCGCACCGGCTATGAGGATCTGTGCCTCTACAGCCGGACCAACTTCCAGTACCTGGACCGGGTCCACGACGTCCGTGCCGAAGACTCCGGACACCGGGGTGTGAATCTGTCCATGTTCGAGGACAGAAACAGCCACCTGGACAACAACCTCGGCTCGGCCCGCTGGGCGCACACCTGGCGGGAGTGCGAGGGCCAGCCGGAGCCGCTGACCTGGTTGTCCATCGGCATGGGACCGGGCCCGGCCGCCGCGTTCGGCGACCTCAACCGTGACGGCATCCCAGACCTGCTCCACCGCAGCCGTGCCGGTCGGCTGTGGTTCTTGCCCGGGGACGAGGTCGGCACACTGGTCGGTGGTGGCTGGAATTCCATGACGGCCCTTACACGGCACGGCGACCTCAACGGCGACGACACCGAAGACCTGCTCGCCCGCGACACGGGCGGCAAGCTGTGGACGTACCCCGGCAACGGCAAGGGCTCCTTCGGCGACCGCCGGCTCATCGGAGGCGGGTGGAACACCATGAGTCGCATCCAGGCAGCCGGAGACCTGACCGGTGACGGCAGGGGCGACCTGCTGGCCCGGGACACCGGCGGCAAGCTGTGGATGTACCCGGGCGACGGCCGCGGCTCCCTGGGCGACCGGCGGCTCGTGGGCGGGGGCTGGAACACCATGGACGCCTTCGCCGCACCCGGCGACCTCAACGGCGACGGCAAGAACGACCT
This sequence comes from Streptomyces sp. NPDC005878, assembly GCF_040629815.1. Taxonomy (NCBI): domain Bacteria; kingdom Bacillati; phylum Actinomycetota; class Actinomycetes; order Kitasatosporales; family Streptomycetaceae; genus Streptomyces; species Streptomyces sp. NPDC005878. Next base: position 6,272 of record NZ_JBEXWK010000020.1, read on the forward strand.
CGTCGTCAGCGACACCAGCGGCAGGCTGTGGCTCTACCTGGGCAACGGCCACGGCAACTTCACCAACCGCACGATGGTCGGCACAGGCGGCTGGCGCACCTACCGGACCCTGATCGGCATCGGCGATTACAACCGTGACGGCCGCCCCGACCTCCTCGCCAGCAACAATGGCGACTACAGCCCCGTCCGCGTCTACCACGGCCTCAACGGCGGCCGCCTCGCCGCCGGCGAGACCGTCACCTTCGCCGACACCACCGACGCCCTCTTCTGACCAAACCCCTGGAAAGCACGCCGAGCCTCCCGGCACGCACGAGCCGGCCGATGGCCCAAGCGAAGGGCATAGCGGCTGATACCTCGGCTGCCCGGGCACGACGTGCTGAGTAAGCGTGCGGCAGGAAAAAACGGGAGTGCCTCCCGTTCACGGTTGGCCACTACATCGGACGCTCGTGCATGAGAAGGCACAGCTCATAACACTCGGCGAGCGCGTGAGAGCTGGGAGGGGGGTGCCGCTCAAATACCGAAGGGGCAACTTGCTGGTGGCCGAGGGAGACCGGCGCCGTATGCGCATCGAACTGTCCGAGCCCGTAGCGGAGTAGGACTCTGCTGCCGTAGTCGCCCTCGCGGACTACAGGAAGGAGCTCGGGCTCTGAACGCCGTCTACCCCCACCAAGAGGCAGGGGTAGACGGTTGGTCATTCGCGCTTCGCCCTGAACTCATTCGCTACAGCCCGGATGGATCGGACGGCAGCGTTGGTCTTCTCGGCGAGCGGCGGAAATTTTGAGGCGCACCGTGCCTCCCGCTGCTTGACGGCAGTAGAACTGGACACTCCGCGAGAGTCCCCCATCCCGAGAGGCTGGCAGGGGAGGCCGAGGGCACCCCGAGCGCGAACGGTGCGCGTGATCTCCCATCATCACGCCGAGGCGTAGCCGTGCGCTGCTCTCTGCCTCTCGAAGGAGGTCGCAACCCGTGACGTCGACTGGCTACCTGCTCGTCACTGGCTCCGTCGGCGAGCGTCTGACGGCCGCGTCCGCAGCGGCGGCCGCCGTCATCGCGGTCGCGTAAGTCCTTGCCGGGGGCAGCAGTACGCACTCGGCTGACACCCCCGCGCCGAGGCCTACGACACCCCAGAGCCCGCCCCCGACCGGTGCAGCAGGCCGTCCTCGGTGGCCACCCGTTGATGGTTTGGCCGGCCGAGCCATCAGCGCCTCTGAGCGCCAGCATGCCACCCATCAGGGCCAGCTGCGCCGTCGCGCCTGCCCGACGCCTCATCCAGCCGCTTCACCCCAATCTCTGACGGCCCGCAGGGCGAGTGACTGATCAACGAAGCCGTCACTGAGGCCATCCGCTTCCGGCAGGCCATGGCGCGCACCGGGCGCCGTATCGCCGCCGCGGGCGACCGGCCGAGCTGGTTCTTCGGCGTCTGGCAGCCCGAGAGCGTCGTCGAGCCGGACACCGGGGCCCGGATCGCGTTCGCCGACGCCTCCCCGGCGCTTCTGGCAACCGAGTCGGCGTGCTGGGAGCTCGACCCCATCGACGACTGGCACGGCTTCACCGGCCTGAGCGAGGGGCAGTGCCTGCTGGACCCCGTCAAAATGACGCTGACCTGCCCCGGCGTGCACACCGCCCGCAACGGCCAGCCCATGCGCGAAGTCCGGTGACATCACCACAGGCAAGCCTCAGACGAGCCCAGGCGGACTGCGGTGCTGTCCGTGGGCGCCTTGCCCACGCGGTCGTCGTCGGCAGCTTCCCAGTATCGTGATCGCTTCGCTCTCGAAGCCAGCCATCCTTGCGGAAGCAACACACTCTTTTTGGGGTTCCCTCTGTGAAAAAGTCTCTGACCTGGGCTGCCATGGGCATCTCGCTCGTGACACTCATGTTTTCCACTCTCGTCGTCTCCCGGGCCAGCGCTACCGAGTGGCAGGGCTGCGACACCGGCCGCTTCTGCATCTACACCGACCCAGACGGCCAGGGAGCAACCTTGGCCCTCGGCCCGGACAACCCGGTCCAGTTCTACGCCCCCGAATGGAACGACAAAGTCAGCTCGGTCCACAACAACTCGCCGTACTGGGCCTGCATTTACCGTGACAGCCAATACGGCGGCACCCTCCAGGCGCTGCGTCCCGGCTACCGGGGGAACCTGGCGGACACCAGCGCGAACCTGAACGAGCAAGTCTCCTCCCACAAGCTGGCCAAGTCCAAAGCGGGCTGTTTCACCGGCTTCGAGCGCTGCGAGAACGGCTACCTGTGCCTGTTCAAGGAGCCGGGCGGCCGGGGCGAAATGACCGCGACACAGAACGACATGGCCCTGTACGACGCGGCGTGGAACGACCGGGCGGTCTCAGTCGCCAACTACACCGACAAGCACGCCTGCTTCTATCCCGACGCCAACCACACCGGCTCGTGGACTGACGCCGGCAAAACGTACACAAAGTACGTGGTGCTCAAGACCGACAGCACGGTGATCCCCCAGCCGTACGCAGGAAGTTTCACCTCCCACAAGCTCGTCACCGGGACGAGCCAGTGCTGAACACCGAGGAGGAGTACGCCGTGAAGCACACCACCACCAGAGGCGCCTTGGCGCTGGTCCTCGCCACCTCGGTCATGGCCACCGCATTCGCCGTCCCGGAGGCGGCAGCCGCCGAGACGGGCCTGACCCTCGCCGTCCTGCAGTCCGGCTCCCAGAAGACAGTCGACACCACCGTTGCGGGCATCACCCGGACCACCTACACAGGTGGTGCCGGACCGTGGAACGTCAACGTGGTGGTCATCGACCCGGACAAAGCCCCCCTCACCTTGAAGGGCACCTTCGGCACAGGACTGGCCACCTCCCAGACCACCTCCGCCATGTTGCAGGGTGTGTCCGTCGACGCGCTGCGTCAGCCCCGGGTCGGTGTCAACGGCTCCTTCTTCGACGGCAACATCAACAATCCGGCGTCCAACAGCAACGACGGCGACGTGAGCGGCATCCTGGTCCGTGGCGGCAAGCTCCTGAGCGAAGCCTCCCGCGGCAAGGGCACCAACCCCGTCGGCTCCTCACTGGTACTCCAGCACGGCCGCGCCTACATCACCGAGCTGAGCACCACGATGACCGTGAGACCCAAGAACTCCGCCATCGCACCCAGGAAGCTGGACGGCATCAACCGCGTGCCCGGGCGCAACGCCCATTGCGAGGGAGTCACACCGAACGACCCGGACGAGGTGATCGTCGACAGCGTCTGCCTGGACTCCTCCGAGATCATTTCCTTCACGCCCGAATACGCCGCGCCCACGCCGAGCACCGCCTTCAGCGTCGCCGCCAACGATCCCGACGTCCCCGGCGCGCCCGTGCAGGCCGCGATCAGCACGGACGAGGGCATCGAGCTGATCCTCGATGCCCGTAGCACCGTTACCGCCTGCTATGACTCCGCCCCAGCCCCCGGCAGCACCTGTCAAAAGGCCAACAGGGGCGGGCGGACCGTGCCGCCCGGTGGCCGCATCCTTCAGGGCATCGGCCAGGACGCCGCATGGCTGCGCACCAACGCCCCGGCCGGCACCGAACTCGAGCTCCTCGAAACCGTGACGGACACCCGATTTGGCGACACGATCGCCCTCGAGCCCTCGATGTACGTCACCGCAGGTGGAGACCTCTTGCTACGCGACGGTGCGATCACCTACACACAGCCGGCCACGAACAGCGACGGCTCCGCATACATTCCCGACGCAGCGCCCCGCACAGCAGTGGGCACCGACGGGTACGGCCGTACCGTCCTGGTGACCGTCGACGGGAGACGCACCACCATCAGCAAAGGCGCCACGCGACTGGAAATGGCGACCCTCCTCAAAGACCTCGGGGTCATAGACGCCCTCAACATGGACGGGGGCGGTTCCACCACCCTGGTATGGCAGAACGCCGTCGCCAACCACCCCTCCGACGGAACCGACACCGAAAGGGAACGCCCCATCGGCGACGCCGTCTACGCCGGGGCCGGCGGCTACCCCCTGCCGTAACTCTCCGGGTGGAGCCCAGCCGCTGTCGGCCCCGCGAGGGGCCGTCTCGGCGACTTCACAGCGGACAGCGTGCTCGTCGGCATCGATGGCAGCGCCACCGCCTCCTCGTGCAACGACGGCGGTCCTTCCAGCTGGAACAGCTCGGCCCTCACCGGGCCAGTGCCTTGCGGTGACGCGTGAATCTCCCTCACGCCATCGACGCCGGGACGCGGCAATCGCCGCGCACGGATACGCATACCTGGCCGTGCAGTTCAGCCGGGTATGCGTATCCGTGGTCCATCGCGCCCCGCCTCCAGGACTGAGCAGTGGAGGACAGAGGCACCGGGCATGGCACGTGAACAGCCGCCTTGTTCGGGATGCGGACGTGAGCACCCAGCACGGCTCCACGATGCTCGCCCGGGGCCCTTCCATACGCCTCCACGAGAGCCCGGTTGAGCGCGCTGGCGTACCGCAGGCGCGACGCGATCATCTGTACGGGCCCCAACGCCGCCACGTAGATGCGAGGGCGGCTACGCGCTTCGCCGGTCATGACCGGACTGCCCCCTGGGCCGCCGGGGGTGCTGCGACCAAACGGTCATGGTCGGCGCGAGGCAGCTTGATGCCGATCTCGCATTTTGGTTCTGGCCGCAGTTCCGTGAAGCTACGACGTCACCGGTAGTCGACCCTTCCGATCCCGAGTCGGCCGACGGGTGGCTGCGTGATCGGGAGGGCAGCGGCCTCTGACAGCATGGGCTCGTGAACATCGCGAGCGACTCAGACAGCGGACTGCAACAGCTGATGGGCTTGGAGGTCGGCGCCGTGTCCTTCGCGCGCGACTACGTCGAGCTGCACTTCGACGGGCCGGTATTGCGAGCCTTGAGCAACCCATGGGGCGTATACGGAGGCGTCGAATGGCACTTCCCCGCCCCAGGGGCGCTGGACCTCATGCGCTGCTATATCGCCAAGACCGTCGACGGCTACGAAGAGGACCCGGAACGGAGCCTCGCCCTGCGCTTCGGGGAGCACCGCTTCGTCATTCCTCTGGACGACGAATCAAGCATGGGCCCCGAGTCGGCTCACATCGTCGGCATCGACGAGAGCGGCCATACTTCTGTCCGCGGCGGGATGTGGGTTTGGTAGCAAGGGTTTGGCAGCAAGGACGGCTTCGTCCGGCGTGCGCAACTATCGGTCGCTCATGGTGGGGTGAGGATGCGGATCCGGAGGAGCCGGAAGGTTGCCCGGTTGTACATGCTCCTCTTGACCGTTATCACTCTGTTCACGTTGCCCTCGACGACGCCGAAACTCCGCTCCAAGGTGAGGCCGGCCGTGACGGCGTAGCGCGGCATCGCCACCCGCTATGAAAAGACAGCCACGATCTACCTCGCAGGCCTCCACATCGCGGGCATCCTCCTCTGATTCAGCCCGCAGATCCAAACGAAAGGCCCAGGCCCGGTGGACCGCTACGCCCGGCAGCGGTCCAGACCGTCCGGGCAAGGACGCCGTCGGCGATACTCAGCCTGCGGAACCCCTGGAACCGCGTTGGGTTCGCCAACAGCCTCCTCCAGCACCTCCCCGTCCTGTAAGGGGAGGAGAGCTGACGCAGCGCCGCGATGCGACGTGGGTCGCTGACGTTAGGGAGAGCCACGGCCGCCTGCCGTAGCGCTATGGCAGGCGGCCCGGTGAGTCAGACGTGGTAGCGGCCGATCTCCAGGAAGTACCGCATCTCCTCCGCAGTGCCCTCCAATGCCTTCTGCGCCGCCACGCGCAGCGCCTGGCTGCTGGACGGGTCGGCGAGGATCCTAAAGATCGCCACGCGGTCGTCCTCCGCCTGGGCGAGCCGCAGACCCGTCTGCAGGAAGTACGCGCGGTCCGCGGCGGTACCTTCGAGCGCCTTCGACGCCTCGCGCTTCACGGCCTTGCCCGAGGTGGACTGCCCGAGGATAGTAAAGATCGCGACCCTGTTGTCCTCGTCCTGTGCAATCGCGCGTCCGGTCTTCAAGAAGTTCCGCAGGTCCTCGACGGTGCCGTCGAGCGCCTTCCGCGCCTCGCGGTCGACGCCCCTGCCGGTGGCGGGGTCCGCGAGGATGCGCAGGACCGCGATCCGCAGGTCGTCCTCTGACATCGTGTCGTAAGGCGAGCCGGTATCGGTGGCCACGACTGCGGCGACGCCGGATGACGAGGACGAACCGGTGGCGGCGAGAACCGGAGTGGACAGCAGTAGGGCAGGCGCCAGCGCGCCGGTAGCCACAACGAGTGCCGCACGGCACAGCTTCATGAATCCCCCAAAGGTTGAGTAGTTGCCGAGCGCGTGCCCGGCCCACAGAGCGGTCCGGGCGGTCAAGTCCCCATCATCCGAACACCCCTTCATGATGATCATGACATAGGAGGGCGCCAGAGTTCATGGCCGGATCGCGGCGAACTTCATCCACTTTTGCTGCTGATCTGATGCTCATGTTGTGCGCGACGAAATCCGCGCGCCCTCCGGTGCGGTGGTCGGCACCGAATGCGCCCGTACCAGCAACCGCACGGTAACCCGAAAGGCAGCCGCTGAAGTCGCGGTCACCTCGCGCACACCGCTCGGCAGCACCTTGCGGCCCTGCCCGCCAAAGGTCCAGCGCCAACGCTGATCGGACGCATTCTGATCGCCGTACTCCTCCGTCACCCACGCGCCAAGGCCGCCGTCGGCACTCGCATGCATCCACTGGGCTGACGCGTGATTGAGCATCCGGAAGCATTCGCTCGATGCCGAAGCCGGCGGTCCCCAGCGACGCGCCGGACAGCTGGTCGGCCTGCGCGGTGGAGACGCTGGGCGCAGCGAATCCGAGTAGGGCGGCGGTCGTGGCAGCGATACGGGTAGCGGTCGGGTGCGCATAGAAGCAGCCTCCTTCTCTCCCACCAGACAGGTCCACAGGATGAGCACGGCGTCATTGACGCGGTCGCCGTGTGTAACGCCCCCTAAATTTAGGCGCGTTCACCTACCTGGGATGTGCGAGGCGTGCAGAGTTTCTCGACACTTCACGCAAGGACCCTCGCAGAGCGAGAGGGCTGCCCCGAGGGATCGTCTGGGCCAGGGCCTGGCCGTGCGCGGCAGGGCGAAGGGGTGGCACCGCCGCCTTGCGGCGGATCCAGGTGTCGTTGCTCCCGTAAGAATGGTTGTGGATCACTTTCCGTGCAGAGCCACGTAGTGTCACCGAAACCACGATTCACCTCCACGCCCGGGTGGGTGGCCAGCCAGGCGGTCCCGGACCCTTGCTGCCCTTGGCCTCGGCGACGCACAGCCCGTCGTACGTCAGCTCGCGCTGGAGGTCGCGCTGACGTTCGCCGGTGGCCGCAAGGGTCTGCCCCGTGAACTTCACAGTGGACAGCAGCTCGCCGACGCCCGGGGGCGGGCGGTGGGATCCATCGCGGAGAACACGCCGTCGTGGATGCGCAGCGCCACTTGGTCGCGGTGGAGGACATCGAGCGCGTCGAGGATGTGACCGGTGCCGCGCACGAGGCGGAACATCTCGGAGATGCAGGGTGTGGCCCGGCCGCGCGTACGTGAGCAGCTCGCAGAACTTCGGGCCCTGGAGAGGGTGGAGGCGGCTGAAGGTGCCCGGGTCGTCCTCGAAGACGACCGGGTCCTCGATGCCCCTCGATGCCGGCCTCGTCCAGGACGAGGTTCTGCTGGGCGCTGGACTGCTGGTCGGTCGAGACCCGCTTGTAGACCAGGTTCGCCACCGAGGGGACCCTTCCGTACGGAGGATCGGACCCTATCTGTCGGCAAACCCTGTCAGCTATCACCATCGGATCTGCTTGGGTTCGCGGCGCCGCGAACCCCCGGATTGCGGGGGTTCATTGGACGCTTCGGTCGCCAGTCGGCAAACGGTGGCGAGCTCTCGGCGGGGGCGGCGGGCTGGTCGGCTTGCCGGGAATCGGATCGCCATCAACGGGGTTGGTGGGGGAAAGCCGCTATTGGAGGGGTCATGAGAGCGATTCAGGTGTACGAAGTGGGCGGTCCCGAGGTGCTGCAGGAGGCCGAGGTGGACCAGCCGCGGCCCGGTCCTGGCGAGGCGGTCGTGGAGGTCGCCGCATCCGGGGTCAACTTCCTCGACGTCTACCACCGCGAAGGCCGGTACAGCCTCCCGCTGCCCTTCACCCCGGGCGCTGAGGGCGCCGGCACGGTCGTCGAAGTGGGACCCGGCGTCGCTGACGTGGCAGTCGGGGACCGGGTCGGTTGGGTGGAGATTCCCGGCACGTATGCCGAGCGGGCCGTCGTGGACTCCTCCCGGCTGGTGCCGCTGCCCGACGATATCGGCTTCGAGACAGCCGCCGCCGTGCTCCTCCAAGGCATGACCGCGCACTATCTCGTCAAGGACGCCTACCCGGTTCAGGGGGGCGACACGGTGCTCGTACATGCGGCCGCCGGTGGCATGGGGCTGCTTTTGACCCAGCTCATCACCCATCTCGGCGGCAGAGTGATCGGCACGACCTCGACCACGGCGAAGGCCGAGCTGGCGAAGCGTGCCGGGGCCGCTGAAGTGATCCTTTCCTCAGCGGTCGACGATCTCGCAGCCGAGGTGAGGCGGCTCAACGGCGGTCAGGGACTGCCAGTTGTCTTCGACGGCGTCGGCGCGCACACCTTCGATGCAAGCCTCGCCAGCCTGCGCACCCGCGGCCATCTCGTGCTCTTCGGCGCGGCAAGCGGTGCCGTGCCCCCGTTCGATCCGATCCGGCTCGCCGACGGCGGTTCGCTGACCCTGATCCGGCCCAGCCTCGGGCACTTCATCACCGACCGGTCCGAACTGCTCCGACGGGCCGCCGATGTGTTCGAGTGGGTGCGCTCCAAGGCGCTTGAGGTCACCATAACGGGCCGCTACGCATTGTCCGAAGCCGCCCAGGCCCACAGCGATCTGGAGGCTCGGCGTACCACCGGCAAGCTGCTCCTCGTACCCGATGCGGCCACTATTGGACGCCGCCAGGAGACGCAGAGCTGATCGCGGGTGACGAGGTCGGGGATCTTGAAGACTGAGATGTCGAGGTCATGGCCGACTGTCATCGCCAAGATCCCCAACAGCGTCAGGCACTCAGCCGACCAAGATCAAGTTCTGGCGGGTTTCTGGCATACCTGGGTCGCACCCCTTCAAGATCCCCCAGCCGAGACCTGGCTCGTCCGTCCGCAACCTCCCCAGGCGGAAAACCTGGTTCACCACAAGACGGAGCCAACGATCGCCACGCAGGCGAAGTACCTGACCACGTTCACCAAGAAGGTCGGCAAGGAGCCGGTTCGACGCCGACCTCGCCAAGGTGATCAAGGGCAGTGACATTGCCCCGCGCGCTCCCCGGCAGCGGTGCGCGACGGCCGCGAAAAGGCTGACCAAGGCGAGGGCCCGCAAGCTCATCACCGCGCTGGTCGGCCACGACCAGTCCGGCTGACCCCCGTCGTCGTCCGCGTCGGCGGCCGACGCAGCCGCTCCAGTTCCGAGACCCGCGAGCCCCCCGCCGTCTTCAGCGTCACCGCCGGATCCCCAAACAGCGCCGGGTCTGCGCGGCGGACGGCGCCGGCGACCGTGCGTGCAGCCGCTTCTCGGCGACCGTCCGCGCCTCCGCCACCTGCCGAGCCAGCACGGATAGCCCGGGCAGCAGGGCCCAGTGACGGCGCAGCCAGGCCACCGCGTGATCGAACAACGCCTTCCAGCCCTCGGCGTGCGTCCACGCCCGCCCGTGCAGGAACGAACGGAACCGCCGCGATCACTCCGCTTCCTTCGTACGTGAAGGGCGAAGCTGAGCCGGTGGTGAGCCGAACGGCGCTGCGCGATCAGATTGCGGTCCACGTCGTCCAGGAGAAGAACCGCTCCAGTCGGGGCGGGTCGGCTCCTCGGCGAACATCCCGTACGCCTCAGCCTGCTAATCGCTCAGAAATTCCACGGCACGAGCCGGACCGTAGCCAGGCCCGGACCAGGGGCAGAGGCGTTTCACCGAACCTCGACGGCGAAGGGATCACTGGGCTAGACGGCCGTGATCATTCTCACCGATAACCGCTGTACCGATGTTCCCCGAGGCCGATCACCTCATCCACTACCGCCACCGTCGCACTCGCTCTGGGTATCGAACCACGGCCACTTGTCGATGAGCGACGTGACCGCGTGCATCAGCAGACCGCCCGGCTCGATGCGCACTTCTTCGCCGTAGCTTGTCCCCATGAGACCGGGCCCTGGCTCGCCTTGTGTGGTCGGCAGCGCAGAGTAGCGGAGTTGCCTCCTTCGACGATCCGAGGGCCGGCTACTGAGCGTGAGAAATCCTCAGGCTGGTCGAGTTTGGAGCGCGTAGGATTCGCGGGTGATTGAGGACTATCCCTTCGACGACGGCCGCAACCTCTCGTGGACACTGGAAGGGTTCGGCGCCGACGAGTTGCTCTGCTCGTCCGTCACGGTGACGCGAGAGCAGTTCCTGGAGGTCAGGGGCCTGTTTGAACTCGGCAATGACGAGTGGATGATGTGCGGCGACTACCCGGTTCCTCCCGAGGTTCAGGCCCCGCTAAAGGCAGTCATCGAGATGGCTCTGTTCGAGGAAGGAGTGGACTACTTCCTCGGGGCTCGTCAGGATCTTTCCTCAGGAATCTGGCCTACCTCCGGGCGCTCAGAGCCGTTTCTGGGGCCGGTCCCCCCTCCCGGGAGATCCGCAACCGCAGCCTTCCCGGGCCGTCTCCAACTGCCCAATCAAATCGCCAATGAAATCGGCTAATTCCACCTCAACCTCCCCGACCCCGGACAGCCACCCCCTCGGGCCTCCAGCTCCTCGAACAACGCGCGCCCGGCACCCCTCCGCCTCCCCCGCCCCGACAGAGACCGACTGGACCGAACCCTTCCCCGTGAGCATCCTCCAGCTCAACGCTCGCCCGGCAGAGGAACCACACCCATCGGCGATGGCGGTCGCAGCAGAGTGTGACGCCCGTCTCATCGCATGGTCTGGTACGGCGGCAGACGAGCAGTACCGGGTCTCCACCCGCTCCCGGACAGCCGTGGCAGCTGTCAGCTCAAAAACTGGAGCAATGGCGAGTGCCTGGCTGCTCCGCAGGTCCACGCAACACCATTGCCCAGCTGGCCGCGTAGGGCTGTGACAACGAGCCGGAACCAGCCTGGTACTTCGACGTGAACCAGAACACTGGGTTCGCCCAGGTCCGCGGCAGGACGAGCGGCATGTGCGCCGCGAGAGGTCCTTCGAATCAATTCGGGCGCCACGGTCGTCCAGTGGCTGTGCCGGAGCGGCGACCGCGACGCCTCCTCGGCCGTAGTGGTGGGCGGTGGATCACCAGCGGGAAAGCCGTCATCCGCATGGTCATCATCGGGATCCGGTATCCGGTAGTCAGGGCACAGGGGGCTGGCCGTTGCCGAAGAACGCGGCGAGTACCGGGGCGAGCGCCCGCGCGGAGAATTCGTGCGTCTGGCCGGGTAGCGTGAGCGCCCGGCCGAGCGGTACGGCTTCGGCGATCGCGGCGGCCGGGGCGCGCAGCCACTGCGGGCTCGCTCCTCCACACACGGGCGAGTACCGGAACGGTGATGGATGCCAGGCGCTCCACGGGAAGGCGCGCGTCGCCGAGCACGGCGTGCTCGTAGGCGAGGGTGTGGGCCAGTGCCTCCATTGCCGGCCAGGTGGGGGCGTGCCGGAACTCCTCGATCACCGGTGCGGGCAGGCCGATGGTGGACAGGAACAACTCCACGGCCTCCGAGCGTCGTTCGGTGGCCAGCAATGCGGCGAGCCGTTCACCGTAGCGGGCGTTCCCGGCCCGCCCGCCGGCCTCCAGGGCGTAGGGCGGCTCGTACACGGCGACCGCCGTGACCGGCAGCCCGCTCGCCGCGGCCCTCAGCGCCAGGGCGCCGCCGGAGGAAAGCCCGTAGAGCAGAGCCGTGCCACCCGCCGCGTCGATGAGGGCCGCCACGTCCTCGATCTCGCGGTCAACCGCGTAGGGGAACGTGTCCCCGCTGCCGCCCCGGCCCCGGCGGTCGTAGTTGAAGACCGTGAATCCGGGGGCGAGCAGCCCGGCGAGCTCCCGGTGCGTGTCTCTGGTGCAGAAGGCCCCGCCGACAAGGATCACCGGCGGCCCCTCTCCGATGCGCTCGTAGGCGAGAGGCGTTCCGTCCGGTGAGACGACCGTGTGCGTGTATTCCATGAGGGATGGATACCGCGCAGGGTGCATGGTTCATCCGTGGATCGCAACCGCGCGCTGGTTGGCCCGGCCTCGGCTCATCCGAGGATCACTAGATCCACCGGAACCGGCTGCGTGGCTGGGTGTCCCGTTCCCCGGGGGGGATGGATGAGCCTGCTGTGAAGTCAGCCGTTGCTGCCCACCGCGCCGCCGCGTACCGGCAAGGAGGTTCACGCGGGGCAGGCCCTTCGATTCCGGAGGCGGCCTGAGCCGGTGTCCGAAGGGTCCTTCCGCTGCGGATCCTGATCGACCGCAAACGGAGCGCGGCCCTCGCCACCGTCGCGCCGGCCACTCGGACTGTTCGGGGCTTCCTCGTCCGGCAGGCCCAGGAGCGCCGGCTGGGAGTTCTTCAGCGCCGACGCCCCCTCCCCGACCGCATCGCCCCCTAAACGAAGACGGCCCTGGCCGACATCGCCAAGGGCGTGCTGTACTCCGAGCATGGCCGGGAGAACGCGCGGTGAACGCATTACCCAAGTGGGACCTTCTCTGCATTTCACTCGATCGAGCGGCGGACAGCACGGGTAAATCGGTTGAAGGCGCATTGGTGTTGGCGGACACTGCCGCAGTGTTCTCCGACGCTGACGCTGCCGCGCTGTATGACCTGCTGAACCCGTGGGCCCCAGATCGCCACCCGGGAGATCGCTTCTATGACAACCTGGTCATGGCTGCGGACGCTGTCTTGGATGTCGGTTGTGGCACGGGCGCGATGCTCCACCTTGCACGCGAGCAGGGTCATCCCGGTCGGCTTGTCGGTCTGGATCCAGACCGAGCCGCGCTGGACCGGGCTCGGCGTCGGGCTGACATCGAATGGATCGAGGGCACCGCTGCGCAGGCGCGCAGCGGAGCAGGTTTCGATCTTGCGACGATGACCGGCCACGCTTTTCAGTTCCTCGTCACTGACGAGGAACTGCGTGCTTCGCTCGCTGCCATCCATGGGGCCTTGCGTCGGGGCGGCCGTTTTGTGTTCGAGACACGGCATCCCCAGGCACGCGCCTGGGAGGGGTGGAACGCGTCGTCCCCGGACGATGTTGTCGATCTCGTCGACACTGATGGACGAGCCTTGCGCGTGTGGCACGAGGTCGACTCCGTCATCGGCGATGTCGTCACCTTTCACGGGACGACGGCTGCGCGGGACGGCACGGTGCTTCGTATCGATCACGCGAGCTTGCGCTTCCTCGACGTTGAGGCGCTCAACGACTTCCTCGCCGGCGCGGGCTTCGCGATCGAGGCGCAGTACGGTGACTGGCACGGAGGGGCCATCGACGCCAACAGCCGGGAGATCATCAGCGTTGCCTGCCGAAAGTAGCCCATGTAGGACCGCTGCTCTTCTCTGGAATGCATTTGATGGGGCGTCAGCGTGACTCACTGGAGCTCCTCGGGCAGGGGCGGGGGAAGCCCAGGTTGGTGGCCGGCCTCTTGACGAGGCAGGCGGCTTCGGCCTGTTTGGCTCGGAGAAGGGTCAGGGGCCAGTCGATGCCTTCGACATCGCCGAGCCAGTGCTCCTCCTGCGCCCGTTTACCGCGCAGGACGAGGCCTTTCTCGACCGCGACCATCCGCCCGGTCCGCCGCTACCTGCATGCCTACGGCCCCACCTCACAAGGCGACCTCCTGTGGTGGTCGGGCCTGCCCCGCACCCAGATCGCCCCGCTCTCGCGGCCCTTCGCCAAGAGATGTGCGTGTCGAGGGCCTGGACATAGAGCACATGGCACTGAGCCACAAACCCGCTCACACCGCGCGCGCCTTCAATCCCATCGGAGAAGTACGCCACACCATCACCGTGGCGGGCCGCATCGCCGACACCTGGGCCTGGGACAAAAAGTCCCGCACCATACAGCACGAACTCTTCGCCAGGCCACCGCAGCACGTCACGCGCTCATCCACCTGCAACTTGAACGGACCCAGGCATTCCTGCGTGGCGAACCCTGTTGAGACGCACTTCATCCGATCGGTGACAGGGCCCTCGTCACACCGCTGGCCCCGCCATAATCGGTGTCCTCACCGGCCCCACGACAGAAGCCCGATCAACATGACCGCACCGCTGACCACCCAGCCCGTCCGACACCGCCGCATCTGCGACGTCCACCTCGTCCTCATTCGCGACAGCCACGTACTCCTCACCCGCCGCAAGGGCGGATACGCTGCCGGCCTGTGGCAAGTCCCCTCCGGCCACCTCGAACCAGACGAGCCCACCGACACCGGCAGCGTGCGCGAAGGCTGGGAAGAGGTCGGCGTACGCGTCGACGAGCACCAGCTGGACTTCGCCCACTTCATCGACCACCGCGCCCCCGGCGAAGAACCCCGCCTCGGCGTCTTCTACCGGGCCCGCACCTGGCACGGAGAGCCTTACAACGCCGAACCCGCTAAATGCGACGGACTCGACTGGTTCCCCCTCCATACCATCCCCCCAACACCGTTCCCTACCACGCCGCAGCCCTCCACCACATCGCCGCAGGCCGCATGCGCTCCAAATTCGGCTGGGACTCCAACCCCGCCCCCTGAGCACCCCGGCGAACGAGGCCACGCCCCTGACTCCCAGCAGCCCGCCTGGCGCCCCTTGAAGCGGCCAAACGCTTGCCGTCGGGCAGCAAGTCTTTTTTGCCGACACGTCGATGAGACGCAGTCTGGTGGTCCCGACGCCTGCGCGGGTGATCCCGAGCGTTCGGACGACGAGCTTGCCGAACACGCGTGCTCCCCGAGCCTGCGCGGGGGGGGTCCCTCATGGAGTCCTGGGGCCTGATCGGGGGCACAATGGTCCCCCGCGTCATTGGGGCTGGTGGTCCCGTGCCTGTCTGCCGCGCGGCGTCGACGCGCTCGCCGCGTCGCCGAACCGTCCACGTGGCGGTCCCGCCCGTCGACCATCGCGGGTCGCGGCATAGACCGTGCGTGCCTCCAGCCGATCCAGGCGGTTGCACGGTGGGAAGACGGTGCCCAGCTCCTGGGTGACCGTCGATGAAATAAGTATCCGTACTCATGCCGCCGTCGTGACTGCGCAGCCACGATGGCGGCATGCTCACCCCTTCGATACCTGCCCGCTCTCCCCGGGGCGCCTCGGTCGCCGCCGCCGCTGCCGGTCTGGTCGCGGCTGTGCCGGTCGTCGCCTGGTGGCTGACCGGGCAGCAGGACGTGGACGGGATTCCGTCGGCTGAACTCGACTATGCCGTTCGGCCTCTCTCCCTCGGACCGGGACTGGAGAGGGCACTGGGCGTGATCTCGCTGCTGGTGGCCCTCGGTTCGGTGGCGTTTCTCCTCCACGCTTCCCGGCGCGAACGGTTCGACCCGCGTTGGTGGCAGGTCCTCCTGCCGCTGCTCGTCGGGGGGTTGCTGCTCGGCGTGGGCTGGCGCATCGTCACAGCGGGAGTGATCGGCGCCAACATCGGTGCGGGCCTGACCATCTTCTTGGCGGGCCCGGTCATCGCCGCTCTCGTGGCAGGCGCCCTGATCCGCGGGCTGTGGCTGCGGTTCGCGCGAGAGCCCGTCTGATCCGCTCTGATCCACTCTGGTTTGTTTGGTGCCGCGACCGCCGAACCGGCCGCTCCCCAGCCCTCGTCACCAGAGTGTGCGCGTACGTACCGGACCCTCCCGCCCAGTCGGGGGCGCTACTGGTGGCGGGGGGCGCAGTCAGACAGTCTGAGGGCGTCCGGCGTCGGTTGTTATCCGGCGATGTAGTCGACCTCGGGGTAGCGCGGCGAAGCCCCCCACAGCAGATGCCCGGCGCCCGGGCGGCCGCGCAGCTGGAGGTCGAAGAAGGCCCGCACGGTCGCTCGTACGGCAGCCACCGCCCGGTCGGCGGGGATCGTGCCGATCTGCAGCGTCTTGCGCACCGACTCGGGGACCTGCGGGCCGATGGCCACAATGTCGGTGAAGCAGTTGTGGTCGGCGTCCGCGAGCCGCAGACAGCGGTGCCAGTCGCTCAGGTGCGCCCAGAACGGCGGCCAGGATCCGTCCTCGTTCAGCCCGTCGTGGACCGCCGTGTCCATCAGCAGGAACGGCCGGTCGAGACCGTGCTCAACCACCGGCCCGTACAGCGCACCGTCCAGATCGATGCCGGCCCGCACCCGCTCGTCCAGATACATCACCGCCGCCGACGCGGCGCCGCCCCGGGAGTGCCCGAAAGCGCCGACCCGTGTGAGGTCCAGCGTCCCAGGCAGCCCGGGCGGGAGCGGACGCCCCTCGACGTCGGGGTTGCCGCCCCGCTGCAGCACGGTCAGCTGGTCCAGGACGAACCGCAGATCGGCGGCACGCACCGCGACCACGGCCGTGCGGGCATCGTGACTCGCGTCGTCGGGGCGGTTGACGATCACGCGGCCGTCCGGGAACTCCACCTCGCCCGAGTCGTACGGATGGTCGACCGCGACCACGACATAGCCCCAGGACGCCAGCTCCTCGATGACCAGCGTGTTGAACGTGCGGTCCGAGTTATATCCCGGCGAGTGGAGCAGCACCGGCCGGCGGCCGGGCCGGACCGGCGCGCGGTCCGCGCTGTGGGTCTCCGGGAGCGCGTAGCCGTCCACCGCGCCACCGAAGCGGGCCTTGAGGGCCTTCTCGGCACCAGACGGCAGCCAGGGCAGCATCGCGCGGCCACGGACGTCGGCGGCCGGGTACGTCACGGTCACCATCACCTCGCGCGGCTGCCCCGACCAGGGGTCGGTCCGGGACGGGTCGACCAGGTGCAGCTCTACGGCGCCCACCGGCGCGGGACCGGTCGGCCCGGCCAGGCGGATGGGGATGAGACCGGCCGCCCCTGCGGGCGTGGACACAGACAGGGGAACGGCTGTTGCGGCGGCGACTGCGAGGCCACCGGCTATGAGGGAACGGCGATTCGGGCGTACGGGAGGCACTGCGCTCCTTCCGTGGCCGGACCCGAGGCGCACAGCGAAAACGGTAAAGGGAACACCATCGTCCGGCCTGTATGTCGTCAAGTTCCTTCAAGACTAGACCCCTTGGCGCTGGAAGCCCGATGTGCCGTCTGTCCGCTCCAACGTCACCGCCCGCCCCCTCGATGCGGCGCCCGAGGCACCCGCCCGCGAAGGCCACAACGGCTGCCTGCCCCAGCCCCGCTACCGCCAGGCACCCCTGAGCGCGGTGGCTGCTCCCGCCCCCGACGGGGGACGCGATGCCCAGGAAGGGCGTGCTTCTTCGTGAATCCGGTGCCTGCCGGGCTCATCGACGCCGGAGCAATCCGCCCAGTCGGCGACCGCGTCTTCCCCTTCGACCAGACCCGCGAAGCCATGGAGTACGCCGAGAAGGGCCGCGCCGAGGCCGGCAAGGTCGTCATGGCGATGGCCTGAGGGCCGCCACGGTCCACACCGCCGAAACCCCTACCGCGCGAGGTCGCGGAGGGCCCATCAGCGGTTACCGGGATCGTCGTGCCCCGTCTTCATCGAGGTCACCGTCACCGACCCGTCCGAGGTCGAGGCCGGGCCGACCGTCCGGGGCGAAGTCCTGCACAAGCGCTACCGGATCCTGACCCTGGAGTCCTCCTCCCTCCCCCGCGCGCCGGCCGCCCTGCTCCTCCACGCCCGTGACCTCACCGGCGTCCGCCCGCCCGTCTACTTCGAGTGGACCGAGGCAACCCCTTCGCCAACTTCCGCCGCTTCTTCCTCCTCGGGCACGGCGAGGTCGCGCCCGTCACCCGTGAGGTCCTGCGGGAGGCGGAGCCGGACCCCCTTGACGCACCACCCAACGCGGTGACCGAAGGGCTGGCGACCGCAAGAGGTAACGCTTCAGGCGAGGGTCAGGAAGCCGGCCCTCAACCTCTCACCGCTGGGCGCGGCCAGGTGTTGCCGTCGCAGCCGGAAGGCTGAAGCCTTTGAAGAGGTCGTCCAGGGCACGTTGTGTGACGCGGGCAGGAGTGGCGTGGACGGCGAGGTCGCGTGCGGCGACCGCGACGGGGTGGGTGAGGGCGGCGATACGGCCGGCGCGGCGGGCGCGGATGCGGATGGCGTCGGTACGCGCGTGGCGGGCTTGGCTGTAGGCGGCCAGGGCGGCCGGTATGTCGTCGCTGTCCAGCAGGTGCGCGAGTACGACGGCGTCCTCGATGGCCTGGCAGCCTCCCTGGCCGAGGTTGGGGGTCATGGCGTGGGCTGCGTCGCCGAGCCAGACGAGTCGGCCCTGGTGGTAGGAGGGAAGTGGGACGGCCAGGTCGTACAGGTCGTGCTGGAGCACAGCCGACGGGACGATCCGCTCCAGCAGCGCCGGGATCGGGGCATGCCAGGTGCCGTAGCGGCGCAGGAGTTCGGCGCGCAGGTCGGGCGGCTTGTATCCCTCCGGTACGACGGCGGTGGCGTAGACGTAGATCCGGCCGTCCGCCAGCGGGACCACGCCGAAACGCTCGCCTCGGCCCCAGGTCTCGGCGGCGACCAGATCCGGCAGGGCGCCGGCGGGCAGTACGGTGCGCCAGGCGGTCTCCCCGCTGTAGCGCAAGCCCGGGTGGTCGGGGAAGTGCTGGCGGCGGAGGACGCTGCGGATGCCGTCGGCGGCGATCACGACATCGGCGGTGAGGTCCCCGGCCGGGGTGTGAAGGACCGGGCTGCCGTGGGCGTGGTCGACGGCGGTGACAGCGGTGCCGTACTGGATGGCGTTTTCGGGGAGCGCGGCGGTCAGACGGGCCGCGAGAGCCGGGCGGTACACGGCGAGCGGAGGCCGCCCGTACCGGACCTCCATCGCGGCCGTATCAGCGCGGTTCAACCAGTCTCCGCCGGGGCGCCGCAGTCCCATCGCGGCCGGAACAGCGTGGCCGGCGACGCCGGCGGCATCGAAGCCGACGGCACCGAAGGCGCGCAGCGCGTTGGGGGCGAGGACGATGCCTGCACCGGCCACGGACGGTCCGGGCGCCCGTTCGCACACAGTGACCCGCCAGCCGCGCCGGTGCAAGGCCATCGCCGCCGTCAGTCCGCCAATCCCGGCACCCACCACGACGGCATGACGCAGACGCAGAGCTTTCGACATGGCACATCCCTCCGCCCTCATGACCTCTACATCTGTAGAGGCGTTGCCCTCACTCTACAGCTGTAGAGTGAGGGCATGTCCACCCCTGATCGCAGAACCCTGATCGCCGACACCGCGATTGCTCTCGTGGCTGCCGCGGGCCTGCGCGGGCTGACCCACCGGGCAGTCGACACCGCGGCGCAACTGCCTCCGGGCAGCACCTCGTACTACTTCCGTACGAGGACGGCGCTGATCGGCGCCTGCTACCAGCGGCTCGCCGAACTGGACCTCGACGACTTCGACGGCAAAGGCCCCGCACCGCTGCCGGACCGGGATGCTGTGGCGGCAGCGCTCGCCGCGCTGCTGCACCGCTGGCTGACCACAGGGCGCGCCCGGCAACTGGCCCGCTTCGAGCTGAGCCTGGAGGCGGCCCGTCACCCTGAACTGGAGACTGAGTTCCACCAGGCGGGCCTCGGCGCACGAGCCCGGGTCGCCGCGATTCTCGGCGGCCTGGGAGCGGATCGGCCCGAGGAGTCCGCAGAGCTCCTGGTCGCCTGGACCGACGGCCTCCTCTACGACCGCCTCGCGGGCGCCCTCGCCCGGTCCCGGCCGACCCCGGACCTGGACGAGCTGACAACCGCCACCCGCCGCATGGTGGACGCGGCCTTGGACTGAACGGTGCATTGGGGAGGTTTACTCCTCGCGTGAGGGGAGAGTCCCTGGCCGCACGCCAACCGCACACCTGACGGCGAGGAAGCGATCGCGGGCCGGTTCGGGGTGCCGTCGGCCACGACGAGGCGGCGGACCGCTATGGCGGTACGTGCGGCGCCTTCCGGCAACGCGGGGCGCACATCGGGGTGGTGGAGGCCCGTCGCGTCGTGGAGCAGACCGGCTGCGCCGGAGCAGCGGGCCGAGCAGAGCAGGATCGGGCAGCCCCAGTTCCCGTACAGCCGTCTCCCGGGGCATGCCGGGAGGCAACGGATGCCGTCGCGCCCACTGCTCCACAGCGCGGCGCAGCTGACGTCAGCGCACGGGGCGCGACGGCCGAGCCGCCTGTCTTGCGCACTCCACCAGACTCCTGCTTTCGTCATACTCGGCGAAGCCGAGAGCCGCGTACGCCTGTCCAGTCGTCGCGGTGAAGTCGGCGTCGCCTCAATCGCCGCCTCAGGGCGAGTGCCAGCAGGTCAGCGATCCGTTCGATCTCCTGACTCACTCAGCCAGGACAGACGCTGACGCGGCCGCGCGGCGCGTGCGCGTCATTGGCGGCGAGCCGACGCGTTCCTCGTCGCTGCCCTCCAGTGCTGACGGCCCGCCCAGGGAGGGCGGGCCGTCAGCACAAACACGCGACTGGGTCCTACGTAGTGGGGCGGGTTCTCTTCGAGCACCCGTCCCGGTTCTCGCGGGTCGGCAAGGTCACCGACGGAGGCTCCCTGCCAAGTGCAAGCCGTTCAGATCTTCCAGACCTGGTCGATGTACTGGGGGGCGCAGTCGACCTGGGCCACGGGTGCGCCCACGCCCGGGGTGCGCCACGAGACGTACATGCACTTGTTGCTCAGTGAGTTGCGGATGGAGTAGCCACCGCCGGTGACCGCCTCCAGCTTCCAGACCTGGTCGGCGAACTCGGGGTGGCAGTCGTACTGCGTGACGGGCGCGCCGTCCTCTGGCGTGCGCCAGGAGACCACGAGGCAGCGGTTGTTGTAGTGGTTGCGGATCTGGTAGCCACCCTGCACCGGCTCCAGTTTCCAGACCTGGTCGGCGTACCGCGGGTTGCAGTCGGCCTGCTGGGCCGGGGCGCCGTTGTCGGGGGTGCGCCAGCCGACGAACGCGCAGAGGTTGCTCAGAGTGTTCTGGAGGGATGCGGTGGTGAATCGGACCTCCTGCAACCAGGGGGCGAGGTCGTCGGTGCGAGCGGAGATCGCACCCGTACGGGTCTCGGTTGCCGGGATTCCGAGGCAGCCGCCCTGCCAGGAGCGGGAGTTGACCGCGACGATCTGGCCGGAAGCATTGAGGAGCGGGCCGCCGGCGTCGCCCTTGCAGATCGCGGCGGCGCCCTTGCCGGTGATGGCGAGGGTGGTGGAGGCCGCGGAGTCGAGGGTGAAGGCACCGGTGTGGAGCTTGTCCGGGACCCACTCGCTCTTCGTCCGCCCGAAGCCGAGGGCTTGCAGCTCGGCGCCGGCTGCCGGGGCCGCGCCGGCGAGGGGCGCGGGTGCGATCCCGGTGACCGGGGTGGCGAGGCGTACCAGGGCGGCATCCCGGTCGGTGCGTGGCGCGACCTCGCTGACCTCGACCGTTGTGCCGTCGCTGAGCGTGGCTGTGGTCGCGAGGGCCGGCGTGCCGGCCGAGACCGAGCTGCCCTGGGTGGTAGCGAGGCAGCTCGCGGCGGTCAGGACCCAGAAGCGGTCGACCAGGGTGCCGGTGCAGGCACGAGAGGTGGCCTCGTCGCCGATGTTGAGCCGGACGGTGTAGGGGTGTGCGCCGGGGGCCGGCTCGGGGCCGGAGACGGCAGCGGCAGGGTTGGCGGTGATCAGGGCGGTCGACAGGAGGGCCGAGGTGGCCAGCAGGCCGGAGATCCGCGCGGCGCGCGGACGCAGAGCAGGCATAAGAGATCCTTAGAGGTCCTTCGAAGGCGGGCAGGAATACGCGGGCCCGGCCTCGCGTACTCCTGAGCGTGGGTCGGCCGCTGAAACCGACGGGTTCCAGAGGAGTTCTTTGCCGGCGCGGCTGGGAGCGCGCCGGTCTTACTTGCTGGCTCTGATTTCCATGAGCATGAAATCGCGTCCCTGCGGGTCGCCGCTCTCGCCGACCGGGGTCCAGGTGTTCTTGTTCACCGTGAAGGACTTTTCCTCGGTGCCGGTGGTCATGTCGACCTCCGTACTGTAGGTGTTGCCCTTGATGACGAAGACGGCGGGGATTTCCAGCGTGAGGTAGCCGTTGCTGCCGGTGATGCTGAAGCAGATCTTGCTGTTGATACGGGACCAGACTTCCAGCAGGTCGGTGCCGTTCGCGCAGTCGGCGAGCAGGATGTGGCCGTTGCCGCGCTTGAGGGTGATGTGCTGCTCGGCGAGGATCTTGTCAGCGTTGGGATAGCTGAAGTCCTCGACGGCGTAGCCAGGGCCTTCGTCCGCCACGGCCGTCATGGCGGTGCTGTTGTGCGGGGTACCGCCGGTGATCGCCAGCGCGGCCAGGATGCCGGAGCCCACGGTCGCGGCCAGCGTACGGATGATGGTTCGGCGTGCGTTCATCACGGTCCTCGTCTGTGGTCGGGGAGAGTTGCCGTGGCCGATCCGCGAGGGGACTCGCGGAGGTCGATGTGCGGTCTTCTGCGGAGCGCTTGCGTACGGTGGAGCAGCCGTTTCCCGATGCCGGACAGGTCCGGGACGTCGGCCGCCGCGCCTCGCGGCGCAGTGGCTAGAAGCCCAGATGGTGCAGAAGTCCGGTGATCGGCGAGACGGCCTCGTGCAGACCGCCCGTGACCGCGGTGAAAACCTTGCCCCCGCCCAGTTTCTTGATCAGTTGGACCTGTCCGAAGGTCACGACGTGCAGGGCGGCGCTGCCCAACGCGTGCTGGAACTCGTTGCTCGTCCAGCCGTAACCGATGCCGGTGAGCAGCGCGTTGAGCACGGCGAAGTCCATGGCGGCGAGATTCGCCTCCAGGGCCAGCCCCTCCAGGACCAGGCCCACGCCGCCCTCCGGGAGGGTCGCCGCACCGGCGATGGTCAAACCGCTGCCGGCGAGACCGGAGAAGATACTGAGCAACTCCGCGTCGTGCGCCAGGTCCCGCGCCGACTGTTGCCACCAGGGAACGCCGCCCTGGACGCTGTCATTGCCCGGTGTGTCGGCGGGGTTGCGGCCGGCGTCCCGGGCCGCCTTGGCTTCCTCGGCCGCCTTGAGCGCCGTGGCGACGACTTCCTCTACCCGCTTCACCTTCGCGATCTTGTGAGCCTGGCTCGCGGCCTCCGCCGCCTCCTTGGCGCTCTCACCGGCGTTCAGGGCAGTGCCGTAAGCGAAGGCGGCCGACGCCTGGGCGCGGGTGGCGGACGTCAGCGCAGTGCGGGCCGACTCCACGGCACGGTTGGCGCTGTGGTTCGCGGACCGCGCGGCGGCACGGGCCGTGGCACCGGCCTGGCTTGCCTTGGCGGCCGATGCCTGGGCGTCTCTGGCGGACTTCTCCGCCGCGTCCGCGTACGAGTTCGCCTGCCGCGCGGAGGTCGCGGCCTGCGCGGCCCAGTTCTGCGCCCTGTTCGCCCAGTCGACGGCCTCGGCGGCCGCCTCACGTGCGACAGCGGCGGCCTGCTGGGCACGGGCAGCGTCTTCCTGCGCCTTGTGCGCGATCTTCGCGGCCGCGAAGATCGCACCCTGCATCGCGGCGATGTGACTGGCCGAGTCGAGGTCGAGCTGCGCTGCCGTGTGCTGGATCGTCGCCACGAAGTTGCGGCGCACCCATGCCGGTCCCTCCATCGCCGCCTGCGCAACGGCCTTGGTGTAGGGGCCCGCGGTGCTGAGGAGGGTGGCCGTGGCGACCGCGTCGTCTTCCTGCTGCGCCTTCTGGAACGACGCGCTGAAGAACCCGTACAGTGCCGCGGCGGTCCCGCTGTCCAGCGCTTCGTTCGCCGCCTTGGTCACGGCCCGTCCGGGTGTGGCGGCCAGGATCCGGGCGATGGTGACGCGGTAGTCCATCGCTGCCGCCCCGATGGCGCCCGCGGTCAGGAACTGCGTCGTGGCCTGCGGGTCGGTGCTCGTCAGCGCCGTGCACGCGGCCGTCGCCACGTCCGCCGAACAGGTCCGCGCAAGGTGGAGGACGGTCTCCTGGTCGTCCTGGTGCTGGGCGAGTCGGCGGTCGGTGTCGATCCAGATGTGGATGTCCTCGTCCGCCCCGGCCAGGGCGAACCGTGCCGCCTCGCGTGACCAGGTGCCGCGGGAGGTGTCCATGACGGCCATGGCCGCCTTGCGACCCGCGGTGGCGGCCAGCCGCGGATCGCCGGTGCTCAGCGCCGACTCGGCCTGGGCGACGAGGTCTTTCGTCGCCTGTTCGGCCTGCTGGGCCTGCGTACGCTTCTCGGCGTAGGCGGCCCGGTCGCGCTGCTCGACCTGCGCGAGCAGGCGCATCTCCTCCATTGCCTGCTTGGTGTCCTGGTCCAGGCGTTCCCACTCGGCCTCGCGCGCGGCCTGCTCCACTGCGACGGCCTGGCCCACAGCACTGGTGGCGGTGTCGGCGGCCTTGCTGGCCTCATTGGCGAATTCGGTCGACTTGTTCGCGTAGTCGACCGCCTGGCCGGCGTACTGCACGGCCCAGTCGGCCGCGGCCGCCGCCTTCTCGGCATGGGCGGCCGCACCGTAGGCGGCGTCCCGGGCGGTACGCGCAGCCTGGGAGGAGGTGTTCGCGAGCCGCTGGGCGGTGCCGGCGGCGTTGGTGGCGATCTGGGCGTTGGTGCTCGCGATCCTCGCTTCGCGTTGGGCGAGCGCCGCTTCGGACTGGGCGGCGCCCGAGGCAGTGGCTGCGTCGGCGGCGGCCTGAGCGGCGGCGGACGCCTCGCGCCCCGCACCGGCCGCGGCCGCGGCCGCGGTGGCCGACTGGGCGGCCGCCCTCGCAGCGTTGTCCGCGGCATCCCCGGCGGTGCGGGCCTGTGCTGCGGCGTTACGGGCGACCACAGCGGCATCCTTTGCCGCCTGGGCTTGGGAGGCATCCTTGGCGGCCTTGGAGGCCGCGTTGTACGCCTGTGCGGCGGCGGCCCCCGCGTTGGCCGCCGCCTGGCCGGCCGCCGCGGCCGCGAACGAGGCACGGCGGGAGGCCTGCACGGCGGCCTGGGAGGCCCTGGTGGCCACCCGGGCCGAGTCCGCGGCGCCGGATGCGGCCGTGGCCGCCTTGCGGGCCGCCCGGCCGGCCTTCGCCACATCGTCCTGGGCCGCCCGGGCCTCGGCGGCGGCGTTCTGCGCCGCCTCCTTGGCCTGCGCCGCGGCTGTCACGGCACGGGCCGAGGCGTCCTCGGCCTGCTTCGTCATCGCGTCGGCCCGGCTGCCCTCGCGCTGGACGACCGCGACGAGCTCTTGGATCCGCATGGCCTCCTGGTCGCGGGCCCGCGCGATGTGCTGACCGGTCTCCAGGAACCACTCGACGTCGTCGCCGCTGCCGGACAGCGCCCGGGACGCGTACTTCTGCACCTCCGGGCCCGCCTGGACCAGCAGCTTCGACACCTCGACCCTCATATCCTCCAGACGCGCGGTGAACTGGCCATCGAGGAGGAAGGACTCCAGCTCCGCCTGGGAGCCGTCATTGAGCGCGGCGTTCCCCTTCCGGTTGACCCCTCTTCCACCGCTGGCCATGGCGACGGCAGTGGCCACGCGCAGGTCCTCCATGAGCGCCGCCTTGAAACCGCCCCCGAGGAAAGCGGCGATGGCGGAGTCCCCGTCGTTGATCGCCGCGGTGGCCTCACGCCGGGTTCCCTTGCCGGCCGCGGTCAGGGAGTTGATCAGGGAGGCACGGTTGTCCGCGGCCGAGTCGGCCGGGTATCTGACGGCCAGGAAGTTCTGTATATCGGCGTCCGTGCCGGTGAGGGCCGTCGCGGCGGAGGCGCGAACCGCTTTGCCGCCCAGCAGCCATGCCTTGACGACCTTGGCCCGCTCGGTGTCCGGAAGCCGTAGCGGGTCACCCCCGTCGCCCTCCGACGCGATGGCGGCCCGGGCGGAGGGGAGTGCGAAGAGGAGGTTGGAAGTCGCGGCGGCAGCCGTGGTGGCCGCGAGGGCCCCGAGCATGCGGCGCCGGCTCCAGTAGATGGTGTCCATAGCGGCCCTTCGAGATCAGTGCCCGCCGGGGCGCCTGCGTGTGCCGGCGTATCAGCGGACGCAATGATGGTTTTGGCGGCCCTTGCGTGCGGTGCGACCTGGCGCCGCGGGTCCTCGGACGTGCCGGCCCAGGCCGTCTGCCGTCGCCATCAGCGGTCACCGGCAGGGCCGATTGCCGTCCGTCGTACGAGCGCCGGGGTGGAGGGCGAGCAGTACGGGCGGGACGAAAGCCGCTGATGGCCCGGCGGCAACTACCCTCACGAGAGCCCACATTGTCCGCAACCCTCGCGCCACAGGCGTGCAGGTCAAGTCCCGTAACACGACGGACAACAGTGGCTTTTCCGAGGTCGCGGTCCCACGTCTCAGCAGCAACACCCGCCTGGCGGCGCGGCTCCTGCCCATGGTCCCGAGCCGGCCCGTTCCCACGGGTCAGTGCCTCAGCTGTCCCTCCAAGTCGGCGGACAATTGCGCATTGTCCGCTCTCCCTCACCGCTGACCTGCTCAGATACCGAACGTTCTTGCGGCCAATGCACCCGGCCCGCCACGGTGACGGCAACGACACCAACGGGCTGAGCCTGACCCCCCGACCGCCATCCGAAGGAGTGAGATGTCCAGAAAGAGTTCACGCTTATCGTGGGCGACCGCGCTGCTCGCCACTCTGGGTACCCTCGTCCTCACCTCCCCTCCCTCCTCCGCCCTCTCGGGCGGCGAGGTCTCCACCAGCGTCTACGCCTTCGCGGTGCAGCTCAACATGGGCGAGAGGTCGGCCTGTTCGGGTGTACTCGTCGACCCGCAGTGGTTGCTGACCGCCGCCAGCTGCTTCACCGTGGACGGCAAGCCCGCCGCAGCGGGCAGGCCCGCGGTGAGGACCACCGCCACAGTGGGCCGCACCGACCTGACGCAAACAGGCGGGGATGTGATCGAGGTCGCCAACCTCGTTCCCCACGCGGACCGTGACCTGATGATGGTGCAGCTCACCTGGCCGGCCACCGGCGTGGACCCGGTCAAACTCGCCACCAGCGCCCCCACACCCGGTGAGCAGCTGACATCACTGGGGTTCGGGCGGACGAAGACGGACTGGATACCCGACAAGCTGCACTCCGGCACGTTCGCAGTGGCCTCGGTCGACGCCGGCACCCTTGCCCTCAATCCCTCCGGCGGAGCGGTGATATGCCGCGGTGACGCAGGCGGCCCGGCGCTCCGGGTGAAGGACGGCGGGGTGGAGCTCGCGGCCATCAACTCGCGTTCCTGGCAGGGTGGCTGCCTCGGTACCAACCCGGCCGAGACCCGCACGAGCGCGGTCGACGTCCGCATCGACAACGCAGCCCCATGGATCAGCCACATACTCCTCCAGGCGGCCACCGAACACGTGGTGGACATCGAAACGGGTCACATCCCGGGCACTTACGACGGCACGACCGGATGCAGTCACACCTTCCCCGGCGCGGACACAGGCGTCTTCTTGTGCGGCTCGACCTACACCCACGCCGTCTGGAACGACGGACGCCAGGAGTACACCGGCCTGGGAACCGACCACGCAGTCTGGACATCCTGGCAAGACCAACGAAACGGGACATTCGCCCCCTGGGGCAGCATGGGCGGTCACGACCTTCAGAACGGAGTGCGATGGATCGACAAGACCCCCACCCTCCAGTCACTGGGCGGAGACAACCGCTCATGGTGCCGCACCTACGGTGGCCGAGGCTGGGGCGACTGGTACGACTGCACCACGTGACCGCCCACCACCAGTCGGGGAAAAAACGCTGGACGGAATCGACACCCCGCTTCGAGGGCCCGGCCCCCTGGCCAGGTGCGAATGGCCAAATGTGCACTGGCGGCTCGCGAACCGACCGCGACGGGTCAGGACGGGGTCCGACGTCAGCGGCATGGATCCGACGGTCGACCCGGTGCCGGCAGAGGTGATCCTTTCGGACCGGTCAGCCGAGACCATGCGCGCGCCCCCCGCATGGCCGCCTGCCCGCAAGCGCCGAGGAGGGGCAACTGTCCCTTCGCGTCACCGCGCCCTGTGCACCGCGCAGCTCGGCCAGGGTGGCGCCGGCGCTCTCTTCGTAGGTGTCGGCGCTCCCCCAGACCGGTGGTTTCCGCTCCTCCGGGGTGATCCCAACCGAGTTGTTCGACACCGTGCAGCCCGTTGTGGTCCCCCCGCACGCGGGGACCACAACTGCTGTCTGGCCGACGAGCGGTCGGTCGACATGGTCCACGCCCCGGTTCGCCCCGCGTGCGCGGGAATCAGGCTTTCTGAGCTCCCACACCTTCCCCGCCATGGCAGCGGTCCGCAACCGACCGAACTCCCCCGTACGTGCCCTACGGGAGGAAAGGCAGGGCCGTGCAGTGCCGGCCAGCTGTTGGCGCCGCCCTGGCTAGCGAGGGGGGTTTCAGGCGGTGGTGCGGTTGCTTTGGCGTGCGGCAAGCGCGGCGTCGGCGCTGGCAAAGGTGGGCAGGAAGGTATCCATCCCGGTGACGCTGAGCAGGCGGCTCAGCCGGTCGGGGATGGCTGCCAGGGTAAGCGAGCCGTCGGCGTCCTTGGCGCAGCGCCAGATGCCGACCAGGGCGCCCAGCCCCGAGGAGTCGCAGAAGGTGACGCCTGAGAGGTCAGCGACCAGGTCAGGGTGGCCGTTCGCGATGAGTTCCAGGGCGCGGGCCCGTACGGCGGGTGCGGCGGCGATGTCGAACTCGCCGGACAGGGCGATCACGGCCAAGGCGCCGTCGGTGTGCGGGACGTCGATGTGGAATGCGTCGGTCATGGGCGTGGGTTCTCCTGCCCGACGGAGACGTCGGCTGTCGGGGCTGCGGCGCTGTGGGCGGTGGTGGTGATACCGGCGGGAGCGGCATCGGGAGTGGGGACGGACAGGGTCAGCAGGGCCACGTCGTCGCGTTCGGTGTCGGGGAGGGTGTCCAGGAGCGCGACGGTGTCGTCGATCAGGGCGCCGGCACTGATCGGCGCCGGCCGCCGGGCCAGGAAGTCGGTCAGGCCCGTGTCGGCGAGCATGCGGCCATCAGCGGTGCGGGCCTCGGTCAGCCCGTCGGTGTACAGCATCAGGCCCTCGCCGGGTGCCAGGTGCAGGGCGCGCGAGGCGAAGGCGGCCTCGGCGAACGCGCCGACCAGCATGCCGCCCTGGGCGCGGACCGCCTCCACCCGTACACCGCCTTCCTCGATGGGGCTCAGGTGGTAGGCGGGCGGATGGCCGCCGGTGGCCAGGGTGACCGTGAAACCGCCCTCCCGGGCCGGGTCGAGCAGGCCGAAGACGGCAGTGCAGAAGCGCGTCCCTACCGCCGGGTCCAGCAGCAGCGCCGTGTTCAGGGCTTTGAGCGCAGCCGTGGGATCCGCGTCGACGAGGGCCGCGGCCCGCAGCGTGTAGCGGGTCAGTGAGGTGATCGAGGCGGCTTCGGCGCCCTTGCCGCACACATCGCCCAGGAAGAACGCCCACCGGCCCCCGCCCACGGGGAAGACGTCGTAGAAGTCACCGCCCACTTCCTGCGGGGAGGCGGTCTTGTAATGGCAGGCCAGCTCCAGCCCGGGTACCGCGGGCAACGCGGGAGGCACCAGGGTGCGCTGCAGGGTGGAGGCGAACGCGGCGATGGCCGCCTTGTCCCGCTCCGCGCGCCGACGGGCCTCCTCCTCCGCCTGGCGCTTCTCCTGCTCGACCTTGCGGCGCTCCTGCTCGGCGCGCACCACGCGCAACGCCGACAGCCGCAGCTCCAGCTGGTCACGTACGACCGCCGCCAGATCCGCGAGCGTGGCCGAATCCGCCTCGCTGATCTCGCGGGGGCGGGTATCGAGGACGTTGACCGTGCCCAGCCGATACCCGTCGGCGGTGATGATCGGAGCGGCGGCGTAGAACCGCACCCCCATCGGGCCGGCGACCAGCGGGTTGGAACAGGCGACCGGGTCCAGCAGGGTGTCGGGGATGACAGTGGTGTCATCCGTCAGGACCGCCGAGGCGCACAGGCCCGGATCCCGGCCGATCTCGCTGACACCCTCCAGTCCGTGCGCGGCCTTGAACCAGATCCGGTCCTCGTCCACGATCGTCACCGTCGCCACCGGCACCTCGAACAACCGTGCCGCCAGCGCCGCGACTCTGTCGTAGGCGCCGTCCGGCGGGGTATCGAGGATGTCGTAACGGCGCACCGCCGCCAACCGTGCCGCCTCGGCCGAATCGGCCACAAGCCCACTCGGTGCTATCGCAGGCGGACTCGCTTGCTCCGGCATAACCCTCGTCTCGCTCATCCCCCCCAGGAAGGCACCGACCAGACAGTCAGCACCCCAGCACTGTATCGAAAGACCTCAGCGCACCCGACCCGACAACGAGCTTCGCGGAAACAGCCACCACGCGGCGCAGTGATCACGGAAAGACACAACGTGACGACCTTCGTGGTCCGGCGTTCGTCGACCGCAGCCTGCTGGGCGGCCCGAGCGAGGACCCGGCCGCCGACGCTGCACCACCCCGGCCAGGTCGACCAGGTCTGCCGGCGCGAGGACCTGGCAGACCTGGTCGCCGCCGACAACCCGCTCGGACCCGAGCAGGCCGCCGCCCGCTCCGGGTGCGACTGCCGGCTTCGACCACATGGTGCGGCTCGGACGGGTCCGCTTCCCGCCCGCAGTCGATCCAGGTCCGCTTCGGCTCCAGCCGGGCCGGAGCCGTCGACCTCGCGCTCCACACCACGCTCTACACCACGGCCTCCGTCGACGGGGTGCCCGCCTAACCCCGAGGCCGACTGGGAGCAGCTACCCACGGTGGAGAAGGGCCAGCGCTCACCGCTCGCCTCCCTACGCCCCGGGTCCGGCGCCCATACCGGCGTAAGCCTCTAGCCGAACTTCACGAACAAACGCCTCTCACCGCATGGTCCGCGCTCGGGTCGAGCGTGCCTTCGCCCGGATGAAGACCTGAAAGATCCTGCGCGACTGCCGCCTCATAGGCGATGGCGTGCACGACGCGATGCTCAGCATCGCCCATGTGCGCAACGTCGGGCGCCGAGACTGACGCCCTGGCGAAGCACTGTCCGTTCAGAATTCGGCGGGCAGGAGCTGAACCAAGCCGACCCAGTTCCCCCCGTCCACCTTGCTCTGCGTGGCGCGGACCCTCCAGCGGCCAGCGGGCAGTGGAACCGACGCCTCAGCGGGCATCCCCCCATCGGGGTACTCGACGCCCAGGTCGAACCCCGCTTCGGCGGAGTCCATGAGCACCGCCGGACCGTCCGAGACCCAGGTGCCGCACTCCTCCCATACCGTGGCCGGGTCTGCAAGGACAGTGTCCGCCGCGGCTCTCAGTCCGGCCTCGGAGTTGGCGGCGCGCCACCGCAGGAACGCACGGTACTGGGGCAGATAGCAGCTGGTCGTCGGCTCGTCCGCCAGCACCAGCGCCTGCGCACCGTTCTCGTCGATGGGGATCACACCGGCCAGATCGTCCACTGCGCAGGCCCGGTCGTAGTCGTCTGGGGCGGTGGCGTCTCCTGCCATAAGCCCACTCTCCGTACACCCGCCCCAAAAAGCCAGGGCGGAGACGGGGACGACGATCAGAGGGCCTCCCATCGATTCAACCCAGGCAAGGGAGGGGTCGCAGGCATCGTCTGCGGTGGATGAAGAGGTGATCATGCACGTCAGTGTGCCCTCGCCCACTGACAACGCTCCCGCGCTCTTCGGAACTCAGAGCAGGGAAAGGCGCAGTGCCTCTGGCAAGCACCAGTTACGGGACACCTGGTTGCGCGATTACCCCCGTCAGCCACCAAGCGACGATAAGCCCGCCCGGTAGGACGAGCAGCGCTGTGGTGAACATCCACGTGACCGCCGCAGTGGTGCGGGCGGCCAGCTTGCGGCAGAGGGACAGCGCCAGCACGAAATAGAGGGCAAGGGGAACAAGGAGCAGCCCAAGACCGGCACCCACGGCGTCACGCCCCTTCCATGACGCAGGAGTGGAGGCCGGACCGGGCACTTCGATACGCCGTGGCTTCCCTGATGTCGTGCCCTGACACAACCTACCCCTGTTTTTGAACGCGTTCAGTTCTGGGGTGGATCATAGCTCTGGGCGTGCAAGGCGAGGAACCTGTAACCGCCCGAGGTATCGGCATCCCCGGCCGCTGCACCCCGCGCGGGGGATCGGGACACGGCCGCGAGACTGCACTGCGCAACCCGGCGCGCAGTACACCAAAGCAAGCTCGACGGGCCCGGCCTCATCGCCAGCTACGCCCGGCATGAGATGCAGATTCGCGCGCAACGCACCAGATAAACCGTGGCATCTTGAGTAGGAGGACCGGCCGGCACTGAGTATGCCCGCGCAGGCAAGCCGGCGCAGGGGCCGATTGGCTGTACGCATGCACGAGACAACCCCCGCCCACAGGACCGACAGCGCCACCGAGACCCCTGCCGTCGAGAAGGCGTTGACGTGGGCCACGGCCTTGGCGGTGGCCCTGATCCCCATGGCTCTCCTCTTCGGGGGTCTGGCCCAGATGGCAGCGGAGGCACACCCTCGGACCGTGGCGCTCGTCACCGCCTGCTGGTGGGCGTCCTGGACGGCCACCCCCCTGTTCATGGTGGCCTTCCGGCTGTCCCTGCGACGCCCCGCCCTGACCAGACCGGGCCGCTGGGCAGGATGGGCCGCACTGGTCCCGCCGACAGCCACGATCCTGCTGACCCTGGGCCTGTAGACAGCGGCCGTGCAGCGGGCGCACATCGCCGGCGCCGGTCCACCAGCAGCTCGGCGGTCCCTTGGTGCTGATCTGTGTGGGACGCGTACACCCATCACGTCTACGCCGCGATGCGCGAGCTCATCGCGGCCCGCAACTGACTGACCGTGTTCCGCTTCCCCTCCTCCACACCCGCCCTCAACCCGGCCGAGGGGGTGTGGGCGCATCTGAAGAACAGCCTGGCCAACCTGGCTCAGTGCGGCATCGACGAGTTCGCCGCGCTGTCCCGCACCCGGCCCAAACGGTCCTCCTGTCTGCGTCTCCGCCTTCATGCGCTCCGCCTCCGCGAGCGTTTGCGCGGTGCTTCGGCATCGGGCAGCCCGCCGCCCTGCACACATCTCACACCCAACGGCAATCGGCGCCCATTCCCGCAGCCGACTGCGGGGCCTTACGCGAGCCGAGTACTGCACCCCACCAGTTGGAAAATCGAGTGCGTCCCGGCCCGGCTGATCCTTACGCTGCAGTGATGGACCCTGTGCAGGTTAGGCCGATGCAGGAGAACGACCTCCCCTCGGCAGAGCGGGCTTCAGCAGTGACGTTCTTCGAGGCAGAGCGAAGCACCAGGCGAGTCAGCGATCCGGAGGCCGATCCGCGGTCGGCCGCCGCCTCAAAGCAGTGGATCGAGCGTATGCGCTTCTACCTGAGCGTGGACCCAGCAGGGTGCTGGGTCGCAGTCGACGAGAAAACAGACGGCAACAGAGTGGTCGGTTTCGCCATCTCACAGAACCGCGGCCGTCTGTGGTATCTCGCCACGTACGGAGTGCTGCCCAGTCATCAGGGACAGGGCATTGGCAAGCGACTGCTGGACGCCGCCCTCACCCATGCCGACGGGCGCCCCGGCATCTTCTCCTCCAGCGTCCACCCCGGTGCCACACGGCGATACCGGATGGCAGATTTCTCACTCCACCCACAGATGCGGATGGTCGGCACCGTGGACCGCTCCACGCTTCCTGTGGTCGACGGCCTTCGAGAGGGCCGAACTGACGACGTTGCGTGGATGGACCAGTTGGACCAGAACCTGCGTGTGGCGGGGCACGGCCCGGACCACAGCTACATGCTCGACACCTTGCGACTGGTCGTATGCAGGGACAAGGCCAAACCGGGATACGCCTATCTCGACAATCGGGGTCGAGCGTCCCTGCTGGCCGCCGCACACCCGCAGACCGCACAGAAACTGTTGTGGGAAGCCCTGGCCTCATCACGGGGAACAACCCTGGTCAACTGCATCACCACCCCCAACGAGTGGGCAGTCGATGTCGGTTTGGCCGCACGTCTCGACATCGGCCAGGAAGGCTATATCGCCGTCCGTGGCATGCCCGTCCCCGCGCCCTACCTCCCCAGCGGCCACTTCCTCTGACTCTCCGCCGAGCCGTCTCGCAGCTCGACGCGCCGGTGGACGGCGCAGCCGGTGCCAACAGTGGCCGCGAGCAGACCAGGCGTCCAGCCCCTGCGTCCCGGGCAGCGCCGAGCAGAACGCGCCACAGGGGTGGTTCAGATGGGGCAGGCCCCGCAACCCCACGGAGCTGCGCATTCGTTCTGTTGTGCTGTACCTAGGGGTCGAATGCCTGCCCCCTCCAGAAATCCTCCACCACCCCCTGACGGCGGTTTGACTGCGGGACCGGGGTATCGATTGGCACCCCTTCACCGACGATGAGATCCGGATCGACCTGATGTGTGGTGTCCGCTCAGACGGTCACTGGCACGGCACGATCGTTGCTCGTTTCCGCGCTGACGCTCTCCATCGGCTCGGTCTGCATCCTGACCAGGCGACGTCAGCGCCGGCAGACCCGCTGCCGCCAAAGTGGTGGGGCCCGTGGGCTCGGTGAGCTTCAGTTTCCCAGACTGAGGATCCGGGTCCTCAGGAGCCGGAACGAAGCCCTGCCGTACGTGTAGTCGCGCCGAGG
The DNA here is from genome assembly GCF_040629815.1 of Streptomyces sp. NPDC005878. NCBI lineage: Bacteria > Bacillati > Actinomycetota > Actinomycetes > Kitasatosporales > Streptomycetaceae > Streptomyces > Streptomyces sp. NPDC005878. Next base: position 40,736 of record NZ_JBEXWK010000020.1, read on the forward strand.
ACTTGCAGCCTGTACCTAGGTACAGGTTTACCCTCGGAGGTGTCCCCGCCCTCGGGGCGTGATGACGGGAGTGAGTGCGATGAGCGATCTGGCGTGGGTGCCGCAGTCCTGCACGCTGCCCACCGAGGAGCGGCCTCTGCGGGTCGCGGAATGGGACGCGCTGCTCTCCGAGCGGCTGACCTCGCTGTTGCGGCCCGAGCCGCTCAGGCTGCGTCTGGAACTGGCCGGAGAGCGGGGCGTCGAGGAGCGGGTCCGTGATCTGGTGGAGCGCGAGAACGGCTGCTGCTCGTTCTTCACCTTCACCACCACCCCGGGCGGGGACTTGATCGTTCTGGACATCTCAGTGGACCCGGCACACGAGGCCGTCCTGGACGCCCTCGCCACGCGGACCGCTGCCTCGCAGGGGTCGCGGTGAGCTCGGGCCTGCGCAGTGGGCAGGTCGCCGAGGCGGCCGGGGTGAACGTGCAGACGCTGCGCTACTACGAGCGGCGAGGCCTGCTGGCCGAGCCGGAACGAAGCAATGGCGGCCACCGCCTGTACGGCGAGGATGCGGTGACCGCGCTCCGGGTGATCAAGGCCGCCCAGCGGCTCGGCTTCACGCTGGAGGAGGTCGCCGAACTCCTGGAGGCGGGCCGCCACCGCCACGGCCGCCCCGTCGCGGGCCTCCGGGAACGTGCTGCGGCCAAGCTCGCCGAGGTCGATGTGAAGATCGCCGACCTGACCACTATCCGCACCACCCTGGCCGCTGCCGTCGAAGCAGGCTGCGACGACCTGACCGTCTGCGCCTCCAGCACCTGCTGTCCCATCCCCTTCACCGGCCTTGCCGAGGAGAGCCGCCATGCCGGACCCTGCTGCTGACCTGCGCCCCCACCGCGCCCCGAAGGCGCTCGGGGTCCTGGCCGCCCTGGCCTGCGTGGCGTGCTGCGCGCTGCCTGCTCTGATCACCGCCGGTGTCGTCGGCGCCGGGGCCGGAGCGGTAGCGGGCCGGCTGCCTGCCCTTGCCGTCGTGCTGGCCGTGCTTGCCGCCGGGACCTGGTGGCTCGGCCAGCGCCGCCGCTCCAGCCCCTGCTCCTGCGCGGCGAAGGCCACAGGTGATGGCGGGTGCGGCTGCAAGGCGTCCGCGGACCCGCTGAAGATCACGAGCACGGGCCGCCGGTAGGGACGCCGGCATGGTTGCCGCTCGTCCCGTTGCCCTGGTCGTCGCCGCCGCCCTCTTCGAGATCGGCGGCGTCCGGCTGGTCTGGCAGCGCATCCGCGAGCACAAGGGCTGGGCCTGGATCGGCGCCGGCGTCACCGCGCCCCAGGGCGTTGCCGGGGCGGCAGGTCTGGCACGCCTCGGTGCCCCCCTGGCTCAGGTACCGGCGTGTGTTGAGGCAGCGACCTTGCCACGACCGTGGCCAAAGACCAAGGCTGAATGCTTGGGCTGAAGCCATCGAGGGGGAGAAATGAACTCAGGGGGCATAGCGCTGCTCGTTGCGGTGGTCGGGGTGGCGGGCACTCTGCTGGCTCCGGTCACCACCACGTGGGTGGGCTCGCGCGCCCGCCTCCAGGAATTCGAACTCCAACAGCGGGCCGACCAGGCTGCACGGCTCTTCGAAGAAGCGCAGCAGAACCTGGAACGACGACGCGACACCTATGTCGCCCTCAACACCAGTGCCCGTGCGTACCGGATCTTACTGATGGAGGATCTCCAGGCCCTGCGCAGAGGGGCTCACCCGGGTGCGAACGGCGACACGGAAGCCTCCCGCGTCGAGTTTCAGAGCATCTATGCCCAGGCACAGATGCTGGTCCCCGACGCGGTCCTGGAGACGTGCCAGGCGGTCCGTGTGGCGCTGGCGGACGCAAGGAAGCAGCTCACTGCGCTCCTGGAGGACACCACACTCGACCTGGAGAAATGGCAAGACGTCCACACGCACCTTATCCAGCTATGGGATGTGATCGGCGCGATGCAACGCGCCATGCGCCAAGACCTCGGCATCACCACACCGCCCACCCGCTGACTCCGGTCACTCAAACTCCGGTGAGATCTCGCTGGCACCGCCTGGAACTGGACGCCTGCAGCTCGCTCGCGGTGGACGGCAAGACCCTGCGGGGCACCTACCGGCCCGACAGCACACAGGATCACCTGCTCGCGGCGATGACCGGCACCGGCCAGTCATTCCGGGCACTACGCCCAGCCGGCCCGGGCACAGGACCTTGTCCGGCACAGACGTGGCGAGGGACAGGGCGGTGAGGAGGGGGGGCAGCCCCCGTTGCGATACGGGCGTCAGCTGGATGGGCGAGTGGTGCGCGGCCCGGCACGCTGAGGGCAGAACGGCACGGGCAACAGAAGGCAGGAGCAATCGGTGAAGGTACGTGCAGGGGCTGCAGGCCTGTGGGTGGGCATTTGCGCCGCGACGGTCTCAGGGATCGTCCCGGTGGCCGCGGCGGAGCGAGCGTCGGCCTCGCCGCCCGCCGCTTTTCAGGAGGCCCTTGAGCAGACGGTCACGGACGGATTCCCAGGCGTCGTGGCGTATGTCAGGCGTGGAGAGCGCGAATCACGGACTGCGGCCGGGCTCGCGGATACGGCGAGCGGCGAACGAGCCCGGCCGGGCCAGCGGTTCCGGATTGCCAGTAACACCAAGTCATTTGTGTCAACGGTGCTTCTGCAGCTGGAGGGCGAAGGGCGCCTCTCACTCGGCGACAGCGTGGAGAAATGGCTGCCCGGCATGGTCCAGGGAAACGGCAATGCCGGAGCGTCCATCACCATCCGGCAACTGCTCAACCACACCTCGGGCATCTACGACCCCACCACCGAGCCGGAGTTCTTCGCTCCCTACCTGGAACGACACGAATGGGATCACGTATACCGGCCACGGGAGGTGATCGCCCGCGCCGTCCGGCACAAGCCAATGTTCATGCCGGGCGCGAGCTGGTCGTACTCCAACACCAACTACCTGCTCGCCGGTCTGGTGATCGAGGCAGCCACCCATCACAGCGCACCTTTTGAGATCCATCGGCGGATTCTTGCACCGCTCGGCCTGAAGGACACGTCTTTCCCTCTGACCGACCCGTCGATTCGCGGCTCCCATCTGCACGGATACGACCTCATGGGACGTGACGTGACGCGATTCAGCCCGTCGTACGACTGGACCGCCGGCGCCATGATCTCCACGGTCAGCGACCTGGCCCGCTTCCACCGGGCGCTGTTCACCGGCAAACTGCTGCACCCCGCCCAGCAGCGCGAACTCCTGACCACGGTGCACTTCCCCGACGCACCGGCGTACGGACTCGGTGTGCAGCGCATGGACGTATCCTGCGGCTCGGAACCCGGTACCAGGCCGATCAGCGTCTGGGAGACGGACGGTGGCGGGCCCGGCTTCACCAGCGTGTCCCTAGCCACCGCCGACGGTGCGCGGCAGCTCGTCCTTGCAGCCAACGTCTACGACCTCGGAGCGGACCTGAAAGGTCAACCGCCCGTCCCACGAAGCAAAGGACTGACGAAGGCGCGGGCGGCAGCTCTTTGCAACTGAGGTGACGTCATGCCAACGCACGTGACTCGCGCGGCTTCTTCCTGATGATCCTGCTCAGCATCCTTCTCGGCGGCGGCGCGATCCTCTTGAGCCGGTGGTTGGCACCCGGCCTGGGCAACTGGAACGCCACCCTGATCGCAGGCGCCGGCTTCGTCGTCGCCGCTGGCCTGGCCTTCCTCGTCCTCTCCCGGACAACACCGACGCGGCCAAGACCCGAGTCCTCGCCCAGCGACTGCTGGCCACCCGCACCGACACCGTCAGTGCGGAAGCACCCGCGCCCAGCACGGCGTCGGCTCTCGGCTCAGCCAGATCCGCACCAGTAAGCCAGATCCACACCAGCGCTCGACGACCGGGGGGCCGGACACGGAAATCGTGTCCGGCCCCGGCCGTACGCGTCAGGCGTTGTCGCCCACGAGACCGGCTCGGACTTCACGGGCCGCGGCGACCAGGTTCTCCAAGGAGGCACGGGTCTCGGACCAGCCACGGGTCTTCAAGCCGCAGTCGGGGTTGACCCACAGCCGCCCGGCCGGAATGGCTTCCAGACCGGTACGCAGCAGACCGGCGGCCTCCTCAGCGCTCGGGACGCGCGGGGAGTGGATGTCCCACACGCCGGGGCCGGCCTCGCGGGGATAGCCGTGGGCGGCGAGTTCGCGGGCGACCTGCATGTGGGAGCGCGCGGCTTCCAGGCTGATGACGTCGGCGTCGAGGTCGTCGATGGCCTGCACGATGTCGCCGAACTCGGCGTAGCACATATGGGTGTGGATCAGGGTGTCCGGCCAGACCCCGCTGGTGGTCAGCCGGAAGGACTCGGTGGCCCAGGCCAGGTAGTTCGCGTGGTCGGCGGCGCGCAGCGGCAGGGTCTCGCGGAGAGCCGGTTCGTCGACCTGGATGACCGACGTACCCGCGGCCTCGAGATCGTCGACCTCGTCCCGCAGGGCGAGCGCCACCTGCCGGGCGGTCTCGCCGAGCGACTGGTCGTCCCGTACGAAGGACCAGGCCAGCATCGTGACCGGCCCGGTCAGCATGCCCTTGACCGGCCTGTCCGTCAGGGACTGCGCGTACGAGGTCCAGCGGACGGTCATGGGCTCGGGGCGCGAGATGTCCCCTCCCAGCACCGGCGGGCGCACGTAGCGGGTCCCGTAGGACTGGACCCAACCGTGTTGCGTGGCGAGGTAGCCGGTGAACTGCTCGGCGAAGTACTGCACCATGTCGTTGCGTTCGGGCTCACCGTGCACCAAGACGTCCAGGCCGGTCTTCTCCTGGAAGGAGATCACTTCCTCGATCTCGTCCTTGATGCGCGCCTCGTAGCCGGCGATGTCGATCCGGAGCCACGCCAGGACAATACGGCCGCAGGGCCCGGTGCCTTCGCCGCCGACGTTGCTGGGATGTGGAGTGCCCCGAACCCGCCCTCGCAGCCCGGATCTGCACGTGGTGATGTGCTGTGCGCTGTGCACCGTTACCTGTACGCCGTGTTGAGCTGCACTGTTGATGGGGAGTCGAACCCCCGCGTTGCTCTTCACGCACCACAGGTGGGCCGGAAAACCGCCGGCCCTCGGTGTGTGCACGCCTCCGGAGCTGCTACCTGCTCCACATCGTCCTGGTCTGCCGGACTGGTCAGTCCAGCAGGTCGACCTCCCAGTTCGTGCGCTGGATACGCACGTCGACCTCGCGGATGTCCCTGGCGAGCGCATCGGCCTGGGCGCGCAGTTCCGCGACCGGAAGCGCGGGGAGCACCATCAGTTCGGACCGCAGCTGCCTGCCGTATCCGCGATCCCCCGTCCCGGCGGCCGCGTCTGCCGCAGCAGTGACCACCGAGTGCCGCAACCGCAGGACATCCCGCCGCGCGAGTGCATCGGTGAGGGTGCCGTCCTGGCCCATGTCCACGGTGGCATTGGTCCGGTTGATCCGCCGGATGAGCCCCTCCAGGGTCACCAGCACCTCATCGGCCTCGGCCAGAAGCTGGGTCGCGTCCTCGGCGGGCGTCTCCCCTTCCTGGTACCGGGCGTTGCTGACGACGCGCGCACGCAACTGCTCTACGCGACGCGTCGCCGCCGCACGTTCGGCCAGCGCCTCGGCAAGCTTCACTGCCGTCACTCCCCCGTCTCCATTCAGTTCGCACAAGTATACGAGCGCACTCTGGCGCAGGTGCATCTGGATTTCGCGCGGCACGTCACCCGGCGGCACTCACGAGCCCCGGCGGGTTTCCGACACCTGCGAGCCAGAGGGCACGGATACCGCCGTCCTGTAGGCCGACCATCGTGTCGCCGGTCACGGCTTTCGCCGTTGGAGGCGGAAGTCGGGGCAGACGTCCGGGTCGAAGTCCTCGTAGAGCACTGCCCGGGAGGCGTCGATGCCGATGGTGAGTTTGTCGAGGGTGTCACCCTTGAGGAACATGGTGGGCTTGGTGAAGTGCAGCCGCAGCAGCGCGCGGTCTTCGGTCCCTGTGGCCCGCTCGACCTCCCAGGTGCCGGAGCCGTTGAAGGTGGCGCCCAGCGTGGCACGGTGGTAGTCACCGGTGGGCCACTTCTCCGCGCGCATGGCACCGTCCGGGGACAGCGTGAGACGTACGCCGTCCGCCTCATGCGCACCCTCGTAACTGCCGATGAGCTCGCCGGGGGTGGCGGAGTCGGCGGCAACCGGGACGCAGCGCTCGAGGGCGTCGGAACCGCACGCGGTGAGTGGAGCGGCGAGGAGTACAAGGGCGGCGACGGCGCCCAGGGCGCGCCGGGAGTGTGGGGGCACGGGGTTACTTTCCTGCTGCGGGGATGCGTTCGGTCCAGGTCATGTGCTGTCCGACGGTGGAGAAGACACCGTCGTCGCGGTTCACCTTCTTCAGCCAGTCGTAGTAGCCGACGAAGTGGAGGAAGGATTCGTTGCTCGTCTTGTTCTTGAGGGTGTACTCGACGACGAGGGAGCCGTCGGGGTCCTGGCCCTTGACCGCGTAGTCGAGGGAGTACGAGCCGACGAACGCCTCACCCAGGTGGTCCTCGTCGCCGGTGGCGATCGCCGGCAGATCGGTGAGGACGAGCTTTTCCAGAGCGCCTATCTTGCCGCCCTTGGAGATGGAGTAGCTGACGGTTCCCTCGTCGTTTCCGTCCTTGCGCCAGTTGGCGAGGGTGTCCGCGCGCAACTGCTCCATGCTGACGCTGGATTTGATCAGCTCGGTCATCCGGTCGCCGTCGTGGTACTCGCGCTCGCGCGCCCCGCTGCCGGTGACCCAGTCGAAGCCGAGGGAGTACGGGTCGTCGCCCTGCGTGCTCGGGTACGGGTTCTTGCCCTGCATCGCCAGGCCCAGGGCGTTGTAGTCGGCCTGGCTGATGGTGTTGGTCGTGTCGATGTTCTTGTGCTGCGGCGCGGTGTTGAACCAGTCACCGAGCCCGATGTCGGACATGAGGGAGAATGCCAGGTTCCGGTCGGCGACGGCGCCCCGCTTCACCAGGTCGACGATCTCCCGCTGGGCGTCCTCGATGGCCTTGGCGTCCGCCGACCCCTTCTCGACCACTGTGCAGACGCCGTTGACCACGTCGGTGGAGACTGTGCCGCTGGGGTCGATGTACAGGCCCTTGTCCTGGGCGCGCCGAACGGCGTCCTTCAAGTCCTTCTGTACGGCCTTGAGCTCGCCCAGAGCGTCGTCGAGAACGCCGACGGCCGCCTCCGCGACCTTGACCGCCGCCTCGATCTGCCGCTCGATGTCGTCGATCATCCGCCAGGCGTACGGAGCGGCCGCGCCCTCCCAGTAACCCTTGTCGCGCAGCGGCGTGAGCACCTCGTCGTGGACACGCTTGGGCAGCCCGGTCAGGTCCTTGTGCGTGGTGCGCCACTGGTCGGCGAGCTTCTGCAGGGGGCCGAGGTCGGTGTCCAGGATCTCCCGGTAGAACGACGGCACTACAGCCCCTCCAGCTTCGAGCGGCGCGGCGCGATGCCACGGAGTGACTCGTCCACGGCGTGATCCGTCGTGTGGTAGTCCCGGGCGCCCACCCGCAGGCTCTCAGCGATCCGCGCCAGCCAGCCCGCCACGGTGCCGGCCTGTTTCTCCCACTGCGTGCCGGCCGTACGGATGGCCTTGGCCGACTCCCAGCCGTCCATCGCCGCCGACGCCTTCTGTGCGGGGTCCTCCAGCGCCGCGGCGGGCTTGGTGAAGGCCGTGTGGATCTCGTCCGCGCGGCCCGCCGCCGCGGTGAGGACGCCGGGCGCGATACGGAGCATGTCCTGCGGCGGCCCGGACGGCGACAGGGGCGGGTACGGCCCGAGCCGGAAGTCGGGGGTAGTCGCGAGCGGAGGGCCCTGGAGAGAAGGTCCCTGGAGTGGTGGCTTGAGCAGGGGCGAGCCGCCGAGCGGCGGAGCCGGGCGCAGCGGGATCGGTGTGAGCGGGTCCACGTAGCTGTCGGCGGGCGGCGCCTTGACGGTGCCGGCGGCCCACTCGGAGTGGTGCCGTTTCAGCTCGTCCGGCGACAGCGGCAGCTGGGACGGTTCGGGCAGCTTGTCGTCGCTCATGCAAAATCCCCCGTGTGGTACGCCTGCGCCCAGCAGCCTACCCGCTGGCCAGGGCCGAGATCGCGGCCAGCCCTGCCGGTGGTCCCGTGCCGACGGGACGGCTGGTCTCTACCGCAACTGTGCCCACGGGCGGCCTGAATTCCTGCCCCGCATGCCTGGCCTGGGGTTGGGGCCTCCTGCCTCTGGGACGAGCGCCCCGAAGACCGCCGGACCTCCGCCGAGGAAGCCGTGGCTATCATGCTCCGCGCTCCTGGACCTCCGATCCCGGTCGCTGCCGGGCTGCCGGGCTGCCGGGCCGCCGGCCTCGGTGACCATACGGAGTTCGCGGCCAAGCCAGAGCTGGCCGAGCGACTGGTCACCCGATTCCTCGATACCGGTTCTCGGGCCGCCTGGGTCGCGGGAGACGGGGTCTACGGTGCCTTCCTCGCTGTCATCCGCGCGAACGAACACCAGGGTCATCCCTCGCCCGACGAGCTGATACCGCTCACCTTTTGGTGGTCACGCAACCCGACGAGCCGGATGTCGTAGGCGTTGACCGCCTGGATCGGATGCCACCTCCCCCGCGGTCGATGGCATCCGACTGGCCAGGTGCCGGAACCAACTATGCGCTCCGGGTCAGCAGGCCGGCGTCGATGGTTTCAGCGATGAGGGTGGCGCCGCGGCTGTTCTGGTGGATGTGGTCGGTCGTGAGCACAAGACCTCGCCGCCGCGAGATCGTGTCAAGGCTGCGGCGCAGCAAGGTGTGCTGGGCGAGGACGCCGACGACCGCTGCCGGCGTCACCTCCCGGTATGGAATCGGCGGCGGGTCCGCCTGACGCAGTTCCTCGATCTGGCGTTCGTGGAGGGGAAGGTACGCCACCTCGTTGCTGTCGGCGACCTCGGCGATCATCCGGCTGTACGCCTGCGACGCCTGTGCCGCCGCTCCGTCGAGTTGTTGGCCGAGTACCGGTAGCGACAGCAGACCGATCGTCGCGTCGGTCTCCGCTCGCAGCCGTGCGACGACGGCTTCCAGGCACTGTTGGAACCAGCCGGCCGACGGGCGTTCGGGGAGCTGCTTGCGCTTCATGGCCTGCTCGACGGGGTAGCCGGCAATGCTTGCTCGGGCGTCGTTGGTCCCGATCAACACGGTGATCACATCGGGTGGGTTCGTGACGACGGCATCGAGGCGCTGCAAGAGGTTGTAGGCGAAGTCGCCGTTGGCGCCGAAACGGGCAAGCTGCACGTCACCGGGAGAGTGGCGTCGTCCGAGAAGATCCAGGTAGTCGACGCTGAACTGCGCGCGGGTGAGGCTGTCGCCGAGGCACGCGATGCGTGTCGTCACGGCGCTTCCTCCGGGCTGGGCGTGCCAACGTGTTCGGTCGGGCGGGTGTCGGTCCGAGGACGGTGGTCAGTGCCGAGGGTCGCGGTGATGGCCAGGATGGACGTCGGCCCCTCCATGTCGACCGCGTGCCATACCCCGGCCGGGTTGATGGTGGCCTCGCCCGGTCCGAGCAGAACGCGGTCGAGCACCCCGTCCACGTCGCGGGTCACCGTCACGGACCCGCTGAGGCAAACGACCAGTTCGTCGCCTGCAGGGTGGCTCTCCCAATGGTCACCGAGACCGTCGCCGTCGAAGATCATCACCAACCGGCCCTCGGCGCCGTCTGACGCGACCGCGGCGCTGTAAGCCTGGAGCACCTCCGGGTCCCAGGTGAAGCCCTCGACGGGTTGCGCTCTCGATCCCAAACCGAGATGCACGGGGGTGGTCCGCAGGTCCGCCGTATTGCTTGCGTGGTTTACGAGTCTCATGCCGAAGATCGTCCACGACAGCGATCGGGCGGTCTTGAAGAAAAGGGAAGAGATGCCGACGCGACGGGCAGACGGTTGGCGCTACCCGGTTCCGAGGAGGACTTCGCTGCGACGCCAGGCCGTCGGCGTTCGGCCCGTGAACTCGCGCCAGTCCCTCACGAGATGGGCCTGGTCGGCGTAGCCAGAGACGCTGGCCACATCACCCCATGGGAGCGGGTTCCGCGCCGCCGCCAGTTCGTGCGCGTGCTCGAAGCGCAAGACTCGGGCGAAGGTCTTCGGCGACAGGCCCATCTCACCGCGAAACCGCTCGGTGAGGTACCGACGGCTCCAGCCGAGTTCCGTGGCGACCGCACCAACCTGGACGCAACCCCGCGCGGCGACGAGGCGACGCCACGCCTCGGCCACCTCGGGGCGCACCCGGCGCGCATGGTCGCCGCAGGCGTCACGGCCGACAGCTCGGAGGAGCAATTCGTCCAGCGCGGTGAACCGCGCCGCCCATGTTGTCGCCGATCGGAGCCGGTCGACCAACTCGCCGGCAAGCGCCCCGAGAAGCTCGTCAAGCGGGACCAGTCGGTGGGCGAGCTCAGCGGCGGGCATGCCGTAGATGGCCCGAGCCCCGAGCGGTGTCAGCGCTACCTGAACACCTTGCTGGCGTCCGTCGTGATGAATCGCGACGGACCGGCACATCAGGCCACCGGCCACGCTGCCGAATCGGGTGACCGGTGACCCGTCGTCAACGCCGGCCGCCACCTCCAGAGGATCTGCCAGGCTGATCACCGCAGTGAGCGCGCGGCTCGGCGGGCCGCAGTGCACCCCCGTCGGGAGCTTGCGGAGGTCGAAGCCGACATACGAGTCGACGTACTGCCGCAAGACGGGCGCCGGGCGTGCACCGATCCCGGTGGCCGTGTGGTCCTCCATTTTCGACAGTGTACGAGCCGCCCCGCCCAGGAAGATCACCATCCAGCGACTGATGGCAGCCATGACACGTTCGCCGTCGCCGCCCGGCCCCGTGAACTCGTCGCGGCGCTGCTGCCGTCAGCGGCGGACGCCTCGCACCGCGCCTTGCGATCGCACGCTTGACCTCAATCATGCTTGAGGTGCGACGGTGATCTACATGACCACGGAATCCACATCCCACGCGGCAGACATCGAAGCGATCAGCCAGCTCGTCGCCACCGTCGAGCACTCTCAGCAGAACAAGGACCCCGAGGAATTCCTCGGCCTCTTCCACCCGGACGCGATCTGGACGACGGCCCACGGCAAGGTTCTCATCGGCCTCGACGCGATCTCGGAGTTCACCCGCAAGGTCCTCCCTGCGGCGAGCTGGGACGGCAAGGTCACCTATGAGGTGGTCCACGTGCTCTTCATCCGTCCCGACGTCGCTGCCGTCAAGGTCCGTCAGCGTTACCTGGCCCCGGGCGAGGAGAGCGAGGGCGCCCCGCTGTACGTGATCTCGAAGCAAGCCGATGGCCGCTGGCTGCTGACCGCCTGCCAGAACACGGGGGTCGTCCCCGACTAGCTTGCCGCCGATCACGTTCGGAGCCAGATCAGGGGGCTGCCGCAGGGGCGGTGCCGAGATAGACGTAACGGTGCTTGTCGTCGCGGGCGGCCCCCGCCCGGTGCTGCTTCAACCGATTGATGGCCCGTTCGACGGTGTTGCGCTTCTCGTACCGTTACTCGTCAAAACCGGGGGCGGGGATCGCCGCCGGTCTCCTAGAAGTGGCGGATGTGCTCGGCGATCCAAGGGTTCGGGTTGTCGTGGCTCATGTTGGTCATGCGGCGGACACCCCCGCGTGGGTCCGGTGCAGAGTCGTCACCTCGACCTCGTCCAGCAGCGCGCGGGCGAAGTCCGCGGTTGTGATCCGGCTCTCGGCAGCAGCTGGGGCGAGCGCGTAACCGCCCGAGGGCTCGGCCTCGTCGTCAAAGTCTCCAGCCGGGCTCAGGACCACCCAGTCCAGCGAATCCGGCGCGGCCGCGCGAAGCGTCTCGGTCCCGGCGCCGTGACCGACGTAGAACTCCCGCCACTCCTGGGGATATCCGGGCGTGTCCATCAGCAAGTCCCCGGTCGCGGTGGGCAGTACGGATGCCAGCCCGACCGATACCAGTCGCGTCACCCCGGCAGCCGGGAGGCCTTGAGCGAGGGCGCGGGCCACTGCGGGAAAGAACTCGCCGGGGCTTGTCGCGGGGTCGTAGACGGCGACGATCGCCGCGTCGTGCCCGGCGGCGAGCCGCGCTACAGCTGCTGGGTCCGTCACCTCGCCGTCGGCCCGCCCGGCCGCTGTGACCTCGTGGCCCCGCCGCCGGGCCTCCGCCTCGGCCGCCGGCCGACCCGGCCGCCGGCCCCGAAGATGATGATCTTGCTGCTGTTCGTTTCCATGGAAGGGAGCGTAGGCCGAGGGCTGGTTTCCGATCGGATACCAGCCCTACGGTGTGGATCACGGATCACGACGAAGCTGCGGGCCGACCGGACGACGTCCCTGGACCCTGAGACGTTCGAGCTCGTCTGCCCGGCCCCTGCTGGTGCCGTTCCGCGTGAATAACAAGGGGGGCCTCGATCCGGCGGTGCCTGCAGGACGTCCCGCGCCGGCTCTCGGAGCTCAAGGTGTTGTCGCGGGGCGTCACGGCCGTATCGATGCCCCCCCCGCCCAGGCCGGAGCGGAATAGTTTCGTCATAGGGGGAGGAACACGAGGGCGCGGAGCGCCTCGTCGTTCTGCCGCTTAAAGCCGTCGAAGGCTCGGGCCGGGAGTGCTGCGTGCACACGAACGCGTAGAACAGGCCTTGGGGCCCGATGTGCTTGTGGCTGGCTCGGTGATCCGTTCAACAGCCTTGCGCGGGAGGTAGGACGGGGTCCCTCGCGGGTGTGGAACTGCCGTTCCGTGCCAGCCTCTTACCAATTGCGCTGCTCGTATCTACATTTGATTCATGGCCAAACGCAGCACGGATCCGTTGGCGGGAGTTGTGTCGGCGACGGCAAAGGGTGAGCGGCTGGTGTTCGTGCCGAGCCGAGTCCGGGAGTTCAGTGTCGCGCTCGGCGGGAGCTTCTTCATCCCGCTGTGGATCGCGGCCCCCCTCCTGCTGCCGGCTTTGGTGATCGCCGTGCTCACGGAGTCCGGGGTGGTCTGGGCCCTGTTCTGGGTTGGTCTCGGGCTGACAGTCCTGGCCATGATCGGTCTCTTCCTGGCGTCGATACTCGTGGTGTCAACCACGACGGTCCGCTGGGTCGAGTTCCGTCCTCAGGGGAATGCACAGCAACTCGTGATCGCTTCCTTCCTGCGTTCGTCGACCGTTTCCGTCGCTGACCTGCAGCGCGTCGTCATTGTCGAGCGGATCAGGCTGGGCCAACGGAAGTCACTCAAAGTGGTGTTGTACACGCGTGCAGGAAAGAGGGACTGCGAGCCGGGCTTTCAGGCCCCGATGTCCCGGGTCGACGCGAAGGCACTGCTCGACTGGTTGACCACCCGACTCCGCCCGGCGCACGTAGCGGTGGAGTACCGGACGGAGGTTGATCGGAACTTCGTGTGCCCGGACGAGTGGTGGGCGCCATCGTCCCTGGCTGCCCTGTGGCACGTGCCAGTCGGCTCGGTCGACGCGCTGGCTGTCCGCCACGGCGTCCGCAGTTATCAGTACACGCCCCGAGGTGCCGCGATGTATTCGCCGGGCAAGACGGTGATGGTCTACGACCCGGCTCGGGTCCACGAAGTCGCGGAAAAACTCCTCAAGGGGCACACCCGCGAGAAGCACACCATGGGGCCGGAGTCCGACGGCACGAAAGAGGTCCCGCACCCGTAGCCGGCATCGGCGACCACGACCGGTACCTTCAACTGCACTCCAACGTGCACGCGGCGGTTTCGGGGACAGCATGGGCACCGACCGCGACCTGGCAGTTCACCCGTTTACCGACCGCTCCACAGTACGGGCGCGCCACCCCGGCCGACGCGTTGCCACACGGGTGGGGAAACGACACGTCGTCGATCACCCACGCCCCAGGAACGAGGTCGGCCGTTTCCTTCAGATCATCGGATCGCTGGTTGGTGTGCCGTTGACTGGCACCAGTCGGTCCGCAACGGCCCAGAGCGCTACAGCCCCGGCAGGTGCGGGGCGTCGGGGTGGTAATGGCGCTGGCGTTGGAGGGGTACAGCGGCGAAGTCGCCGGCGCCGTTAAGGACTTCACCTGTGCCCAAGCAGATGCCTTGAGCGCGGCCGAAGCCTTTGAGGACGGCTCCTCGGTGGTCCGGGTCGGGGTAGGTGTGCGGGCGGCCCGCAGCCAAATCGACCGAGCGGGCGTAGATCGGGCCGAGGACTTGGCTACCGGCACCGAGCAAACCGGGGCCGATCACCTCGGCGCCGCCGGAGATTCGCACTCCGTCGGGCGGTAGTCCGCCCATCACCGGGTGCGGACCGGGCGGCCACCTGGACCGGTGGTCCGCACCGGCTGCTGGACCTATGCGGAGCGCGCCTCGCTCACCATGGCCGGACCCGCAGGGCGGTGCCGCCGGGCGCGCGGCACTGCCCCGATTTCCATGAGTATTGACGTTTCCGAGGCAGGTGAATTCCCTCCCCCGCCCAGGCACAAGGGCAAGCAGCTGATCCGCAGTTGATCCTGGAGTGTGTTCATGTGCCGGTTGCGGGCGGTTGGTGGTTTCAGTAACCGCAGGACGGGTTCTTACGCGTACCTGTACTTCAACGAGTCCGCCTCGGCCTGCTCAATGTCAGCGATCGTCAACTCCGGCATCCGCAACTGCGCCAGTGTCACCTCAGCCGAGGTGGGCTGCGCATCAATCGGCAGCCACTGCTCCGGCTTCCAGGCCCCGCTGCGCATGAGCGACTTGGGGCAGTGCGGGTAGACCTCCTCGATCCCCACCACCAGCGCACTGGCCGGCGGCTTGCCCACGGCGGTCAGCTGCGACAGCAGCTCCGGCCGAGTGGAGACGCAGGCCCGGCCGTTCACCCTGAGCGTCGTGGTGCGACCCGGGATGACGAACAGCAGTCCGGCCCGGCCGGTGGCGATGACGTTCTGCAGGGTGTCCAGGCGTTTGTTGCCGGTCGCGTCCGGTATCGCCACCGTTCGTGCGTCCAGGACGGAGACGAACCCGGCGGGGCCACCGCGCGGGGATACGTCACAGTTGCCCTCGGTATCCGCGCTGGCGACCAGCACCAGCGATGAGCAGCCGATCAGCCGCCGGGTCTGGTCGGTGAGTTCGGGCATCTGCTTGCGCAAAGCCGCATCCTTGGGCAATCCGTAGGTCCGGCGCAACGCCTCCTGGTCGTGCACGGCGTCGAGGCGGAGTGAATCGAATGCACTACTGGCAGCGGGTGTCGTCATGGCCCCGACCCTAGTGGGCTGACCTGTTCTCGATGGCAGCTGGACTCACCCAGGACCAGGTCCCGCCCAAGGGCCTTGACGGTGGCATCAGCGGTCAGGCGTCGGGCCGTGCTTCGAGGAATGCCAGGGTCCTGGCCACGAACGCGTCGTGGAACTGGAAGATGCCGCCGTGCCCGGCGTCCGGGTAGAGGGGGACGAGTTCGCCTCGGGGCAGGCGTGCGGCGAGGTCGAGGGTGTTCTCGCTCGGCACCATCCGGCCGCTCTCGCCGTTGGCCACCAGGACGGGCTGGCGGATGCGGGACAGGTCGGCCGGCGGCTGGAGGCCCCACGTGTGGATGGCCTTCAGCTGGGCGCGCAACGACGTCAGCGAAATGGCTTCGTCGCGGTGGTTTGTGCGCTCCTTCAGCCGTCCCATGAAGGCGCGTGCTTCGCGTCGGCCGTGTTCGGTGTCGGTGAAGACGAGGTACTGCTTGGGCCGCGACAACGCGGCAGACGGGTGCCCCGGTCGCCGCGCTCGCCACCGACATGGCCCGCGGCGACGGAGAAAGCGAGGCCCGCCGCGTCTACACCCAGGGAGTGGGCGACTTCGCCGACTGGCTCACCACCGAGGACCAGGACGGCCTCATCCGGCTGTGCACCATGTTCGGCGCACTCGTCCTGTCCTGAGCCACCAAGGGCTCGCCGCTCTCCGAGGAGATCCTCACCGCAGCACGCGAGGCGCTGACGGCCACCAACTGACCGCAACCGGTCCACTTGACCGCGACCATGGCCGGGCCGGTCAGCCTCGGGGCCTCGCCGAAGACGCTGTTCCGGTGGCAGTGACCGTTCCGTGACGTGGAGGGGACGGGTCCGCTGTGTGTGTCCCTCTAGATTCACTTTTACACCGCTTCTTCCCCTACTGTCTTTCGGCACCGGCCGGGACAGAAGGCGACCGCTGCCCCGTGTGGCGCACGCGGTGTACCAGGTGTTGTCTCTATCGGTACTTCCACGCACAGGAGTTGTCTTGCGTTACGCCCTCCGTGCCGGCCTCGCTGTCACCGCACTCGCCGGTTCCGCTCTCCTTCCGACGGCGGCGTTCGCGGCCACGGCCCACGGCCCCCGCACCGCCTCCGCCGCCCCGTCCGCCGCCCAGTGCACCGTAACCACGACCGACTCGATCGGCGCGGGCACGAACGTCCGGCTGACGATGAGTCTGCAAGGCCCGTCGGTCACCTTCCACGACGCGGCCGACGGTACGCAGATCACCCGGTTCGGCACCCTCAACCGTGCCCGTCCCGCGCTCCCGCAGTCAGCGGGAATCGAGGAGGAGATACTCAACCCCTACGGCTCGACGCCCCAGCTGCTCACCAAGACCCAGGGCGGCAGGGACGGTGATTACGGGCTGCTGAGCTTCCCCAGGCTCCCCAACGGCTGTTCCCTCGACGAGGCCCTCGTCGTGAAGCAGTGCACCGTCTTGCAGCACGAGGACATCGGCGCGGGCACCGAGGCGCGGATGACTATGAGCCCCAAGGGCCCCTCGGTCACCTTCCATGACGAGGCCGACGGCACGCAGATCACCCGGTTCGGCACCCTCAACCGGGCGCGTCCCGCGCTCCCGCAGTCGGCCGGTATCTACGCCGAGATCCTCCAGCCGTCCGGCTGGGCGCCCCAGCTGAAGACCAAGACACAGGGCGGCGACACAGGGTACGCGTTCACCGACTTCGGCAAGATGCCCAAGGGCTGCCCGCTGTACTGACCCACCCCCACGGCCGGACAAGGGCCGTTCCGCTCCAGCCGCACTACGGCGACGCCAAACCCCCGGCCCGACCCGTGACCTCTCGGGGCCACTCCGGAGCCGCCACACGGCCCGGCACAGGGGCAGCACACGCGGCCGGCTCTGGAGGGCATGTGCCCGGCCCGGCAAATGCCAGGACGGGCACACGCCATGAACAGAGCGGATAAATGAATGTGCGGGTGGGGTATCCGCCGAAGTGGCAGGTACCCACCGGTTCCACAACTCGAAGGCACCCGGGGCGTCCTGGGCGTCGATGCAGTCGGATCACCTACTGGGGTGATTTCCAGGTACCCCTGTCGGCCCGTGCCGTGACCGCGATCGCGGGTGGCTGGGCCGCCCCCTGCACCGTCAGCACCCCGATGCCCAGCGGTCACGATGTCATGCGTGTTGTGGGGCGGTCATGTGTTGCTCTCTGTCGGCAGGGCCTGTTCGAAGCGCAGGTAGCGCTCGATGGACCGGGCCAGGACCTCGTTGCCCTCGGCGGCCACGACGCGGTCCCACCAGGCACCGTAGATCCGGTCGAAGCGGTAACCGGCGAGCAGTTTGCCTGCGGCCCGGACGGCGTCGGGGCGCTCGGGAACGTGGTTGGCGTAGCTGTACATGATGCTGACCCAGCGGGGGTCGGGGCCGACGTTGACGATGTCGCCGGTGAAAAGGGCGCCTTGGTCGGTGTTCAGGTGCATGACGGTGCTGCCCGGGAAGTGGACGCCCGGGTTGATCAGCGTCAGTTCCTCGGTCAGCCGGTGGGTCTGTCCACTCCAGAAGCGCAGGGCGGGATCGGGGCGGCCGACCCAGTCGCGGTCCGCCTCGTGCAGGTAGACGGGGGCATCGAAGGCGTGCGCCCAGTCGACCATGGCGGAGTAGAAGTGGGGGTGGCTGATGGCGATCGCGCTGATGCCGCCGAGCTTCCGCACCTCCTGGATCATCGCGTCGTCGAGGTAGGGCACGCAGTCCCACAGAACGTTGCCCGCGGCTGTACGCAGCAGCAGGGCTCGCTGGCCGATGGCGAACTCCGGCGTGCAGCCGATGCCGACGATGTCCGGACCCTGCTCCTCGAAGCGGCCCTGGTGACCTTCGGCGCGCAACTCGGCGAGGCTGGTCCACTGCTGGCCGTGGCGTCCCACGTACTGGCGCTCGTCCAGGCAGACCGGGCAGTCGGGGCGCGGGGCGGCGTACTGCGTGCCGCAGGTGCGGCAGATGGGCAGCGTCGAACCGGTGAGGTCAGCCACGGTCGCCTCCGGCCAGCTCGGTCAGCTCGGTCAGCTCGGTCAGCTCGGTCAGCTCGGTCAGGACGTACGGACGGCTGGGCCGCCAGCCGAGTTCGGTGACGGCACGCTGCCCGGACACCACCTGGTTCAGGCCCAGCGCCTCGGTGAACGGAGCGCCCACGGCCTCGGCCGCCTGCTCCAGCGGCCAGGGCTCGGCCCGGCCGGTACCTCCCGCGGCGACATCGGCGGCCGCGGCCAGCGCCGCGACCGGCACCGCCTCGTGTGCCACGCCGTGCAGCACGCTGCCCGAGGCGGCCTTCGTCACCGCCAGCACGAACAGGTCAGCGAGGTCATCCACGTGCACCATCGGCCAGCGGGTCGCGGCCGACCCGACGTAACGGCCGGTGCCGTGCTCACGCGCCCATCCGGTCATCAGCCCAGGTATACCGCCGCCCCGGCCGTACACGATGCCGGGCCGCACAACGACGGCTCGTACATCGTCCCCGCCCGCGGCCAGGACCCGCTGCTCGATCCGCGGGCGGTAGCCGACGATGGCGATGGCGTTCGTGGGCGCCTCCTCGTCGACGGGCGCGTCGCCGGTGGCGCCGAGCACCCACACGCCGCTGGTGTAGACGAAGGCTCGTCCGGAGCCGCGCAGCCGCTCGGTCAGCGCGTCCACGGCCGCCGCGTCCACTGCCTCGTCGCCGGTCGGCGTGGCAAGGTTGATCACGGCGTCGATGTCATCGGTGACGGCGGCCCGCAACGAGGCCGGGTCGCTCAGGTCACCCACCACCACCGGGGCGTCGGCCGGTGTACGGCTGGCGTCCTTCGCGAAGTGGACCACCTGGTGGCCCTCCGCCGCGAGCCGCCGCACCACGGCCGACCCGATGTATCCGGTGGAACCCAGGACGAGTACCTTCACGTCCAATCCCCTTTGTTCGTTGTCCAGAGCAGGTGGTGCTTTCCGCCTCACCTGCGGAAACAGAATCTAGGCGCGCTCAAGGAGCGATGGTCGACGCAGCGTGCAGAATCGTTCGACGACGCGTGCAGAGCCGGAGCCCAGCGCAAGGCGGCGGTACTCGCCGGGGGTCAGGCCATAGGCCTGGCGGAAGGCGCGGCCGAAGACGGTGGCATTGGAAAGGCCCCAGCGAACGGCGATCGCCTGGATGGGCAGCGCGCGCAGCTCCGGCCGAGCGAGATCGGCGCGGCAGCGCTCGAGGCGGCGGGTCCGGATGAGGGCGGCGACACCCTTGGGCTCGTCCCCGAACAGCGCGTAGAGGCCGCGCAAGGAGATGTGGTGGTGGTCGGCGACCGCCTGGGGGGTGAGGTCGGGATCATCCAGGTTGCGTTCGATGAAGACCTTGGCCCGCTCCAGGAGAGCACGGGCACGGACCTCGGGCCCAGTCTCCTCAAGGACGCCGAGCTGCTCGGCCAGGTAGGCCGTGGCCATGTCGAGGGCTGCCCGCCCGAGCGCCGGCAGCTCCTCGCTCCGGCAATCCGGACCGTTGTCGCACAGGCTCGTCAGGAAGTCGGCCATCACCGCGCCGAGGCCGGTGCGGGGAAGCCGACGGGCGACGAGGTGGTCGGCGCGCCCAGCGCGCAGGGGAAGCTCCGATCGCGGGATGTGGAGGACGATCGCGCGGACCGGTCCACCGGCGCGGTCGGTGTCACACTCCAACGGGCCCGAGGTATGGGTGACGATGAAGCCGTCGACGACCGGGCCGGAGTCCCGGCCGAGTTGGCAGGCTTTCATCGCATTGCCCTGAACCAGTGCGAGTTGGTACTGCTCGGGGTCACCCTGCCTGATGTGCGCCGGAGTACGGCGCGACCATACGGGCGAGAACTCCAGCGTCGACACCGTGAGCGCGCCCAGCTCGACCGACCCGATGTCGGCGTGGAAGTCATTCGTCCGATCGGTTCTGATCTCCACGGGCAACAGGTCCGTGCACACCGTCTCGGTGAACCAGTCGAACCTCTCGGCCGCCGGAACCTCACGGCCCGACGCCCGTGTCCACATCCGCTTTGCCGCCTCCACAGGCATTGGCGTCTCCCCCGATGTGCCGATGTGATCTGCGTGAACATTGATATGACGGATCCGAACGTCTGCGGCCTGCCAGAGATCCGTCCCTGCTTCGTCCTTGGTGGGGCCACAGCCGGACGCCCACTTCGCCGGATGCAGCGAGTTGCCCCACGCGGCACCGTAAAAACGCGCGTGCCGCAGACCCCGCTGTCCCTTGCCCAGGTGGCATCCGGTCGCGCCCCGGCCGTACCCCCCTTCCGAAGCCCCGGCACCTCGGGCACCACCTGCGATGCCCGGCGCGGCTCAGCTTCTCGGGTGGACGCCCCTGTGCGTTTCATGCCGCCACGAGTGGCCTTCCTCGGCCGACCATCTCGCGTAGCAACCTCCCGGCCACCGCCGCCCCGTCCGTACGGATCGCGACCGCCATGGCGTCCGCTCGCGCCCGGGTCCCGGGGTTCAGGACGGTCCTCAACGCGACCGACAAGGACGGGTACGTCAGCCCCGGTCCATCGTGCGCTGCGCCGATGCCCAGGTCGACCACCCGGCTCGCCCAGTAAGCCTGGTCCGCCGTCTGCGGTACCACCACCTGCGGCACCCCGGCCAGGGCTGCCGTCGTCGTGGTGCCCGGGTCCCCGTGGTGCACGACGACGGCGGACCGCGTGAAAAGTGCCTGCAAGTTGGCTTCGTCGGCAACGAAGCAGTCGCCCTGGCCGTCGGTCACCGCCAGGTCGAAACAGCCGCGACCGATGACGACGCGCCGGCCCTGCGCGCGGATCGCCTGGACAGCGGCCCGAGCAGTGCCCCGGGCGTCACCGTCACGGGCGGGCATGGTCCCGAAGTCCACGTACACCGGTGGTGTGCCAGCCTTCAAAAACGCGTCCAAGTCCGCCGGGAGCGGGCGGTTGTCCGGCCGTATCCACGCACCGGTCTGCACCACGTCGAGACCGGCCGGCCGCGGCCCCGGACTCAGGGTCGCATCCGCCGCCAGCAACGGGCGCCCGGTGAGGACCTGGTCGCGGACGTCGTCCACCGGCGGCAGGCCGATCGCCCCCCGCTGGGTGTTGATCCCCTCGCCGAACAAGGCGTTCACCCGCTCACCGTTCACGTCCCACAGCACCCGGTCGTCCGTCGCCTCCGGAGGGAGCAGCCGCCCCGGCCACGCGAGCGGCCGGTGGTGCGGCCACGGCAGATGGGCCGGGGAGTAGGTGACGAACACGTAAGGGACGCCCAGTTTCTCGGCGACCGCCCGCGCGGCGGCTGCCGTCGGGATCGGCCCGGCCGCCACCACGACGTCGCATCCGTCAGTCGCCGTCGCGACCGCAACCGAGTCGTACGTCGCGGCGACCATCCCGGCCACGCACCCGGACAGGCCCTGCGTCGGCCGGTCCTCCGTCGCCCGCGTGACCACGTCGGCCGCCATCGCGCGCAACGAATGGCTGAACGCCACCACGGGGGTGTCGCCCTCATCCCGCGGCTCCACGAACTCCGGCGGGGCGCATACCTGCACCCGCACACCGCATGCGCGCAGAGCCGCCCCCAGCGCCAGCATCGGCTCCACATCTCCGCGCGAACCGTACGCGGCCAACAACACGCGCATGTCAGGACGTCCTTTGCTCTTGGTTGATTCCGGCCCCGGCAGGTGGGAGGTCGCCGGCGGTCTTGCCGTAACCGAGGGACTCGACGATCAGCCCATCGCGTACGAGTACGAGCGTCACGCCCCGGACCGAGTCGGCCGGTCCGTCACCGAAGCGGTAGCGCCAGCGGACGGTCGCCCGTTCGCCGGTGACGATCACGGCCTCCGGGTCGAAGCGGCCCCTACGGTCCTCGGCGAGTGCCCGGCAGAACTCCAGGCACGCGGCGCGGCCTTCGTAGCGGGCCCCTTCCGGGGCCGGCTCTTTCGCCTCCATCACACAGTCGTCGGCGATCAGGTCGGCGAGTGAGGAAGCGTCATGGTCGATGAAGGCACGGTTGAAGCGGTGGATGACCTCCGCCGTGGTACGGAACGACGACATGCCGCGACCCCCTCGGAAGTGGAGTGATCCGTCTGCTGCGCTCGGTGCGGGCCGCCCTGCCGGGCAGCCGGTCTACCCACCGGTGCACATGCCGTCCTGATGCCGGCACCCGACAGTTCCGACGGCCGGCAGGACCTGGCTCGGCCCCGGCCCGGGGGCACCCGGTCCATCGTGTTCTCGCTGCGAGCCGGGCCCGGCATCCGTGACGGCGGGTGCGGGAATCGCGTGTTCGACGGCGCGGCTGACGTGCTCCCACGCCGCCCAGGTGTCCATCGCTGAGACCTTCCCGGGCGAACTTGCTGGCGCTGTACAGGCCAGAACTGGGAAAGCCGCCCAGCGCGGCGATGCTGGAGACCTGCACCAGATGGCCGGAGCCGTGCTTGCGCAGGACCGGCATGACGGCCTGGGCAACCCACAGCGCGCCGAAGAAGTTGAGGTCCAGTTGGGCCCGGGCCTCGGCTTCGGTGAACTCCTCGACCATGCCCATCGCCAGCATTCCGGCGTTGTTGACGACGATGTCGAGCCGGCCGAAGTGGCCGACCGCCTCGGCGACGGCGGCGAACACCGCGTCGCGATCGGTCACGTCCACCCCGAGGGGCAGGACCTTACCGGGGTGGGCGACCGCAAGCGCCTCCAACGGGGCTGTGGTGCGGGCCGCGACCGCTACGCGGTCGCCGCTCATCAGCGCTGCTTCGGCGAAGGCGTGGCCGAGGCCCCGGCTCGCGCCGGTGATGAACCAGACGCGGCCGGCGGTGTCGGCTGGGGTGTGCATGTGCGCTATTCCTGTCTGAGAGGTGAGGTGCCCGGGTCCGAGAGGTGAGGTGCCCGGGCGCACGCAATTCGCCGGGTGTGGTGTGTCGATCCTTCAGCGTCTCGCCGCGCCCATCAACGTCGAAGATCAGTAAGATCCGATAACTCAGGCTTATGACGGGGGTCGGCTACACGTGGAAGTACGTGACATCGAGATATTCCTGACGCTGGCGGAGGAACTGCACTTCGGCCGTGCGGCCGCACGGCTGCACCTCACCCAGGCACGCGTCAGTCAGTCGATTGGCCGTCAGGAGCGCAAACTCGGGGGCCTGTTGTTCGACCGGTCCAACCGCCGCCAGATCCGCCTGACCGCACTCGGCCGCCAGCTGCGTACCGACCTGTTGCCGGTCTACGCCAATCTGCGGGACAGTCTCGAACGCGCCCGGATGACCGCCCGCGGCAAGACCGAACGTCTGCGCGTAGGCATGATGCCGTTCAACGTCCCGGATCTGCACCACTTCTGGAAGACGTTCCAGGCTCGGCACCCCCAGTGGGAGCTGCAGATCCGCAGGGCCCCCTATGTCGACCCGTTCGGACGGCTCCGCGACGGCGACATGGATGTGTTCATCACCTGGCTGCCGGTGGACGACCCCGATATCACCGTCGGCCCGGTCCTCTTCCATGACCGTCGGGTCCTGGCCGTCTCCGCGGTCCACGAACTCGCCGACAGAACCGTCGTGCCGGTCGAGGCCCTGGCCGACTTCGCCCATGCCATGCCCCCCGAGATGCCCGACTACTGGGAGGACGGCTACCTGCCGTTCTACACGCCCCGAGGCCAGACGCTGGAGCGTGTCGAGCAGGTCACCAATGCCGACGAACTGATCCACCTGGTGATCACCGGCGAGATCGTCCACCCCTTCCCCTCACACGTCACCCGCTACTGGTCCGCGCTGTCCCACGTGCGCTTCGTACCCGTCCCCGACATGGGAACCATCCCTTACGCACTGGTGTGGCGCAGGGACGCCGAAAACGAAGCCATCCGCGCCCTCGCCCAGACCGTCCGCGATATCGGCGCCGTGCGATTCTGACGACGCCGGCGGGAAACCCCCCGTGCCGGGCTCGCGAACGGCGACGGCAGCCGTGCTGTGCCCACAGTTGGAGGGCGCGCATGGCTTCCTCGGCCAGGCGACGCGGGCCTCGCTGAGCAGCTTCGGTCACTCCGGATCCCGCCTGGCTGAGGGTGGCCCACGAGGAGCGACCGTCGTGGAGATATCCGTCGACGGTGCCGTCGTCGCGGGTCCGGGTGAAGACCTCCACGTCGGGCAGACCGACACGGAGGGCGAACAGCACGTTCGCGTCCTTCAGCCGGTCCGGGGTGAAGGAGACGGCGCCCTGGTGGTCGGGCGGGTGGTCGCCATGGACCTCGTCCGGGCCCGAGCATGGCGCGCCCGAGAGTGCGCCATGGTGAGAACGCTGGAGGGTGGCTGGAACGGTGTCCGCGCGAAGAGCGTCAGTGCTCACAGCCCGGGTCGCGGTGACGGGTCACGGCCATGCGTGACAGGGCCAGAGTGGCGGCAGTGATCCCGGGCCACAGCGCTCCCATGACGACGTGGAGGAGACCGAGCCAGGCGACCTCCGCACGGCTGTACAGGGCGGCCTGCGCACCCAGACTCAGCAGGCACACCAAGCCGACGTACACCGTCATCCAGCGATAGAAACGGTGCAGGGGCGGTTGCGACCGCCAGCTCGGTGGGCCGCCCACGACCCGGTTCGCGACCAGGCCGGCCAGGGGACGCCCTGCCAGTACCGACAGCAGGCAGGCCGCCGAGGAGGCCGCGGGCAGCAACATGGGCAGCAGGAAGAAACCCCGTGCCTGCCCGGTACCGGCCGCCACGGCCGCGCAGACCACCGCCAGCAGAGCGCCCACTGCCGCATGCTGGAGGTACCGGCGGGTCCACAGACCAACGGCCAGAACCAGTACACCGGTCACGGTGGCCGCCACGAGCGCGGTCCGCGGCCCCTCGGCACCGTAGGCGACCACGAACGCCAGGGTCGGCGCCGTCGTAGCCGCGAACCCAGGAAGGCGGTCGTTCATCGTGCCCCCAAGCCGAAAAGCCAGGTGACCCCGTGCACGGGCCCGAACAACGCGGCGATCTCCCGGGCATCCCTGGTCGCGATGTTGACCAACAATGCGGCGAGGCTGACCAGTTCGATGGTTGCCGAGACGTGCAGCGGCCTGCGTACGCCCCGTGACGCGGGCACGGATCCGGAGTTGGCGGTCATGGGTCACACTTCCGTGGTGGGGCGACGATCGCCGCGAGCACGTACGGCATGAGCAGGAGCTTGGGTCAGCGCGGCTACCGCGCGCCGGCGGCGGGGAACATCGGCACAATCCCCTGGTCGCGCCAGACGACACCGCGACGCTCGTAGGCGAACAGGTGCTCCACCGCGAGCGCGACTTTCGGCCCGACCTCCCGTTCCAGCAGATACAGGCCCAGATCCAGGCCAGAGGTGACGCCGCCGGCGGTGACCAGGTCGCCGTCGTCGACCACCCGGCCCGGGACCACGTGCACACCGCCCGCGCCCAGCAGGTCCAGACCCTGGTGATGGGTGGTGGCGCGGCGGCCGTGCACAAGCCCGGCCATCGACAGCACCAGCGACCCGCCGCAGACCGTGGCCACCGTGGTGCCCTCTGCGGCCAGCGCGTCGGCCAGCAACGTCGGGAGCTTGGTGGTCAGCGCGTGGCCGAGGGTCACGGGAATCTGATCCTCGGCAGAGTCGTCCGCGCCCTGCCCCGGGAGCCTGCCGGCCGCGCCCGGCACAACGACCAGGTCCGCGCGATCCGGGGCCAGAGGAGCGGCGGCCGTCAGCGCGACGCCGGGTATTCCACTCGGTACCTGCCTGGCCCCTTCCGCACAGACCAGTTCGACGGTCACCCGGTCGGTGAAGGCCTGGGCGGCGCTGAAGATCTCGAACGGAGCGATGACATCCAACGGGTCGAACCCGTCGAAGAGGACGAACTGTGCCAGCATCAGCGACTCTCATTTCTCTCGGTTCCTGACTGCCCGGCTCACGCTAGGCGGCACGACACACCCCGACCATGGGCTGGAATGACACACCTCAACGAGTTCTCGCCACTCCGCCGACCAGTGCCTTCCTGACCCTCAACTTCATGACCTGCACGGTGTGTTACGGCAGCAAGCGGGCGTAGCCTGCAGGGATGCACACCGTGGCGATTCTTGCGCTGGACCAGACGGTGGCCTTCGACATGGCCATCCCGGTCGAGGTGTTCGGACGCGTACGCCTGCCGGACGGGCGTCGTCCCTACCGGGTGCGCGTCTGCGGAACCGGGCCGGAGGTGCCGACCGAGACGTTCACCATCCGCGCGCCCTGGGGGCTGGACGGCTTGGCCGGTGCCGACACCATCATCGTGCCCGGCCGGGAACAGCACGCGGAGCCGCCCCCGGCCGAGGCTCTCCAGGCACTGCGTGACGCCGCCGCCGACGGTGCGCGCATCGCCTCGATCTGCGGCGGCGCCTTCACCCTGGCCGCCACCGGCCTGCTGGACGGCCTGGCGGCGACCACCCACTGGATCGCCGCCGACCAACTCGCCCAGCAGTACCCGAACATCGACGTGCGCCCGGACGTCCTCTACGTGGACAACGGCCAACTGCTCACCTCCGCCGGGGCCTCAGCCGGCATGGACCTGTGCCTGCACCTGGTCCGCCGCGACCTGGGCTCAGCCGTCGCGGCGGACGCGGCCCGACTGGCCGTCACCCCCCTGGAGCGAGAAGGCGGCCAGGCCCAGTACATCGTCCACGAACCCCCGCCGCTGCCTCGCGGCTCACTTCTGGAACCGACGCTGACCTGGATCCAGGACCACCTCGGCGAGGATCTCACTCTGGAGGCCATGGCCTCGCGCTGCGCCATGAGCACCCGCACCTTCAGCCGCCGCTTCCGCGAGCAGACCGGTACGACCCCCCTGCAGTGGCTGCTCCGCGCACGCGTCCGACACGCCCAGTACCTACTGGAGCACAGTGATCACCCCGTCGAACGTATCGCCGTGCAGGCGGGTTTTGGATCCGCGACCGCCTTCCGCGAACGGTTCAAACGCGTCACCGGCACAACACCGCAGACCTACCGGACCACCTTCCGCCGCCCTCACTGAAACCCGGGGCACGCCCACTGCGGTGGTTTCACCGACGGCCGGTCCCATCAATGGTGTCGGCAACCCTGCGGGCCAACGCCCACTCGCCGTACGTGCCCCAGCCTAGGGCGCGGCGGGCGGTGCCGGGGTGGGGCGGTTCCACTCGCGGGTGACCCAGGCGTCCACCCGCGACCACTGGTCGGTCAGCCACCACTGACGGGCCTGCCGCTCGGCCGGTATCGCACGGGCGGGCACGCTCCACCAAGTGGCGCGGACCGCCCGCCGCAGGGGGATCGACTGCCACAGCCGGGCCGGGGAGTCGATCCGATCGAGACCGGTGTGCGCGACGAAGGCGACCGCCGCTCCGGCATCGCCCGCCCCCGACAGTGCCGCGAGCGATCCCTCCATCCTGGGTGGCAGGACGTGCTGCTCATGGCGGGCGCGAGCCGCTCGCCGCAGCTGGCCGGTGCGGTTGAGCCAGCCGATGGCCCGCCGCCTGCGACGCTCTGTGAAGTTGCCGCCCTCAGGGAACATCACCAGCGCCTCCCCCGGGCGCAGTGCGGCCGCCAACAAGCCGATGGCCGCCGAGGTCCCGGCTTCGGCCCGGTGGGGGACGAAGCAGTGCGGCAGGCGGCTGAGCACGATGTCCAGACACGGGTCCCAGCGGAGGAACTGCTTGAGGACGACCTGGGGGCGCAGGCCCGCGCGGCAGAGGAGACCGTGCACCAGCAGGATGGAGTCTCCGGGGCCGGCATGGCGGGCAAAGACCACTATGCCCTCGCCCGGCCGTTCCGTACTCGAAGGGATCGGCGGGATCGGCGGGTCGACCTCGACTCGTAGCGAGAAGATCCATCGCGAGCACGTGACCAGGAAGTCCAGCAGCCGCGCCAGCACTCGGTAGTTGAGCGTCACCAGACGCTCTTCGCGGTCTCGGCCCCCGCCCAGGCAGCGCAGTCGCACGCCACCTGCCGCGAGCACCCCGCCCAGGTCGGCGATGAGGTATACGAGGACATAGAGAGCCAGCCGTTGGGGCTGCCAGGCCCGCCCGGACCGTCCGGCGAACAACGACAGCGGCGCCAGCACCAGCGTCACCAGCAGCAGAGCCCCGGCGACGGGGATCAGGACGACGAGTGCGGGCACGCTGACGCATCGCCTGGCCACATCACGAGCGCCGACCGCGCGACTCATGACGCTGCGTCCCTGCGGGGCTTTCCTGCGGCTGCCAGGTAGGCGGCCGACGCTTCGTACGCCAAGTCCATCCGCCGCGCGGAGAGGCCGAAGTCGCGGTGGCGGAACTTCCGACCGGCGAGGTCCTCTCCCTTGCCGGACGCCGCTCCCGTGGGCAGCAGGTGTACCTCGACTTCCGGAGGCAGATCGGTCATGTCCCGGGTGAAGCGATGGCGACGGGCGATCTCGAAGGCCACGGCAGCCACCTCCCAGGGCGCCCGGGGAACTTGCAGTGGCCGCTCAACGCGTCCGACCTGGAGCACGTAGACGGTACGGGCTCCGGCAGCGACCGCGCGGCCCACCGGGATGCTGTTGATCAGGCCTCCGTCGACGAAGTGCTCGCCGTCGATTTCGAGCGGCGGCAGGAGCCCCGGGACCGCGCACGAGGCCATGACCGCCGGGACCAGAGGCCCCTGGGTGAACCAGCGTTCGGCGGCACCTTCGATACTCGCCGCGACGCACTGGAACGGCACCGCGAGATCCTCGATGTGCCGTGCGGGGAGCCAGGTTTCCAGGAGTTCGCGCAGCGGTGCGGAGGAATAGACGTGGGTCCGGTTCCGGGCGGCGAGCCGAAGGCTCTGGAGAACCGAGCCGGAGAACACGCCCGAGCGGCCCAGGCTCCCCCACAACTCACCCAGCTGCGCCACGGCCTTCGCCGTCGGCTCGGCCGCGATCGCCGCGCCGTTGATCGCGCCCACGGATGTTCCGATCACCAGGTCCGGGCGGATTCCGTTCTCGATCAGTGCTCTCAGCATCCCGACCTCGTAGGCGCCCAGTGCCCCGCCTCCGCCCAGGACGAACGCACAGCGGTAATCCGTGCTCTTTCCCTCGAGTTGCCTTGTCATGGCATCGTCGCCCATACCCTGCGCTTGCCCCGCCCCGGCCGTCCCATCCACTCCCCCGAGTGGGACATCAACCAGCGCTCTGCGAAAGCAGTCTGGACCACCCCCGCGACCAGACGCGCCTTGTCAGCGTGGACGACCTGTGGGCAGCTACGCTGCGCCGACCTGGAGCCCGCAGGGCGCGCGGATCGTCCCGGCCGTTCCCGTTCCCCCGCCGGGTCAGCGCCCGATCAGCGCCCGCGCCCGGCGCCGGACTCCCGGGTCGCGGCTCCCTCCTCGATCACCAACCCGTCTGTTTCCCTCACTTGCCGCGAGCGCGTCTTGCTAGAGTGCCATACCAAACCTTTTGGTATGGCGTGAGGAGAGACAGCGTGAGCGCAGGAAGTTCGGCGTGGCTGGAGCAGGGCTTGGTGCTGCTGGCGGAGCAGGGCGCGCCGGCGGTGACGCTGGAGCGGCTGTGTGAGCGCATGAGCATGTCGAAGGGCGCCTTCTACCACCACTTCGGATCGATGCCGAAGTATCGGACCCGGCTGCTCGACCACTTCGAGGCCAGTTTCACCACATCGATCATCGACCGGCTGGAAGCGATCGAATCTCTCCCGGCGCGGGAGAGGTTGAGCAGGCTCCTGGCAGAAGCGACCAAGGACGCCGGCCTGCCACTGGGGGTAGCGATGCGGGCCTGGGCGAAACAGGATCCGGAAGCGGCGCGGGTGCAGGAGCGGGTGGACGCCACACGTATCGAATATCTGCGGGGACTGTGCGAACAGGCCGGCTACAGCAAGCCGGATCAGACGGCCAGGATGCTCTACCTGATGCTGGTCGGCGCGGAGCACCTGATGCCCCCGCTACCCAAAGCAGAGCTGCGTGACATGTACGAGCTTCTGCTTCCGCTGCTGGAGCAATCGGCGTCCTGACTACTCCCCTGCTCCCCCCCCCGTACAAAGGAGGACACACACTATGAACATCATCGACGCCACTCCCGAACTTGCCTCCATACTTTCCGGCGCGGACCACGTGGACGTGAAGCGGACCGAATCCGAAGCGACCCTGCGGGAGTTCGTCGCGGGAGCCTTGAGTTGGCAGCCCGGATGGATGAAGGTGTTGTTCCGCGCCAGGACGGTCCTGGCCAGGCTCCTGCGACTGCGCGATCCCCACATCCCGGCCGGCCGGCCGCTACGGCCCGAGGAGATCTCCTTCATCCCCGGCGCCAAGGTCGCCTTCTTCACCGTCACTGACGCCGCTGTCGACCGGTACATCGTCCTGGAAGCAGCCGACACCCATCTGACCGCCTCTCTCGCGATCGTCACCGCACCCTCGGCAGACGGTTGCGCCCGGTTCGAGGTGGCCACCATCGTGAAGTACCACCGGTGGACCGGGCCGCTCTACTTCAACGTCATCCGCCCCTTCCACCACCTGATGACGCTCGGCATGACACGCGCAGGCACACGCTCCACAGCCAGTGCGGCGCAAACGAACCCCGCATCGTGAACGTGCAAACGCAAGCCCACAATCCCGTCGTTCGAACGCCTCGGGTTTCTTCGCCTACGGGTTCCTGCTGTCGCAGAGCCGGCCGGGGTGCGTTGGGCAGCAGCACGGCGCTTTCGGCCAGGTACTCGCATGGGCGCCAACCCCGACCAGCTCAGTGACCCCGCCAGGATCCTCGCGGGGTAGGTGCTCCGCACCCCTTCGGTTCCTGACAGGCCGAGAAGGCGCCCCCTCCAAGCGGAGAAGGCGCCCCCTCCGGCAGCAGACGTTCCAGCCCCGGCAGTGCCGTACGGTGCGGGGCGGTGCGGTGCGCGAAGGCATACGTACGGGGCCCGCCACCGCCAAAGGCGCGGAGACGGACCCCATCCAGGTACGACACGGTCGCTCAGCAACGGCCCGTGCACCCGCAGGTGACGTGTCCGCGCCCCGCCGGAGGGAACCGGAGTACCGGTCGCGGTCAGCGCGAACGCTGCCCGGTGATGAGGCGGTACACCAGGAGCACGATCACCGAACCGACGATCGCGGCGATCCACGTCGAGAGGTGGAAGAAACCATTGATGGAGTGCACACCGAAGATCACCTTGCCGAGCCAGCCGCCGAGCAGACCGCCGACGATGCCGAGCAGCATCGTCACAAGGCAGCCGCCCGGGTCCTTGCCGGGCGTGAGTGCCTTGGCGATGGCGCCCGCGATGAGGCCGATGAGAATCCAGGCGATGATGCCCACGGTGTGCGTCCTTTGCTGTAGGTGGTTCCGTAGAGAGCCCGACGGGGGTACCCCAGGGCTGTCCGCCGGTCGCTCCGACGCGGACGACCGGCGACATACGCATATCCGTTCGTGATCGCTCCACACGGGACCAAAGTCCTATTCCCTCCGACTGGCCCACTCGGCACCCACCCGTCGACAGATCCGGTCGACGGCCTCCGGTCGACGGCCGATCCGGTGACTGGTCCACCGGCGTTGGCGGTCGGGCAACCGGTCCAGGCTCGCTCGCACAGCTCAGCCTCGATCCACGCCCCCCTTGCCGGCCGCTGCGGCCGACACAGTCGGCGGGTGAGGCTAGCCCCCGGGCCGGTCGGGGGGTGCAGCGGATGGTACGGAGCGGACCCGCGCGGCGAGAGTGGGGCCCATGAACACGCCCAAGGCCCTGCTCGCCGCCCTGCTCATCCCACTCGGTGCCATCCTGGCCGTCACCCCGGCCGCCTCCGCCGCCGCACCGCCCGCCCCGGCCGCCGCATCGGCCACGGCCGACGCCACACCGGCCGCCCCGACCGCCCCATCCAACGCCGCCGACGCCGCCGCGCCCGCCGGCCCCAAGGGGGTCGCGGCGGCCGCCTTCCGCTCCCCCGAGGCGGCCCTCGGCCGGGTGGCCCACCCGCTGCGCACTACCGAGCCCCTCGGCGGCCTGGCCGACCTCCGTCCGTTCGGTCGGATGGTGGGGGACGCCCGGGTGGTGGGTCTGGGCGAGGCCACCCACGGCTCCCACGAGTTCTTCACCCTCAAGCACCGGGTCTTCCGGTACCTGGTCGAGGAGAAGGGCTTCCGGGTCTTCGCCCTCGAAGCCCCCTGGAGCACCGGGCTGCGGCTCGACGCCTACCTCCTGCGGGGCGAGGGCGACTTGCAGCAGATCATGGACGAGGAGTTCCAGGGCACCTACCGGTGGTGGAACCAGACCGAGTACCGCGATCTGCTCCAGTGGATGCGCGCGTACAACGTCAAGCATCCGAAGGACCCGGTTCGCTTCGTCGGCGACGACGGCGGGTTCGCCGGTACCGAGCTGTACGACAAGGTGAACGCCTACGCGGCCGCGGCACGCCCCGAACTCGTGCCGCAGCTCACGGAGCTGTACCGGGGCCTGCGGCCCACCACCGACGCCGAGACGTACGTCAACGACTACCTGTCGAAGCCGATGGCCGAACGGAAGGAACTCGCCGAGCGGACCGGCCGGGCGGTGGACCTGCTCAAGCAGCGGCCCGGCACGGGCGCCGACGCCGACGCGCATGCCTGGGCCGTCCAGCACGCCACGGCGATCCACCAGATGACCACGCTGTTCGCCTTCGACCTGGACGACCCGCGGGGCGTCACCGGCGCCATGCTCCACCGCGACCGGATCATGGCGGAGAACATCGCCTGGTGGCAGCACCGAACCGGAGACAAGATCCTGCTCGCCGCCCACAACGGCCACGTCGCCCTCAGGACGTACACCCCCGCCACCTATCCGCGGGTCCAGGGCGAATTCCTTCGCGAGCAGCTGCGCGGCGGCTACCTGAGTGTCGGCCTCACGTTCGGCCAGGGCTCGTTCAACGCCTTCGGCCAGGACGGCGGCGTCCACCGCTTCACCGTCGGCCCGGCCGCGCCCGGCACCGCCGAGCACACCCTGGACCGGGTTCGGTACCGCGACTTCGTGGTGGACCTGCGCAACGCCCCGGCAGCGGCCCGCGCCTGGCTCGCCGCGCCGCACCCCGTCAAGAACATCGGCGCCGCCTACCCCGGGACCGCGGACGCCCCGCAGATCCGGCTGACTCAAGCGCACGACGTCGTGATCCACCTCCAGCGGGTGGAGGCGGCCCGGACGCGCAAGTAACCGACGATCCGTGGCCACCCTGGGGCCCATTACTTTCACGACGGCCGGGCCGTCCCTCGCGATCGGCGGCCCGGCGGATGACGACCACGACGACCAAAGCCACGACGAGGCGGAGAGCGGAGAGCGGACATGCACGTTCCATCCGACCGGTCAGGGCGGGCAGCCCCGTCCTGTCGTTCCTCGCTCGTGACGTGGCGGACAGTACCCAGCCACAGAGTGGTTCGCGGGGACGTCAGAGCACGAAGACGCTCCTGCTGCCGTTCGGGTAGTAACTCTCACCGGGATAGACGAGCCAGGTGACCTCTCCCGTGCAGTCCGGCCCGGAGTGCACCTCCGCGATCGCGTCCGTGTGATTGGACACCACCGGCGGAACGAAGTCCCCCAGCGGGAAGCAGCCGGTCGGCTCCTCGTGGACCACACCGTCGATGATCAGGTACCCGTCGGCGGCGTAGGCGGTGCCAGGAACTGCGAGTGCGAGTGTCGCGGCCGCCACGCACGTCCCCAGCGCCCTCGCCATGCGTCGCATCATGCGCGTACCTCTTTCACCGTCACGTTTTCAGCGTCACGCGGCCGCACCCACGTGAGCCGCTTGCCAACTGAACGTAGACCACAGGTCACTCGCCGCCGCGTGCGCAGTGGGGGTTGTCCACCCTGCAGGCCAGCCGTGCGGCCATGCTGAATCGAAGGGGTTCCGCCGGCGTCGAGGTTGACCTCGATGGGATGGGGAGCCACAAGTGCTTCGGGAGAGCAGCGTGTGGGCAGGCCCCCGCTTCGGCCGGGAAGGGGGGTGGGAGACTGGCCGGTATGGATATCCGCAGCAGGAACAACGTCACCGTCACCGGCCGTACGGACGGGCGGGTGCTCGTGCTGGCGCACGGGTTCGGCTGCGACCAGAACATGTGGCGACTGGTGCTCCCCGCTCTGGCCGCGGAGTACCGGGTGGTGCTCTTCGACTACGTGGGCTCGGGCCGGGCGGACGCCTCGGCCTGGGATGAGCGGCGCTACAGCTCACTGGAGGGCTACGCACGCGACGTACTGGAGGTCTGCGAGGAGCTGGACCTGCGGGATGTGACCTTTGTGGGGCATTCGGTCAGTGCGATGGTCGGAGTCCTCGCGGCGGCGAAGGCACCGCAGCGGTTCTCCCGTCTGGTGATGGTGGCGCCGTCTCCCTGCTATATCGACGACGCCGGATACCGGGGCGGCTTCAGCGCGGACGACATCGACGAACTGCTGGAGTCTCTGGAGTCGAATTACCTGGGCTGGTCGGCGGCGATGGCCCCGGTCATCATGGGGAACGCGGACCGGCCGGAACTCGGCGAGGAGCTGACCGCCTCGTTCTGCGCCACAGATCCGGACATGGCGCAGGTCTTCGCCCGCACGACGTTCCTGTCCGACAGCCGCGAGGATTTGAAGACGGTCACTGTGCCGACGCTGGTCCTGGAGTGCACGCAGGACATGATCGCTCCCCGCGAGGTCGGCGCCTTCGTCCACGCCGCGATCCCCGGAAGCCGACTGGTGACGCTGGAGGCGACCGGCCACTGTCCGCAGCTGAGCGCACCCGAGGCTACCGCCGCGGCGATCACCAGCTTCCTCGGATCGACTCGATGATGTGCCCCACCCATCAGGACCCGGACGGGGAGCCCGACGTGGATGCCACCGACGCGTTATTCACCTCCCTGCTGGAGGACAGCGCTGAGGAGCTGTACGAACAGGCTCCCTGCGGCTACCTGTCGACGTTGCTGGACGGCACCATCGCGAAGATCAACACCACGTTGCTGGAGTGGCTGGGCCTGGAGCGGCCACAGGTGGTGGGCCGGATGCGGTTCACCGATCTGCTCACGGTGGGCGGCAAGCTCTACCACGAAACGCACTTCGCCCCGACGCTGCGGATGGAAGGCGAGATCAGCGGCATCGCCCTGGAGATCAGAGGCGCCGGCAGACAGCGGATACCCGTGCTGGTCACCGCGAAGGTGAAGACCAGCGAAGGGGGCGAGCCGGTGCTGATCCGCACCACTGTCTTCGACGCGCGCGACCGCCGCGCCTACGAGAAGGAACTGCTGCGCAGCCGCAAGGCGGCCGAACAAGCACGCCGGCAGGCCGAGGCTGACCGCGACCGCCTCCAGGAAGCCCTCGCCGTCCTTCAGCAAAGCCTGCTTCCCGCCCAACTGCCCGCCATCCCGGGCCTGGAGGCCGCCTCCTACTACCACACAGCCTCCCCGGACCTGCTCGGCGGAGACTTCTACGATCTCTTCCCCCTCGGCGCCGGCCAATGGGCGTTCTTCCTCGGCGACGTGTGCGGCAAGGGCCCCCAGGCCGCGGCGGTCACCTCGCTGACCCGCTACACCCTGCGCGCAGCTGCCCTGCACGACCCCGACCCCGTCACGGTGCTGACCACCCTCAACACCGTGCTGCACGAGCGGTACACCAGCGGCGACACCCGCTACTGCACCGCCATATTCGGCACCTTGCACCCCGGTGACGGCCAGGTCGAGGTGAACCTGGCCTCCGGCGGGCACCCCTCCACGCTGATCCAGCGCGCGGACGGCAGCGCCGACTACCTGCCCACCCCCGGCGGGATGCTCATCGGCGTCCTGCCCAAGGTCCAGTTCACCGCCGCCCGTACGCAGCTGTACCCCGGCGACACCCTGCTCGTCTACACCGACGGACTCACCGAGGCCCGCACCGGGCCCGGACGCGAACAGTACGGCGACGATGCCTTGCGCACCTTCGCCGCGGGCCGGCCACCCGCAGGCCCCCAAGCTCTGGTCAGCGCCCTGACGGAACTGATCAACGGTTTCGGCGCGGGCCTCGACGATGACACCGCGCTCCTCGCCTTCGGCATGCCTGCCTCCCTTACCACTCCCGCGAGCGAAGAACTGAAATGAGCCCGCTGACCATCACCACCCGCGACGCGGCCACCGGTCCCGTACTGGAGATCACCGGTGACCTCGACCACGCGACGGCACCGCAACTCCGCAAGGCCGTGGATCAGCTCACCGTTACTGGCGGGCAGGTCCTGGTCATGGACCTCGGCGGCCTGCAATTCTGCGACTCCAGCGGCATCACCGCCCTGCTGGCCGCCCGAAACCTGGCCATCGAGCAGGGCGGCGACATCGCCCTGGCGGCCGTCCCGGCCAACACCGCCCGCATCCTGGCCATCGTGGGCCTGGACCGGGTCTTCACCATCCACCCCGACACGGTCCTCACCCATAGCGGTCCCATAGGCCGTTCCGGTCTGCCACCCTGGTGTGATGGCCAGTGAACTGCCACCGGGGCATCCGCCGCGCGTCCTCAACCCTCTATGGATCATCGCACTGTTCCTGGGTCTCTCAGAAACGACGGTAGGTATCGCTGCCGCTCAGTCAAGCGGCTGGGTTCAAGGGCTGCTCGCGGTGTTCGCCGTGTCGTTTCCCGTCCTGGTCTCCACCGTTTTCTTCATCATCCTGTGGCAGCGGCCGGAAGTGCTCTACGCGCCCGGGGACTTCCCCGAACACGTGCCGATCAACACCTATGTGGACGGCATGCGCCGGAGGTCTGTGCGTGATCCCGAGACCATCCAGGCGGTAGTCAACGACACCCTGCGGACCGTGCTGCCGACTGCTCTCGCCAATCCTTCAGAGATCTCCGACGTACTGGAGGAGGCGATGGCCACTGCCGAACAGACACTCGCCGAGCGCACGCTGACCGTCGACATCAGCCCCATCACCGGGGCTCCAGGAGATGTGTTCCGCTGCACGCTCTTCAGCACGCAGACGGTGAGTGATTTCCTCGACGCACTGTGGGCAGACGCCCTCCACGGTTTCGTCCCACCTCTCCGGTACGGCCGGGACTGGGTTCTGATCGACCAGCGCAGCAATCAGCAGCTCAGGGGCCTGGGGTCCGAATGGGCGCGAGGAAACAGTACGGAGAGCGACGAAAGGCCGCTCAGTGACGCGGGTATCACCCCCGCATCACAACTGGTCGCCGTGCGCTTGGACACCAATACCCGCGGTCGCTTGCCCCGCCCTTACGAAGCTGATGCGGTTGTAACCCGTTGAGGGCTGCCCCCGGGGGCAGGTTGGCGACCACTCCAACGAGCGCGCAGTAGCGGACTCGCCTGCGATGATGACGGCGTGCCAGAGCCAGGGACCACTGCCGTCGTTGTTGTCTTGCCGGATGCCACCCCGCTCCTCGATGCGGCGTGGCGTATCGACCCGGCTCTGGTGCGTCGTGGGGTGCCGGCTCACGTCTCGCTTCTCTACCCGTTTGTGCCGGAATCGGCGCTGACAGATCAGGACGAGAAGGGCGTGCGTCGTCTGGCGGCGAGTTTCCCGGCAGCTGATCTGCTCTTGGAGGAGGTCGTGACAGAGTCCGGCTTCGTCGCCGTCACCGTTCCGGGACTGCAGCCGATTGTCGATGCGTTCCGCGCCCAGTGGCCCGGGTTGCGCCCGTACGGGGGCCGCTTCGGGACGCAGCCCGCCGCCCATGTCACGGTCGCTATGGGTACGGACGACCCGACAGCTGCCGCCCATGTCCGCGCTGCGATCGGCAGCCTGCTGCCGCTGCGGACCCGTGCGACGGCGGTCCAGCTGGTGGTGCTGACGGAGGAAGGCTGGCAGCCGCGGTTCACCGTGCCGCTCGGCGTCCCGGACGGTCCGTAGACGCCGCCCGCCAGTCCCCCCGCCACAGCCCGAGACAGGCAGCCCCTCTCCTCGGCCGCCCCCTGGAGTTCCTGCGGCGCGCAGGACCGGACCCGGAAAACCGCCGCCTGGACGACTCCTGGACGACCCGCTGCTCATCGAGTGGCGCGGGCGTCGTCGGCCGTCCTTGGCTGAGGGGGTGATCCCCGATCAGCGGCGGCCGGTGGTCAGACTGACGAGGAACTGGCCGCCGCCCGCCTCGACGCCGGCGGTCACCGGCAGCCCCGGCAGCAGTCGGGAGAACCTGTCCACCAGCCAATCCGCCGCCTCTTCGGCATCCTTCCTCGTCGGACAGCGGCCCACCACCTCGCGGCCCCCCTTGCGCTCCAGCCTGTCGCCAACGGCGATCAGCGGCGCGGGGTCGACTACGTACAGGTGCTCCGGCCAGGCGATGACCACCTTGACCGCGCCCTTGCGGCTGTTGCACCCGCGGTGCGCGAGCCGCTCGGCGACCTTGGCCTTCCGGTCGACGGTGCGGCTGTCGACGCTGGGCCCCCGCGGATCGTTAACTGACTTGTCGGGGTCGACCGCTTCGTCGCACACCCAGCAGCGCCAGCCGTCGCGCTCACCCACATCACCAAGAAG
This sequence comes from Streptomyces sp. NPDC005878, assembly GCF_040629815.1. Classification (NCBI taxonomy): domain Bacteria; kingdom Bacillati; phylum Actinomycetota; class Actinomycetes; order Kitasatosporales; family Streptomycetaceae; genus Streptomyces; species Streptomyces sp. NPDC005878. The sequence goes on from NZ_JBEXWK010000020.1 coordinate 79,165, forward strand.
ACTCATCCGAGCAAAGTAACCTGTCCGGCCGCCACGCACGCACCAGGGCTCCGGTCGGCCAGCAGCTGCCCGCGTTCGGTCTGGGTGGGCCTGCTCGCTCTTCACCGGTCGCATGCTTCGAACGATCCATGAACGGCGGTTGGTTGTACGTGATCACGACCGTCGCGTCTGCCTTTGCCCGTGCGCGCCCGACGCCGACGCGATCTCCTCGCAGGTCCATGGAAACTTTGGTTGTCATCTGCCACATCGTAAACTAGAGTTGTCACATGATGGTCTCTGAGATCACACCGGAAGAGCAGGCAGAACTCGACAAGGCGCTGTACGACGCCTTGAATCCGCTGGCCTCGGCGATTCGCTCCCGACAGACCGGGTTGCCCGCGGAGCGTATGTGGGACGCGGATCCCATCGAAGTGGCGCTGTCCGTCCTGGCCGCTTGGAAGGTGATCGATGCCGAGGTCAGGCGGTTGACCGCGTACGCGGCAGCAACCGCGGGCTCCTACGGTGCCAGTTACGAGCAGATGGGAGCTGTCTGGGGCATCACCCGGCAGGGTGCCCGTAAGAAGTGGCCCGACGCCGTCAGCCGCTCGGCGCCCGCGACAGCGGGCAGGAGCGCGCTCGCGCTCTTCGGGGGGATTGCCGAGCTGGTGCGGACACCTTCCGGTGACTGGAGTTGGACAGGCATGGGCGCTGACGGGGCGTCCGCCGCAGCCCCCGATGGGACGCGCTACGCGACTGCGGAAGAAGCAGCAGCCCATGCGGGTGTTTTCCTCAAAGAACACGCCCTCGACGCCGTCGAGAATTCCTAGCATCAGGCAACGTCCGCCCTGTTCACCACCTCGCGGTGGCGTTCGTCGGCGGCGTGCTTGTTCCACCAGATGATGTAGCGGCCGAAGCGGCCGATCATGCAGGCAGCCTTGCTGTCTGTGGCTGGCGCCGTCGGTGCCGGTGCCGGTGCCGTCGAGGGTGCATTGGCGCAGGGCGGCGAACTGGGCCTCGATGCGATTGAGCCACGACCTGTGGGGCGGGGTATAGGCGATCTCCACCTGCTCGGCCGCCGCCCAGGTCCCGACCCGACCCGCCGACACCGCCTGAAGGCTGGAAACATGAGGGTGAGCTGGCGCGCCGACGGGGCAGGGTTCAGGTGTCAAAGCCATGATCAGGCTTGGTGGGCGCGGTGAAACCGCGCCGTAGGAAGCAGCAAAGGACGCATTCTGATGGCTACAGGCACGGTCAAGTGGTTCAACGCCGAGAAGGGCTTCGGCTTCATCCAGCAGGATGAAGGCGGCCCGGACGTGTTCGTCCACTTCTCCGCCATCCAGACCCAGGGGTTCAAAGAGCTCTACGAGAACGACAAGGTCTCTTACGACGTGACCCAGGGGCCCAAGGGCCCGCAGGCGGAAAACGTCGTGCGCGAGCAGGAGTAGGTATCACTCGTGGCGGCTCGGCACACCGGTCATCCGCTGTGGCGAGCCGCCCGGGCTCCCAAGTCGTTGACCTGATCATCCGGCGTTGTGCCGACGCGCAGGCTGGGCGGAAGGTCGATCATGGCGCCGGTTCCCGCCGCGTCATGGCCTGCTCGTCCCAGCAATACCAGTCTGTGCGCGCCCCATCGGGCAGTGCCGACCATAGGCACAGGCGTTAGGCATGGCACCCGTCCTGATGGTCGTAGTGCGCCATGGCGACGGCCCGGTACGCGCGGCCGTCGACCGACAGGTTGATCGCGGCGACCTCGTACGCATGTCCGCGTGGACGGCCATCCCCCCCCGACGCGGGCAGCCTCACGCCGTTCGTTCACCTTTCCGTTTTACGCGGTGGAGCCACCCCGACTCAGTGGCGATGCTGCTGTCCTGTCGTACTGAACCCGGGTGAATCCACTGAGCCAGTGATCGCAATGCGAGGTGAGGATCACCCCTGCCAGGTGAGTCTGGTGGGCAGCACGTCCGACCCCACCCACAGGAGCGGCCATGGGTACCAAGGACCAGTTCGAGGACAAGGCCAACGACCTCGCAGACAAGGCGAAGGGCGCGATGGGCAGCGAGAGGGACGAGGCGAGCGAACGCGCCTCCCAGGCCCAGGACGAAGCCAGCGAGGGCGCACGGGAGGAAGAGGGCGAGTTCAACCGGGATTATGACGCCTGACGAAGGGCCGCCGGCGGCTGGCCGGCGGAGCACCCAGGCGCGAAATCAACCGGGAACCTACAACGCGAGTGTGTCCGTGTCCGGCCAGGACTTGCCCGGCCGATTGTGCGACTGTGCGCTTGTGACGGACTCTCGGCGGAGACGCGGCGCTCAGCGCGTCAGAAGCACACACCGAGCGCCACACCCACTCCCGCGGGAGCTTGTTGGCAGGACGAGATGTAATCCACCTTCAGGACCGTGAACTCCCTGCGGCCCGCAGGCATCGTTACCTGCACCGTGTCGCCCACGGTGCGACCATCATGCCCTGTCGCTCCCGGGCAGCATGGTCACATCGAGGCATTGGACAGGCTAGAAAAGCGACAGACCGCCGAAACGATTACTCTGCGAATCCGCCCGATCACTCCCGGTAGCATGGGGGAACCACTCACCCCTTGGGAGCCACCTGTGCCGAAAACGAACCTGGTTCGTCTTGTCCCCGCTCTTGCTCTGGTAGCCGGCGCTCTGGTCTTCTCTGACGGCACACCCGCATCCGCGGCCAGCTCCTGTACCGGCAAGAAGGAGACGCGCAGCGCCGACAACTGTCGTCCACCGAAGTCAACCTGTGCCTCGCCGCCAGCAAGAAGGGCTGGTCCCACGGGACCATCAACTTCACCTGCTGGATCGGCCAGACCATCGGATGGGACCGGACCGACTGCACCCTTTCCGGCGCCGCGATTCTGACCAAGACCCAAGACGGCACAACCCAACGGGTCTACACGAAGCCCATCGCGCTGAAATACACCTACTCAACAAACGGGGACAGCGCCACCTACGCCCAGAACTTCACCTTCAACTGCACGCCCGGCGCCACCTACAGCTTCACCCTCAAGAACGCTCACACCGTTCACAACACCCTGGACAAGTACAAGGGAAGGATCGACCTCCCCGACCACGCCATCTCCGACATCGCCTGCAACTAAAGCACCACCCCTGCCACCGCGGGGCGGGGCGCCGCCTATCCAGGACCACGCAACGATGGGGGCAAGCGACGGGGCACTCCTGCCGCCGCCCGTCGCGCGGCATCCCCAACAGGCAGGAGGCCTCCCCCGCCGCACACGTCAGAGATCAAGTCGTACCTACGTGATGACCTCGGCGGTGCGTGCGGCTGTCAGCCACTGGGGGAACTCCTGCAGAAGCTGGTCGTACAGCAGCCCAGTGTCCACCGAGCGGGGGTCGCGGCCGGCGTGGAAGAAACCCGCGTTGTCGACGATGCGGCGGGCGGGTACGGCCAGGGTGTCGAGACGGTGCAGGAAGGCGAATTCCTTGTCGTCGGGATCGCCGAAGCCGACGAACTGCCAGAACAGTGGCAGGCGGGCGGCTTTGCACAAGTACCGTTCGGCGGCGGCCTTGCTGGTGGGCCCGCCGTCCGTCTGGAAGATCACCAGGGCGGGTTCCGTGCTGCCGGACCCAAGGTAGTGGTCGATGACCTCGTCCATGGCCCAGTGGTAGTTCGTGCGTCCCATGTGGCCGAGGTTCTCGTGCCACTTGTCGATTCGGCCCGGGTAGTTGTCGAGGCACAGCTCGGCGGAACCATCGACGTCGGTGGAGAAGAACACCACAGGTACGGTGCCGTCGTCGTCGAGGTGGACGGACAGAGACAGGACCTGTTCGCCGAAATACTGCATGGTGCCATCTTTGTAGTAGGGCCGCATCGAGCCGGACCGGTCCAGGACCAGATACACCGCGGCACGCACCCCCTCCAGGCCGTGTGCGTGCAGGCTGGCACCTGCCGTCTTGTAGAGGCTGACGAGGTCCGGGGCTTGGGCCCGTACTTTGGTCAGGTTAATCGCCGGAGCGGCGTCGTGTGCCTCGGTCATGGTCGCCGTTTCTGTAGCGGGTGCGGTCGCTGTAGCGTGCGTTCTCTGATCGCGATCCGGGGCCTACCGCGGGGACGTACACGCCGCAAGCCCCAACGTCTGTCGCCCGGCCGGGGCTAGGGCCTCGGCAAGTACCGCCGCGCCGCCTGTACATCGCGTTCAACACTTCGCCGCCGGGCACCGCGCTCGGTGGCCGGCCGGTCGCTCACCCCGCCAGTTCGGCACTGAGCTAGGCAGGCTGCTCGTACAGGCGGGGCGCTGCCAGACATTCATTATCACTGCTGCCCCTCGTCATGGGAGGCGAAGCGTACGGGTAGCCGGTCCAGGCAGATGTGGCGTCCGTTCTCGAAGTAGCGGGTCGGCTGCTCGGTGAGGGTGAACGCGGGGTGCCGGAAGAGTTCGTGCAGGACCTGGGCGAATTCGGCGCGGGCGAGATGGGCCCCCAGACAGAAGTGGATGCCATGGCCGAAGGTGAGGTGCCGGTTGTTGCCGCGGTCGAGGCGGAAGGTGTCCGGAGCCGGGAACACCTCCGGGTCGCGGTTGGCCGCGCCGGTCAACAGCACCACCCTGGCGCCGGCCGGGATCTCGTGGCCACCCAGGACGGTCGGCCGGGTGGTGAGACGGGTGCCGTGGTCGACGGGTGTCCACAGCCGCAGCGTCTCCTCGACAGCGGCCGGAATCAGGCTCGGGTCCCCTCTGAGCGCCGACTGGAGATCTGGCCGGGAGCCCAGCTGCCACAGGAGGTGGGCCAGGGTGTTCATGGAGGTCTCGTGGCCGGCGATGGCATACGCGACAAGCATGACGTGCAGTTCCTCGTCGCCGGCGGGCCGCCGCCCGTCGAAGGTTGACCGGACGAGGAGGCTGAGATGGTCGTCGCCGGGTTGTTCGCGTGCTCTGCGGATCTCGCTGTCGAACAGCGCGGTGAACGCCGGCCAGAAGCCCCCGGGTCCGTCGTCCTTGGGCATACGGGCCCAGGTATTGCTGGTCAGCTCCCGGATGCTGCGCTGGGCGTGCTCGGTGAAGCCCACCGCGAGTCCCACCACGGCCAGCGGCAGCGGCACAGCCAGCTCGGCGATCAGGTCTCCGTGGCCGCGTGCGGCGATCGGGGTGACGTGCGCGCGGACCAGGTCCACCAGGGCACCGTGCAGATCACGGACCCGGGGCAGCAGGAACGGCGGCTTCATCGCGGTGCGGAAGCGGGTCTGCTCGGGCGGGTCGTATTCCAGCGGGGCGAACCGGGGCGTGCCCGCGGCGCGCGGAAAGAAGACGCCGGAGGCCGAACTGAACGTCTCGTGGTCGGCCAGCGCTGCGCGGACGTCGTGGTAACGGGAGACGATCCAGGTGCCGCCGTGTGCTCGGGAGTAGCTGACGGGTGCGGAGGTACGGATCGCCCGGTGTACGTCGACGGCGAGGTCCGGGCTCAGGTACGGGTCGTGGGCGTCGAAGTCGGCGGTGAGGCGGGCCAGGTGGGGGCAGCCGGGCACGGAACCGGTGGGGGTGGTGTCCTCGGTGGCCGGTGCCGTGTGCCTCATCGTTGCCCTCCGGTTGATCCGGTGGATCCGGTTGATCCGGTGGATCCGGTCGGTCCGGTCGGTCCGGTTGGCGCGGTCGGGTCGTACCCCTCGTCGGTGATCCAGCGGACCATGCGCCGTAGTGGTTCGGTCGCGTCCTGTGGAAGGTCGGGTCGGTAGTCGGTGGCCCGGCCGAGCGGCACCAGGCGCTGCACGCCGTGGAAGGGTGCCACGTCGCGCAGTCGCTCTTTGAGGGTGTCGGGGTAGACGCCGAGGGTCTGGGTGGAGGAGTCCATGACGGACAGCGCTTGCTCGACGGTATCGACCGGGACCACGTTGGCGACGCGCCCGGACAGTGCGCTGTGGAAGGAGACGGTGTCCGCGGTGCGCGAGAGGATCACGGCGCCTTCGTCGGCTCGGCCGCCGATCACCCGGTACCAGTGGCCTCCCGTGGCGCGCAGGGCGCGCAGTTGTTCGCGCAGTGCCGGGTCGAAGTGGCGGGCCGGGGTGCTGCGGTGGGCGGGCAGGGCCTGGACCTCCTCATGCAGCAGTTCAGCCCACTCCTCGGCGCGTCTGAGTCCTGCCGCGTCGGTCCCGGTCACCACATGCACGACCCGGGCGTTGAAACAGGCCAGCTGGTTCAGCTCGCCGACGTCGGCGGCGGTGAGCTTGGCGGTACGGGCCATGGCCGCGCGGTGGGCGAACCCCTCCGGGCCGATCACCGTGCCACTGGACTTGGGGTCGAGGGCGACGACTTCGAGGCCGGGACGGATGTAGCGGGTGATGTGCCGCATCGCGGCCATACCGCCCCAAGCGATGATCTTGTCGAGCGCACGGGGCTGGTAGAGGACCTCCTCGACGCTTTCGGTGCCGCCCTTCCAGTAGGCCACCGCCAGGTGTCGGGCCAGCGGGTGGGCGGGTGCGAGGTCGGCCAGCGTGCGGGCGATCGCGACTGCTGTGAGCGGGTCGTTGGACGGTGTCTTGATGATGGCGTCGGACCGGGTGAGCGCGTTGCGGATGACGGTGAGCGCGGCGATCATCGGGTGATTGCCGGCGATGACGTGGAGCGTCCGTGCCCCGACGGCGCGGACCGCCGCACGGCGTCCGTCGCGTCCGGGCACCGGCGTCCAGCCGTCGAGGAACCGCGTGCCGATGGTGTGCTCCGCCACGTCGTGCAGTGCCTCGCGGGCGAAGAGGGCGGGCAGGCCTTCGTAGGCGGCGCGCAGGACCGGTTCGGTCATGTCGGACCAGGCGGCGGCGGTGCTCAACGCCTCACGCAGCAACGGGTTGGCGTCCAGCGCCAGCAGCGGGCCGAGTGCCGCGAGTTGATCGATGATCTCGGCGGTGCTCAGACGGTGCAGCTCTTGCAGACTGCCCGGGTCGCGCAGGACCAGGTGCGGCAACAGAGCGACGGGGTCGGGAGCGTGGAAGGCGGGGCGACCGGGCCGGCCGCCGAAGGGGACGAGTCGGTCGGTGACCGTGGTGCCCCGTACGTACGCCGGAACGGTCAGCGTGCCGGTGGCGGTGTCAGGGGGAACCGGGGGTGCGGCCATGAGGGCGGATCCTTGAGGTCGACGGGGTCACAGGGTGGCGTCCGCGAGGTACTCCAGGGCGTCGTCGAGGGCCTCCGGAGTCGCCGCACACGTGATCTTGTCGTCGTCCTCGAACCGCGAGATGCCGGGTTCCACGCGGGCTGTGGTGCGCCCGCAGGGACAGGTCCCGTAGTCCACCGCGACGTGGTCGCCGGTGACGAAACCGCCCCAGTAGACGTCCGCGGTGAGATCGAAGAAGGCCGCCCTGCCCCGCACGGTGCCTTGACGGGGAAGGGGCTTGCCGGTGCCCGGGTCCAGTACATAGGGGACGATCCACGGTTCGACGTGGTAGGCGCCCGCCGGGCAGACCAGACTCAGCATGATCAGTTCCACCATGGCGTAGCACAGCCGTACGGACGGCACTCCGGCGAACCGGGCCACGTCCGCCGCCCAGTCCCGTGGCAGCGCCGAGCCCTTGGTGCCCCCGCCGGGCATGAGGACGGAGTCGGGGGCGAAGGCACCGTCGATGCCCTGGTCCAGCCCCGCGCGGGCCCACTGGTAGTAGGTCTCCCACAGGCTGAGCGAGACGATGCGCTCGCCCCGCAGTTGTTCGGCGAGATCGGCGGTGAAGCGGCGCATGTCCTGGGGCGCCGAGCGGCAGCGGGCCAGGTAGTGGTCGCGCTGTTGCCGCAGCGCCGCGGGGATCTCCACCTGGCCCGGCCGTCCGCTCGCCGCCTTGACGCGGGCGGCGAGCAGCATCAGGTCGGCACTGAGGTGGCCGGGGTCGAGGGTGTGGAAGTGGTCGGCGCTGTGGCGGGCGAGTTGCTCGGACATCGCGGTGGCGTGCCGGGCGATGCCGCTGCGCCCGCTGCGGTAGGAGGGCCACACGACGTGCACCGGCTCGTCCGGCGGCGTGCCGGGCGGGACGGTGTCCTGCCGCACGATCTCGTACAGCAGGGAGTACTGCTCCGCCGTGTGCGGTACGAAGGACATGGTGCCCGAGGTTCCGGAGGAGTGGGCCAGGCGCAGCCGGGTGCGGTCGTCGATCAGGGTCAGCCAGGCGTCGACGCTGTCACAGCCGTCCGTGTCGAGGCCGTCGAGGTCGACGGTGGTGAGCTGCGAGATCCAGCGGGTGAGCTGGTCGAACCGGCCCTGCGACAGCAGTGACGCGGGGTAGGACTTGTAGACGGTGTGGGGCAGGAGCAGCGGGGCCGCGTCGTCGAGCGCGCTGATGGCGTCGATGTGCTGCTCGTGGGCGAGCGCGCCGACCACCAGCAGCCGGTCCGCCAGTTCGGTGAAGCGCAGCCGCAGCGCCGCGAGCTGGAGGGCGGCCAGCTCGGGCGCCGGCAGCCGGTGCATGCCCTCGCGGTCACCGCCGAACCAGCGCAGCGGGTCGTCGGCGAACTGCCGCACGTCCTGGTCCGGGTGGCGAGGGGGCCGGGCGCGCACGGGGGTGGTCGTCATCGGCGGATCACTCCTTTATACGGGCGGGAACGTGGCGGACAGGTCGGCCTGCTCCGCGAGTTCCGTCAGGTACGTCGCGATGTCGGCGGCGGTGGGACGGTTCCACAGCAGGGTGGGCGGCAGCGGGACTGCCAGACGGTGTTCGAGGTCGGTACGGAAGGCAACGGCGCGCAGGGAGTCCAGCCCCAGGTCGGACAGGGCGTGATGGGCGGCGACGCCGGCGGCCCCGCTGCCCAGGACGCGGGCGGCCGATGCCCTGATCTCCTCAAGCAGAGCGTCGTAGCGGCGTTCAGCGGGAAGCTGTCGCCAGGACGGGCTGGACGCGGGTGCCTCCGCAGGGGCCGCCCCGGGCCGGGTGCGGGCCCGCAGTTCGCGCAGGAGCGGGGGCGTGGTCGGGCAGACCGGGCCCTGTCCGGGGCCGGGTTCGGCCAGGCGGAACACCGCCAGCTCGCCGTGCCGGCCGGCATCCGCGCCCGCCCACGCTTCCAGAGCCTCCTCACCCTCGAGGGCGTCCGTGCCCCGGGCCCGCAGCTCGGCGGTCACGGTTTCCGCTTCCGTGCCGGCGGCCATGCCGAGACCGCGCCAGCTCGTCCAGGCCAGCGACAGGGTGTCGTGGTGCCCGGTGGCCCTGCGATGTCGGGCGAGCCCGTCGAGGAAGGCGTTGGCCCCGGCGTAAGGGCCCTGTCCCGGCAGGTGCAGCAGTTGCCCGGCGGACGAGTACAGGACGAAGAAGTCCACACTTCCGGGAGGGAAGAGGCGGTGCAGGGCGAGCGCGCCGGTTGTCTTGGCGCGCATCACGGTGTCCCACACGGGCTCGTCGGCGTCCGGCAGTAGGCCGCCGGCGGTGGCTCCAGCCGCGTGGACGACCCCGCGGATGGGCGGCAGGCCCAGCGCGTCGGGGTCCAGCGCCCGGCGCAGGCCTGCCTCGTCGCACACATCGGCGGCCACCACTCGTACGGTGGCGCCGACCTGCTCCAGCGCCCGTACAGCGGTGACGCGGTCGGCGTGTGCGCCGCGCGGCAGAGCGTCCCAGTCCCGGCGGGCGGGCAGTCCGGTGCGGCCGAGGAGGACCAGTCGGCGCGCGCCGCGTGCGGTGAGCCAGGCGGCGGTACGCAGGCCCAACGCGCCGAGGCCGCCGGTGATGAGGTAGGTGCCGTCCGGGTGGCAGCGCGGCCCGCCGTCCGGGACGGGCGGGGCCGGCACGAGCCGGTCGGCCCAAGCGGTGCCCGCCTCGACGGAGATGACGTCCTCGACGCCGGTCCTGCTGAGGAGCCCGGTGAGGGCTGCCAGGTCGTCCGGGTCCGGGCGGGAGGGCAGGTCGATCACGCCGCGCCACAGGTGCGGCAGTTCACCGGCCAGTGTGCGGCCCAGGCCCCACAGGGCGCTCTGGGCCACCGCGTGCGCGTCACGGGGTATCCGGGCCCCGCGCGTCACCGCCCACAGGGCCGCCGGGGTGCCGTGCTCGGCGACCGTGGCGGCGGTGCGCGCCAGGAGCCGTACCTGCTCAAGGGCGGCCCGGTCGGGACGGAGAGTGCTACTGGGCGGCGGCGCGACCAGAACCACGTCGCCGGGCCTGATGCGGAGCCCTTCGGGACCGGGCAGGTGGTCGGCGCCGAGGGCCCGGGCGAAGCCGGGTTCGGACCCCACCGCCACCACGCGCCCCGGGGGCCGCGCCGTGGGCTGGGACGTAAGGGGGCGGCGCTCGGTGGCGAACAGGGTGCCGCCGGTGCCGGCCCGGTCGGGTGCTGGGGAGGCGTAGCGCAGGCCGCGCATGCGGATGCGGATCCGTCCATCGGGGCCCACGAGGTCGAGATCGACGCTGTCGTCCGCCTCGGACCGCAACCGGATCACCAGCACGGCCTCCTCCGGCACCTCACCGCACTCCCCCAGACAGGCAGTGGCCAACGCCGTCGGCATCCGCAGGCGCGGCGGATCCGGCAGACACACCGAGGCAGTGGAGAAAGCCGCGTCCAGCAGCGCGGCCCACGTGCGCGGCCGTCCGGTGGGCGCGGTGACCACGGCGTACGCCGCGCCCTGCGCACGGACGAGTTCCTTGACCGTCCAGGCGAATCCCATGGACGGCACGCCCAGGTCCGCGAGCCGGCCGGTGACCAGCGCCGGATCCTCCACGAGGGCCTCGGGGCCGGGGCCGGTGAGCGGTGGCAGCGCGTCATGGGTGCACGAGGTGGCGTGGGCGGTGGTGTGAGTGAGCCAGGCGCAGGGCTCGGCACCGCTGTGCCGTGTGGCGAGACGCGAACGCAGCCGCAGGACACCGGACTGCAGCGTGACCTGGACGTCGCGGGCCGCTTCCACGGCGACCGGGACGGCGAGGCGTACCCCGGTCAGGCAGCCGAGGTCTCCCGGGCCGGGGCTCGCGCCGGCTGTCGCGGTGGCGCGTGCGAGGGTGTGCAGCAGCACGGCGGCCGGCACCACCTCCGTCCCTGCCACGGGATGGTCGCCGGGATAGGGGCGGCTCGCGGTGTCCAGACTGGTCTGCCACAGGTGCAGCGGGTCCAGGCCGGGACCGGCGGTGTACTCGCCGAGCAGGGTGTGCCCGGCCGGATCGTGGTCGGCAGGGGGTGCGCTGCCCGCCTCGGAGAGTGCCGCCCAGTGGCGCGTGTGCTGCCAGGCGGTGGCAGGAAGGTCGGTGAGGGTGCCCCCGTCGTGGTGGGCCGTCCAGTCCAGCTCGACGCCCGCGCGGTACAGCGCCGCCGCGTTGGCGAGCAGCGTGGCCCGTTCGGAGGCGCCACGGCGCAGTGTGTGAGCGACGACCGGGTGCGGGCGGCCTCGGGTGTGCGCGTCCGTCAGGGTCTCGGCGACCGAGTGCGCGACCACCGGATGGGTGGACACCTCGACGAAGGCGTGGTGTCCGTCCTGCCACGCCGCCTCCACCGCGGGCCGCAGTCGCACGGGGGCCCGCAGATTGGTGGCCCAGTAGGCACCGTCGCGAGGAACGTCATCGCGCGGTTGCGGCAACGCGGTCGTGTACAGCCGCAGCCGTGGTTGACGGAAGGTCAGGTCCGCGCAGCCGGCTTCGAGGGGACCGGTCAGCCGGTCGAACAGCGGCGTGTGGAAAGCCGTGTCGCTGGCCACGGGCCGGGTGGCTGTCCCCTGGCCTGCCCAGACGGCCGTCAGGCGGTCCAGTGCCTCTGCCCGGCCCGCGAGTACGCAACTGGTGGGCGAGGCGTCGATCGCCGCCCACACGTCCGTCACACCTTGCGCCGCGATGCGCTGCTCGGCGTCCTCGAAGGGCAGGGGGACCAGGACCATGGCACCGTCACCTGCCACAGTCCGCACCAGGGCGGCACGTCTGCAGGCCAGTCGGACGGCGTCCAAGTCGTCCAGCACGCCCGCCACGGCCGCGGCGGCGATCTCACCGACAGAGTGGCCGATCACCGCCGCGGGCCGGAACCCGTAGGACCGCCAGACAGCCGCAAGGCCGAGCTGCACCGCGACGGTGAGGGCCTGGACGCGTCCCGTGTCCCCGAGGTCCGCCGCCTCCAGCGCCTCGCGAGGCGAAAACCCCGCCTCCCTACGGAAGATGTCCTCGAACCCGTCCACCACGGAGGCGAAGACGGGCTCCTCGGCGAGCAGGGTGCGCCCCATGCCGGGCCATTGCGCGCCGTGCCCGGAAAAGACCCAGACCGCGTCCCCCAGGGGCTCTGCCGCAGTCGTCCCTTCCTCGTCGCCCCGGGCGACATCCCGCAGGGCGGCAAGCAGTTCCTCGTAGGTGCCGGCGGTCAGCGCGGCCCGGTGCGCGAGGTGCGAGCGGTGTACGGCGAGGGTGCGGCCGACATCGGCGAGGGCGGGCCGGGGACGGCCGGCCGTATGCCCGGCCAGCCGTTCGGCGTTCGCGCGCAGATGGGCCGCCGACGCGCCGGAGAGCGCAAACAGGCCGCGGGCGGGCCGATGTGGTGCCTGAGGGGATGGAGCAGCAGGCTCTTCCAGGATCAGGTGGGCGAGTGTGCCGCCGTAGCCGTAGCTCGACACTCCGGCCAGTCGCCGCAGACCGCGCGTCGGCCAGGGACGCTCCTCGGTGACCAGGCGCAGGCCTGCGGAAGCCCACGGTATCGCCCGGCTCGGTCCGGCGACGCCAGGTGTGGCGGGCAGCCGCCCGTGACCGAGAGCGAGGACACAGGTGAGCATGCCCGCAGCGCCGGACGCCGCCTCCAGGTGGCCGATGACTCCCTTGACCGACCCGATCAGCAACGGATCGCCGCGCTCGCGCACCGCGCCGTGGACCGCGGCCAGAGCCGCCGCCTCCACCGGGTCGCCCGCACGGGTGCCGGTGCCGTGCGCCTCGACGTAGTCGAGGTCACCGGGCGCGATCCCGGCCGCGCGGCACGCGGACCGCAGCACCGCCTCCTGCGCGGCGGCACTCGGAGCCATGATGCCGGGGGTACGGCCGTCCTGTCCCACGGCGCTGCCGCGGATCACGGCGAGCACGCGGTCGCCGTCGCGATGTGCGTCGGCGAGGGGTTTGAGCACGGCGATGACGCATCCCTCACCGCGTCCGTACCCGTCGGCCGCCGCGTCGAAGGGCTTGCTGCGGCCGTCCGGAGAGGTTGCCCCGGCCTCGGCCAGGGTGACGGCGAGGCCGGGGCCCGCCACCAGCATCACACCGCCGGCCAGAGCGAGCCGGCACTCGCCGGCGCGCAGTGCCTGGCACGCGGTGTGCACGGCCACGAGGGAGGAGGAGCAGGCGGTGTCGATGACGGCACTGGGACCACGCAGGTCCAGTGCGTGCGAGATACGGTTGGCCGCGCCGCACGGCGAGGAGCCGATCCCGCTCCAGGCGCCGATGCCGGGCAGGTCCTCCAGGACCCGCCGGCCGTAGTCGTCGGCCCCGACGCCCACGTAGACGCCGGTGTCCGACCCTGCCAGGCCGCGGGCCGGGACGCCCGCGTGCTCCAGTGCCTCCCAGGCCACTTCCAGGGCGATGCGGTGCTGCGGGTCCATCATCGCCGCCTCGTCGGCCGGGATGCCGAAGAATCCGGCGTCGAAACCGGCGATGTCGGCCCGGTACGCGCCGCGCGACGGTGTGCTGTGCAGAACGCGCCGGGCGGCGCCGCCACCCCGGGCAGCGGCCTCCGCCCACCGGTCGGCGGGGATGTCCCCCACCACGGGTTCACCGCTCGACAGCCGTTCCCACAGCTGCTCCGGTGAGTCGATGCCGCCCGGGAGACGGCACGCGATGCCGATCACCGCGACGGGCTCGTGTGGCGGACAGGCCGGGACGTTGGGCATGAGCCGCGGAACCTCCTCGGTGTACGGCGGTGTCGACGGGTCGCGTGAACCGACTGGTATCGGACGTCCAGGGGGCGTGGACCGTACCCACGGGCCGGCCGACCGCATGGGCTGCGGTGCGGTCGGCCCGAACAGGGCGGCGTCAGAGCTTGACGCGCGTGCCCTCCCAGATGTCCTTCTGCCAGATGTCGCCGAACAGCCAGTTGCCCGGGGCGTCCGGGTCCGGGCTGGTGTAGTACTCCTTCCAGGCGGACAGCAGTTCATCGACGGACAGGCTGCCGTCGCCGTCGCGGTCGAGCTTCTCGAAGGCGATCCGGCTGTTCTCCGCGGAGGTGCCGAACGCCTTCTGGAAGCAGGCGAACTCCCCTGCGTCCACCGTCCCGTCGTCGTCCCGGTCACAGATCGACCACAGGGCTTCGGCCAGCGGCCGGAACCCTTCGGTGAAGCCGGCCTCGTCCTCAGCGAACGCGCGGCGCAGCCCCGTCCGCCATTCCAGCGGGGTGATCCGGCCGTCCTGGTTGAAGTCGACGGCCGCGCTGACGTGCTGCCAGAACAGCCCGAACGCCTTGAAGAGAGCCTGTGCCTTGTCGGAGCCGAACGGCTCGCCGATATACGCGACGATCCGGGCCGCCAGCGCCAGAGCGTCGGCGCTTTCGAGGACACCGTCGCCGTTCTGATCGCCGTGTCCGAAGCACACGTCGAGCTTGCGGTCGAGGAGCTGGGCGACGTCCTGAGGGCTCATTGATTGGCCTCCCTGTGCCGAGGAATTCCGGGCCGGACATTGGTCCCGGACACGCACTTACGAAATTAGGCGACGCGACACGGGATGCGCACAGCTAACGTGACAGTGCGCTTAACTTGGCTTTAAGGCACCTCCGGCCAGCGCTGATCCGTCACACTCGGACGAAGAGGCCACACCAACCGATCACTGGCGATGCCCAACGGCTCATCAACGGTCAGCCGCCAAATCAGGGCGATCAGTAAACCCATCGACGCCCACCACTTCCGGTCTTCTCGGCATTAATATTCTCGTATTCTCAAGCGAAAGTCTTATCCTGAACAGTGCCATCCGTACCGTCAACTCCCGTATTTCATAGGGCCGTTAGACTGGTGGTGGCAGGACCTGCGGCACGTACGGTAGGCCCGGGGGCGTACCTCGGGCGCTCGACGAGTGGGGGCGGCGAGCATGTTGGTGACACTGCCTTGTGACGGGTCGCCGGAGTCGGCGGCGGCCTTGGTCGCGGCGGTCGGCGCCGCGTTGGAGGGCGACGGTCCGGCGGTCCTGCCCGTGGCGGCCGCTGCCGCGCCACCGTCGTTCGACGTCACCGCCGCTGTGCCCGACGGAACGGCGGCCGTCGTCGGGACGTCCGGCTCGACGAGCCACCCCAAAGGCGTGCTGCTGTCGGCCGACGCCTTGCGCGCGTCCGCGCAGGCGACGCACACCAGGCTGGGCGGGCCGGGACGTTGGCTGCTGGCGTTGCCGTCCTACCATGTCGCGGGACTGCAGGTGGTGGTGAGGTCGCTGCTGGCGGGAAGCGCACCTGTCGTCCACGATTCGCGCGGCGGGTTCCGCGCCGAGCGTTTCCGTGCGGCCGACTGCCGGTACACCGCCCTCGTGCCCACCCAGCTCGTACGTCTGTTACGAGCGGGCGGGGCGGCCGTCGACGCCCTGGGTGCCTTCGACGCGGTTCTGCTGGGCGGCGCCGGCGTGCCGCCCGAGCTCGTCGACCGCGCCCGGGAGGCCGGGGTGCGGGTAGTGACCACGTACGGCATGAGCGAGACCGCCGGAGGGTGTGTCTACGACGGGGTGCCACTCGACGGTGTACGCGTGCGGGTCGTCGACGATCTGCGGCACGCCGGCGCCGAAGGCCCCGCAGAAGGGGACAATCGAGGGACGATACTCCTCGGCGGACCGACTTTGGCCTCCGGATATCTGGGCGAGCCGGAGCTGACGGCACGGGCCTTCTCGGACGGCTGGTTCCGTACGGACGACCTCGGCCGGTGGCGTGCGGACGGCCATCTGGACGTGCTCGGCAGGGCCGACGACGTGGTCATCACGGGCGGGGTGAAGGTTTCCCCGTCAGTGGTGGAAGCGGTCCTGCGCGAGCAGCCCGGGGTGGGCGACGCCTGCGTCGTGGGCCTGGCCGACGGCCACTGGGGGCAGATCGTGGCCGCGGCCGTCGTGCCCGAGGAGCCGGGTGCCCTCGGGGCGGGCGCAGAGGATGAACTGGCGGGTGCGGTACGGGCACGGCTAGGGGCCGCGGCCGCGCCGAAGGCCGTACGCGTGCTGGCCGAGCTGCCCCTGCGGGGGGTGGGGAAGCCGGACCGGAGGGCCGTCCGGGAGCTCTTCGAAGACGGCGGCGGCCGTCTCTGACCGCGCTCCGCCGATACTCCTCTCCATGGCCAGATGTCGGCCCCCTCCACGATCACCGCATCGTCAAACCCCTCCTCGATCAACCGTCTGCCGTCAGCCGCGCGTGCCTCCGTGTGTGCGCCGCCAAGAAACCCATGTCGACCTCGTACGGGACAGGTTGATCGGGGACGTCGATCAAACCGTCCTTGGCCCGGGTCTCGGGGGTGACGATGTCCCGGTCGAAGTACTTGTCCGAGCCGGAGTTGTCGCCGGGCAGGGTGAAGCCGGGCAGCGAGGACAGCGCGATGTTGGCCGCGCGACTGACCCCGAAATCGTGCATGCCACCGCACCAGACCGGCGTCCCGGCCGCCAGACAGGCGTCGTGAGCCAGCTTGGCCTCCAGCAAGCCGCCCAGCCGGACCGGTTTGATGTTGACGACCCGGCAACTGCCGAGTTTCAGGGCCCGGCGCGTCCGCTTCGCGGAGTTGAGGCTCTCGTCGAGACAGAGCGGTGTGCGCAGGTTCTGTTGCAGTACGGCGTGGTCCGTCAAGTCGTCCCAGGCGAGGGGCTGTTCGATCATCATCAGGTCGAAGGCGTCGAGTACCTGGAGGTGGGGGACGTCCTGGAGGGTATAGGCGCAGTTCGCGTCGACCATCAGCGGCAGGGTGGGGAACCGTTCGCGTACCGCCTCCAGCACGCTCACGTCCGCGCCGACGCCGATCTTGAGCTTCACCCGGCGGTAGCCCTGGTCCACGTGGCGCTGGACGGTGTCGCACAGCCGCCCGAGATCACGGTCCATACCCAGGCTGACGCCCGATTCCACGGTACTGCGGGCGGCGCCGCCGAGGAGGTCGGGCAGCGGACGGCCGGTCGCGGCGGCCAGCAGGTTCCAGGCGGCCATCTCGATGCCGCTGCGGGCGAAGTTGTTGGCCTTGACCCGGGAGTACAGCGCGACGAACTCCTCGATGGTGTCCCAGACACGTCCCAGGACTGCGGGCGCGAGGAAGTCGTGCATGACGGACCACACCGTGTCCGTGGTCTCACCCGTGTAGTACGGGTCCACGGGCGTCGGCGCTTCTCCCCAGCCCACCAACCCCTCGGCACTCGCTCGCACCACCACGTGGCGCAGTGTGCCGGCGCCGTGGGTGCTGGCTCGGAAGGCATGGTTGAGGCGCAGCTCGATGACGTACAGATCGATCCGGTCGACGCGCATGCGGATACTCCCGCTTGGTGGGGTGACAGATGTCTGGTGTCGGGCGGTAGGTGTCGGGTGGTACGTGTCGGGGTCGCAGGCTGTCTCATGGTCTGAGGGACGAACCCCCGTCCACCGTCACCGTGGTGACCGTGAGGTGTGCCGCCTGGTCGGAGGCGAGGAACCCCACGACGGAGGCGATCTCCTCCGGATCCGCGAACCGCCCGCGCGGGATGCCGACGCGATAGCGGTCCGGCTCCCCGTGCAGCAGTGCCTCGCGGCGCCCGGAGACATGCCAGTTGGCGCGGGACATCGCGGTCTCGGTGGTGCCCGGCGCCACGACGACGCAGCGCACTCCGAGCCCGGCGAGTTCCAGGCCCAGGCAGTTGGTGAGGTAGTGGGCCGCGGCCTTGGAGGCGCCGTACAGCCCCTGGCCGGTCTTGACGATGGTGGCGCTGTTCGACCCGATGGTGATGATGCGGCCCGCGCGGCGGTCAGCCATGCGCCGCCCCACCGCTCGCATGCAGTTGAACGGTCCGTGGGCGTTGACGGCGAAGACCCGTTCCCACTCCGCGTCGTCGTACGCGGTGAGCGCGGCGACCCGGCCCAGCACCCCCGCCGCGTTGACCAGAACGCCGATCGGGCCGACCGTACGCTCGACCGTCTCCACGACCCGTTCCACCTCGGCGGTGTCGGTGACGTCCAGACGCATCCCGAGAGCCGATGCGCCCTGGCCGCGCAGCGACCGCGCCAGTGCGGTGGCACCCGTGTCGTCGATGTCGGCCGCCACCACGGACGCTCCCGCCGTGGCCAGGCAGGAGGCGATGGCTGAGCCGATGCCGCCGACCGCGCCGGTGATGAGGGCGGTGGTCCCCGCGATGCCGGTCAGTCGCATGTCCCGTCCTGCCCCTCCCCCGGTCCGAAAAAGGCGTCCAGCGTGCGTCGCTCGAATTCCATGCGCTCCACGTCCCCGCCCTGTGCCTGTAGTTGGCGCTTCAGGTATGCGGAGGTGGACGGGTCCGCGCGAGCGGTCTGCGCGGCCACCTCGACAGCGGCCGCGCGTGCCTCGCCCCGTGGGACCAGGCGCTGCAGCAGGCCGACGCGGAGCGCCTCGTCGGCCGGTACCCAACGGGACGTCAGGAGGATGTCCCTGGCGGCCGCCGGTCCGACGACACCCACCAGCCGGGCGGCTCCGATGGGGATGCCCATCTCGGCGCCCGGGAAGCGGAAGGAGCTGCCTTCGGCGCCGACCCGGATGTCGCACGCCGCCGCCAGCTCCGCCGCGACGGCGACGCACCGCCCCTCGACGGCCGCGACGACCGGCTTCGGCGCGGCGGTCACCGCCTGGTGCAGCCGGGAGAAGGCCCGCATCCTGCGCGCCCGCCCGGCCGCGTCCAGTTGTTCGTGCCGGTCCGCACCCACGCCGAAGTCCTCTCCGGTGGTGGCGATGACCAGGGCGCGTACGCCGGAGTCCGCTGCCGCGTCCGCCACGGCGTCGGCGACCAGCCCGGCCATCGACGTCGTCAGTGCGTTGCGGGACTCGGGGCGGTCGAGCAGGAGGACCCGCACGCCCAGCACCAAACCATCGACCCCATCGACAACATCCACAACCTGGATCACGCGGTCACCCGAGCCGTTCGCCTTCGAGGACGGCGTCGACCGCTTCGGCCACGGCCGCGTGGACACGCTCGTGCACGGTGACGTTCGCCTCCCGGTCGGTGCGGACGTGGATCACCGACACCCCTTGTTTTTCGACGAGTTCGGCCAGGACCGCGTCCAGCTGACGGTGGTCGCCGGCGGAGCGGACGGTGACGCCGTACGCGGCCGCGATGGCGGGTATGTCGGCGGACTGCGGCGTGCCGAAGAGCGCCTCGAAGGTGGCTGGGGGCAGCCGCCGGGCGGGTGGGAGGAACGAGAAGATGCCGCCGCCGTTGTTGTCGACCACGACGAACGTGCAGCTGAGCCCGGCGTCCGCCGCGCCGAGCAGGGCACCGGCGTCATGCAGGAAGGTGAGGTCCCCGATCAGTGCGACCACGGGGTCAGTGGTTGCCGCCGCCGCGCCGAGCGCGGTGGAGACGACACCGTCGATGCCGTTGACACCTCGGTTGGACAGGACGGTCGGCGGCCGGTGCCGGGGCGCGGTGAACCATTCCAGGTGGCGGATCGGCATCGACGATCCGACGACCAGGGCCGTGTGCGGCGGCAGGGCCGACCACAGTTGGCGCGCCACGCGTGGCTCGGTCCAGTCGCTGTAGCTGTTGAGGACGGCGTCCAGGGCTTGCTGTGCGGCAGCCTCGGCGTCGGCCCAGGCATCACGCCAGCCGGACGGGACGGGGTGCGGCACGGCCTCGGCGGCGGCGCGGCAGAGCGCGGTCGGGTCGGCGCACAACACCGTGTCGGCCCTGCGCTGCGGATCCCGCCACCGCCAGTCGGGGTCGACGGTCAGGTGCTCGATGGCCGGATGGGCGAGCCACTCGGCCATGACGCGCGAGGCCCAGCGCTCGCCCAGGTGGAGCACGGCCGACGGACGCAGCCGGTCGCGGGCGGCGGGAGCACGCAGGATGGCGTCGGCCGCGGCCACGGTGGTGGAGTGGGGTGTACGGGCGCCCGAGCGCGGGTCGGCGAGCACCGGCCAGCCGAGCGCGTCCGCCAGCGCCCGGATCGCCTCCGGGTCGCCCGCGCCGCTGCCCGCGACGATGACACCGCGCTGCCCGGCCCGCCCCGCCAGATCGCTGACGGCCTCCGGGGACGGGGCACGCACACCGCGTACGACACGGTGCCACGGCCCGTGGGCCCGGGCAGGCGGGAGTGGTCCCGGCTCCGCGACGAGGGGATCGCGGAAGGCGAGGTTGAGATGGACCGGGCCGGGCCCCACGGGACCGTAGGCGGCTTCGGCGACCGCCCTCGCGGCCAGCGACCGCCAGAACACCCCCTGGTCCGGCTCGGGCACCCCGGCTTCGGCCGCCCAGCGTACGGCGGATCCGTACAGGCCCGGCTGCCTCATCGTCTGCGGAGCAGCCACCTGTTGGAGCTCCGGCGGCCGGTCCGCCGTGCACACCAGCAGCGCCACACCGCCGAGGTCGGCCTCGGCGACGGCCGGGTGCAGCTCGGCGGCCGCCGTACCGCTGGTCGTCACGACCAGCGTGACCCGCCCGGTGCGGCGGGCGATGCCCAGGGCGAAGAACCCCGCCGAGCGCTCGTCGAGCCGGATGTGCAGCCGCAGCCTGCCGTCGGCGGCGAGGGCCAGCGCGAGCGGTGTCGAACGGGAACCGGGGGAGATCACCGCGTCGGTGACCCCGAACCGTGCCCACTCGTCGACCAGGGTGGCGGCGAAGGTGGCCTGGACGCGTCCGGCGTCCGCCGCCGCGCGGGACGCGCTCGCGCTGTCGGCCGACTGCTCGGTGGCGCTCCGCCGGAGCCCCGCACGGCCCTCGGAAGCGGTCTGGGGAGTCTTCATGGCCGGGTCCAGTCCTTGACGGTGCCGAGCCGCACCAGTGCGGCGCCGAGCTGCCCCATCAGGCCGTTGCCGACCCCGGAGAGCATGCGGTAGCCACTGCGCTGCAACTCCTCCCCGCCCTTGTTCGACGGTGAACCGCCCGACAGCCAGCCGTCCTCGGTGAGATGATCCCCGGCCAGCACCTCCCACGCCCGCAGCGCCGCCGCACCCTCGCGGCGCGCCTCGAACTGACCCTGCTCGGTGCCCAGGGCCAGGGCCGCGGCGATGCCCGCGGATCCGCAGGTCTCGGCGCCGGTCTCCGGCTCGCCGAGGTAGCTGTCCCAGATGCCCGCGGCGTTGCGCCGGGACAGGGCGAGGGCGGCGACCCGCCGGGCCTCGTCCCACAGCCCGGCGGTATCGGCCCCCTCGCCGAGCTCCGTCAGCGTCCGCACCAGGCCCAGCAGGTACCAGGCGTAGGCGCGGGCCCAGTTGCGGTAGAGGTGGGTGCCGTCCGGGAGCAGGCGCAGATGCAGATCGTCTCCTGTGCACAACCTGGCGCGCCGCAGCCGCAGTTGCCGTAGGGCCGGCTCGCGCAGGGAGGGATCGGCCGTCGCCGCGATGGCCGCCATGGGATAGGCGACGGTGTACGAGCCTTCGGCGGTCGTCGGTGCGTCCTTGACGCAACCCTCGTCGTCGGCCCGGACCCGCCAGGCCTCGACGGCCCGCTCCCGAGCGGGATTGCGGGGATCGAGCTTGGCGAGGACTGCGTACGGGAGTGTGGCCTCGATGCCGTAGAGGCGGTCATCGGCCGGACGCCCGCGCGGATCCTCGTACCGCAGGGTGCCGTCGGGGAAGTAGACGGCCAGATGGTCCGCGAGTGCGGTGCGCGCACGGCCGTCACCGGGAAACGTGACGGTCAGGTCATACAGCGCATCGAGTACACACCCCTCCATCCAGCCGAACGGCTGCAGGCTGCCGATCCCGGTGAGGGTGCGGTGGAGCGCGGCCGCGCGGTCTGCTGCGTCTGCGGCCGGGGTCGGAGCCGACGTGGCACCGCCGAGACCGCCGAGGCCGTCGAGGAGCAGTACGGGACGGCGCTCCGGGGGTGCCTTCGGGCCCGCGAATATCCACAGTGTCGGAGGTCCGTCGGTGAAGTCACTGTCGTCAGGAGGCGGTTCGGACAGGCTGAGCGACACCCCCTCAGCCAGGGCGAGCCGTGTCGCGTCCCGGTCCAGGGGCGCGTCGTAGGGCTGGTGGCAGTCGGGGTAGCGGATGTCGTACGTCGTGAGCCGCTGGTGCGTCTTGGCGGAGTGTGCGTGCAGGCGCACGGCTCCTCGCAGGTCACAGGCGACGAACAGCCGCAGACGCCCGGTTGCGGCTGCCGCCCGCTGGGGCGGCTCCAGCGGGGGCCGCTCCAGCAGGGTCGGCTCCAGCAGGGTGGGGCCGCCTTGGGAATGCGTCGCGACGGGAGCGACGGACCAGTCCAGAGGGGTGCGCTTATCGGCCGGGAACGGGATATCCGGCGCGTGTACGCCGGAGAATTCGGCAATGGTCGATGCCATGACGCACACCTCCGGTCAGGGCGCGATGAGAGCGGGCAGAAGGGCGTCGAGTTTCGCGCGGGTCTCCGCCAGCTCTTCGGCTGGATCGGAGTCGGCCACGATTCCGCTCCCGGCGAAGACCGTAGCGTTCGCTCCGTCCAATTCGGCGCACCGAATCGTCACGCACAAACAACCGTTGTCCTGTGCGTCCACCCATCCCAGCGCCCCGCCGTAGAGGCCGCGATCCCAATCCTCGACCCGGTCGATCATTTCGTACGCGGCGTCGCGCGGCCAGCCGCAGACAGCCGGTGTCGGATGCAGGGCATCCGCCAACTCCAGAAAAGACGGGTGGTCCGGTTTGAGTTCGACCGTCAGATGGGTCATGAGGTGCTGCACATTGGCGAGTTTGAGGATCTGCGGTTCCTTCTCCACGCGTACGTTGACCGCGTGGGGTGCGAGCGTGTCGAGCACCATGTCGCGCAGAATGCGGTGTTCCTGCTGGTTCTTGGGTGACTCCACGAGCCAGCGGGCGAGCTCGCGGTCCGAGGCGTCGTCACCGCCGCGGCGGACGGTGCCGGCCAGGGCCTTCGACTCCACGTACCGCCCCTGCTTGGAGAGCAGCAGCTCGGGACTGGCTCCGACCAGGCCGAACGCGGAGAAGAGATAGGCGCCGGGGAAGGTCTGCGCCAGCCGTCCGAGGACCTGCGTCGGTTGGATGACGGTGTCGCTCATGACCACCACCCGCCGGGCGAGCACCGCCTTGCGCAGCTCTCCCCGCCGTACGGCACCGGCCACGTCGGCGACGTTCCCGCACCACTCCTCGGGCTGCTCGACCGGCCGTAACGCATAGGACCGCGCTGCCCGGTTGATCTGCGGCGGAGGCCCCAGGGAATTGAGGAGCGCACGGTGGTCGCAGCCTGGTGCCAGGCGCAGAGTACGTTCGGGGACGGCGAGCCGGACGGGTTCGCCGCGCCGGAAGGGGAATGCGATGAAGCCGACCCCGTCGCCGTCCCGTAAGAGATCGCAAACGCCCTGGCTCGGAAGGACGGCGTAGTCTGCCACCTGCTCGACTCCGAGCAGGGAAAGCTCTGGCGAAGAGAAGAGAATGCGCTGGTCGGTGGTGAATTGAATCGCTGCGCGGGCAGCGTCGGATAAGCTCGGCACAACAACCCCCGTAGGTGAGCCGAAAAATGCGATGCGGCCGTCCTTGCCGGTCAGTGAGACTCATCGGCCACAGCGAACACCGGGTCGAGCGTGACCGCGTTGTCGCGACGAAGTCAAGGGCGAATTCGCGCCACGCGAGATGTCGGTGATCCGGTGCGTCGAGGGTTCTTGGGGGCGTGACCAGCTAGAGGCTGGTTCTAGAAAGGAATTCCACGGGAAGCCTCGCGGCGCAGATTGGGCAGATACGCGTGCCCTCCGCGAGGGGTGCCGCTGAGGCGGGTGCCGCCGCATCGCGTGACGATGTGCCGTTTGGTCGGAAGGCTCGGCAGGCATGCCGTCCCGGCCGCAGGGACATGCTTTCGCGTATGAAAGGGAGCCGGAGGCGCGCCGTGGTCCTGGTGCTGCTGGCTGTCGTCTTCGTCGGCTATGCCCTGCTGCTGTGGCAGGGGCCCTGGTGGCTGGACGGCGATCGGCTGCGCACCCGTGACCTCCAGCCCGCCGACGGCGTGGTGGTCACAGGATTCCGTACGACATTGGTCGCTCTGGGCGCCGGCGCGGTCGCAGGGGCAGGCCTCTACTACACCGACCGCACGCTGCGCCACACCCGCGAACGCGACCACGAGCAGGCCGAGATAGCCCGCGACGGCCAGGTCACCGGCCGCTACGTGGAAGCCATCAAACTCCTCGCCTCGGAACGTACCGTCGAGCGGCTCGGCGGTATCTACGCGCTGGAGCGGATCATGCGGGACTCCGTCAAGGACCACCCCACAGTGGTCGAGGTGCTGGCCGCGTTCATCCGCGAACAGGTACCGGTACCGCCTCACGCGCGGCTGTCCGACCGGGCACGGCCGGAGGAGTCCGTCCAGGCAGCGCTGACCGTCCTGGGCAGACGCCCACAAGTGGCGGAGCCGTTCCGTATCGACCTGCGGCGTACGGATCTGCGCGGAGCGGACCTCCAGAACGCCCGGCTGGAGCGCGTCCGCCTCGGCGGTGCCCACCTGGAGAAGGCCGATCTGACCGGCGCCCATCTGGAGGAGGGCTGGCTGCGCGATTCCTGCCTCACCGGCGCGTGGCTCGAAGGCGCGCATCTGGAACGCGCCGTCGTCAGGGGCACGGACCTGCGCGGCGCAACCATGAAGGGCGTTTGCTTCGCGGGCACCCGCCTCGTGGACGCGGACCTTTCAACGGCCGTCGGCCTGACGGCGCCGCAACTCGCCGAGGCGGTACTCGACAGCGCGACGAAGCTGCCCGACGCGGTGGCGCGAACGGTTCGGGCAGCACCGTGAGTGCCGCCTGGCCGCCTAGCTGCCTAGCTGCCTAGCTGCCTAGCTGCCTGGAAACCGTCCCCCCGCCGTAAGGATCCCGGTCAGCGGCCATCACCTCGAACGCTGCCCCTCGGCTGCGGCCTGTGGGACCGACAACACTTCGGACGGCCCCAACAACCGGTCGACGACATCCGGTTCCGGCCGGCGTCCCTTCTCGACCGTCCGCCTGCAAGCGCCCGGCGCGCCAGGCACCCGTTCACCGGTGGGGGCGGGTAAACGCCTTGCGGCGCGGGCCGACTGGCGCCGACAGTGGGCGGATGGATGACGGGGGTCGGATCAGGGCCGCGACGATTGAGGACGCGCCCGCAGTATGTGCACTGCTGAACGCGGTCGACGAGATCGAGATCGGTGCGCCCGAGACCGCGCTGAAGGAGGTCGAGGAGGACCTCGCAAAAGCGCGCGAGGCGTGGGTGGCCGTCGAGGCCGGGCGCACCGTGGCGTACGCGGCGGTCCTCGACGTGAGCGCGGACGGGGCTGTCGACATCGACCACTACGTGCTGCCCGACCACCAGGACGCGGGCCTGCACCTGCTGGACCTGGCCGAGGCCCGCTCACGCGAGCTCGCCGGGGAGGCGGGAGCACGTGAGGCCGTCCTTCACCTGCACCTCAACGCGGCCCCCACCCTCGACACCGCGCTGCTCGCCGGGCGCGGCTGGCGCACGGTGCGCCGGTACCACGTGCTGACCCGCCCGGTCTCCCCGGACAACGACCCGGTCCCGGAGCCGCCCGTCGGGGTGCGGCTGCGCCCCTGCGCCGACGAGACCGACCGCCGCACCGCCCACCGCCTGCACCAGGAGACCTTCGCCCGCCACTTCGACTTCCGCCCGCAGGGGTACGAGGAGTGGCTGGGCCGGATCGCCCCACACACCGGTACGGACTGGTCCCTTGTGTGGATCGCGGCCGTCGACGGCATCGGGGACGCGGCGGTCCTGATCACCCGCGACGACCGCGAGGGCATGGGCTGGATCCGCACCCTGGGCGTCCTGGAACAGGCCCGCGGCCGCGGGCTCGGCAGCTACCTGCTGCGCCATGCCTTCGCCGTGTACGCGCGGCGCGGCCGCGACACGGTCGGCCTGGGCGTCGACACGGAAAACGTGACGGGAGCGCTGCGGCTGTACGAGTCCCACGGCATGGGCGTGCACTACGCGGTGGACACCTGGGAGTTGCGGCTCGAAGTGTGAAAGCCCGTAGAGGCGGTCGCACGCGAACGGGCCCCGAACGCCTCACGCCACCGTGCCGCGATCCGCTCGTAGCGCTCCGGGCCGGCGTCACTGATGATGTGTCACCTCACGGCTGGCTTCGGATCTGTCATGTCGCAATGGGGATTTCCCTTTGCCAGGCAGTCCCGTCCCTCCCGCACACCCAGGGCGGCGCGGAGCGTGGCGAGGACCTCCTCCTGCCTCGGAACCAGATCCGGATGGTAGGCAGCGGGCATCAGCCCTTCGAGCCGCCATCCGCCCCCTTGCATGAGAGCAGTGGTCGCGGGAGACGCCGGAAGATGTGTGTAGAGCTTCCGGCCCAGGTTGCCGAAGAGGCGGGGGATCTCGTCGAGCATGAAGCCGAACGCTTCGGGCGACTTGGCGCACAGCGGCATGAGCTTCACCGGGTCGCCCTTCTTGGGCCCGGTGGCGACGGTTCCCTGGATCCGTCGCCCTTCTTGGGCCCGGTGGCGACGGTTCCCTGGATCGCCCCGGACGAGTCGACCGCCACATAAATGATTGCCGTACGAGAAGGCGCAGTGGCGTCAGATCCGCACGCTCTCCGGCGGTGAGCAGAAGCGGCTCGTCCTGGAGGCGCTGCTGCGCGGTCCCGACCAGGTGCTCCTGCTGGACGAGCCCGACAACTACCTGGACGTCCCGGGCAAACGGTGGCTGGAGGAGCGCCTCGGCGAGACCGGCAAGACCGGGCTGTTCGTCTCGCACGACCGGGAGCTGCTGGCCCGGGAGCCGACCGACAACCTGGACCTGGAGTCGGCGGAGGCCCTGCAGGAGGGGTTGGAGGCGTACGAGGGGACGGTCCTGGCGGTCACCCACGACCGTTGGTTCGCCCGGTCCTTCGACCGCTACCTGGTGTTCGGCAGCGACGGCCGGGTACGCGAGACGCCTGAGCGGTGTGGGACGAGCGCCGCGTGGAGCGGGCACGCTGACGGAGTGGAGCGGTCCCCTGGGAGGGCAGTCGGTCGCGCGTGATCACCGGATGCCGTATCCCCGCCCGATGGTGCTGCTTCGACTGGTTTCGCAGATGCGCGGCGGCGTCCTGCGGTAGAAGTACAGCATGATGCCCGTCGAGGAAGCCCGGGACGAACTGAAGCACCTGTTGAGCCGGTGCGAGCGCTGGTTGTGCGACGAGGAAGGGGTGCGTGACCTCCTCGCCGACGCGGACGGGCTCACCGACGACGCCGCACGGCTGGAAGCCCTCCGTACACGCGTGCTGTCGTCCATGCTCAACGTGGCTCTGCTGGGACGGCAGTCCTCGGGAAAAAGCTTCCTGATCAGCGGTTTGCAGGGCGGCCTTGAGTACATCCCGATCACCGACGAGGACGGCATGCCCTCGGCGGAGTTCCTGGGGGTCCTTCCGTCCTCGGCACGCCCGACCACAGCGTGCCCGTGCACGGTGATCCCGGTGGAAGAGGATTCCCTCGACCAGGTCCCGGGCCGGGCAACGCTGCGTGTGCGGTTCACCGACGGCCGGGCGGAAGACATCGGTACGGACCTGCCGCCCGCGGTGGTCAGCGCGTACGGGGCGGTGGACGGCGATGTGACCAACCGGCGCCGCGAGCACATCAACCGCCGTGTGGAGTCGATCGAGGTACTCATCTCCCATGCCCGGCTCCCGGTCAGGCTCTTCGACCTGCCGGGCTCGGAGTCGCCGATCGAAGAGCACGAGATCATCATGCGGGAAGCCTGGGCCCGGGCCGACTGCTTCGTCTACGTCAGTCACGCGACCTCGGCCCTCACCGCGAACGAGTTGCAGCTCATCCGGGACCTGTACGCCCACCACATGCAGAGCAATGCGAACAAGAAGGTGTTGTGGGTCCTGACGGGGATCGACCTGGCGACCCAGCGCGAACAGGGGCAGGCCGCCTGGAAGAGTGTGCTGACCACGAACAACGCCTACCTCCGTACGCATTTCGGCGCCCCGGGCGGACAGTTCATCGGAGACGGATTCCTGCCGGTGTCGGCCGCCTGGGAAGCCGAGGCGGAGTTCCAGAACGCCCAGGGCAACGACGGGGGCACCCTCGCGCGGCTCAGCGGCATGGAAACCCTGCGCGATCACCTGCGCGGTCTGATGGAGTCCGGCGCCGGACACACGCATCTGCGCCAGGTCGCCGACGAGGCCCGCTGGCTCGTACGCCGCCGCCAGCGCCAGCTCGCCGACATGCTCGACACCCACCAGCTGGCCGTGGAGGACCTGGAGGTCCAGCAGCAGAGCCTGCGCCGCCGCATCGGGGGCGCTGAGCGCGCCCTGGATCACATCCGCACCGACCTCGGGCGCGAGCTGCAACGCAGGATCCGCACGGCGCGCGGACCGTTCGCCCGCTTGTCCGAGGAACTGCACCAGCAACTGGACCCCCTGATCGACCGGGGCAACCTGAGCGCGGAGCACGCCAATGAGGTCGATGTGCTCCAGGTCCAGCTGTTCAGCCAATGGATGACGTCACCCACGGGCCCGGCCACCTTGTGGGCGAGCGAGCTGGAGACGCTCGACGCGTCCGCCCGGCAGTTGATCCGGGCGGATCTCGGAGTGGACACCGGCGCCCAGCTGGTCTCTCCCGAACCGCTCGACACGAGTTACTTCCCCATGCACACCGATAGCCGCCAGCCCCTGACGGCGTACGGGCTGGTGCAGGCCGCGGCGAACACCCTCGGGGTCGCCAGCCCCATCGCCGCCGGCGCCGTGTGGCTCACGACCAGCCTCAGTCTCGCCACCATCGCGGTCCCGGCGGGAGCGGCCGTCCTCACCGCCATCGCCATCGCCAAAGTCACCGACGTCCTGAAGGACCGCGAGTCCAAGATCCAAAAGGCGCGCCAGGAGCGCAAGGACATGATCGATGAACAGGTGAAGCAGGCCCGGAGCGCGTTCGACAGCGTCGCCCAGAGCCAGGGCCGGCTCCTGATCGACGCGGTCGAGCACCATCACCTGCAACACCAGGCCCGGCTGAAGTCGACCTTGGCGCAGATCATGGAACGCATCAACGCGGAGGACACCGTCCGCAGCCGCGCCGTCATCGACCGCCTCTCCCCCATCAACCAAACCGGTCTGGCCCTCGTCACCGGGTTGCAGGACCTGCGCGACGCCCTGAGAAGCGACGCCCTCATGGGGCGATGACCTCGGTCAGCTCGTCGCCCGTACGGCGTCCCTGATCAGAGCGGCGACCCGTGTGGGCTCGGACAGGACCACCGCGTGGGAGGCGTGCGGGAGTTCGACGACGACCGCTCCCGCCCGTGCGGCGCCGAAGCGCTGGACCTCGGGGCTGATCGCGCGGTCCGCCCCGGCCACCAGGGCCCAGGACGGTTTCGTGCGCCACGCCGCCGCCGACGCGCCCTCGGTGAACGCGGCTGCGGCGAGGGGGCGTTGGGTTGTCGCCAGGACGCCGGCCACGTCCTCGGGCACGTCCGCCGCGAAGACGCCGGGGTAGGCCGCCTGCTCGATGGTGACCTCGACCCCGAAGTCGCCGTCCAGGAGCGGGTACGACCACTCCTTCAGGCTGCCGGACAGCAAGGACTCGGGGAAGCTGCCGTCGAGCTCTCCGAGGCTCTCGCCCTCGTGGGGCACGTAGGCGGCCACGTAGACGAGCCCCACGACGTTCTCCGCGACGCCGGCCACGGTGATCAGCGCACCGCCGTACGAATGGCCCACGAGGACGGCCGGCCCCTCGATCTGCGCCAGAACCGAGGCGAGATAGGCGGCGTCCGACGCCAGGCCCCGCAGCGGGTTCGACGGGGCGATCACGGGGATCCCGCTGCCGCGCAGTTCCGAGATGACGCCTATCCAGCCGGTCGCGTCGGCGAAGGCACCGTGCACGAGAACGACGGTGGGGTTGCTCATGCGAGTTCTCTTCTCCGTATCGGGCTCCTGCGCCCGTCCTGGGCACCGGCGTCGGCCGGTGCGAAGGCCGACGCCGCCAGCGCCTGCCATTGGCTGGGGCTCATGCCGTAAGCGCCGCGGAAGGTGCGGCTGAAGTGCGAGGGGCTGCTGAACCCCCAGCGGTTCGCCACCGCGGCCATGGTGGTTCTCCGGTGGGAGCGGCCCAGCTCGAACCGGCAGAATTCGAGCCTGCGCCGGCGTATCCAGTGGCTCACCGTACTGCCGTCGTTCTGGAAGAGTTTCTGCAGATACCGGACGGAGATGTGGTGGGCGCGCGCGATCGACTCCGGGGACAGGTCCGGGTCCATCAGGTGTTCTTCGATGTGGGCGCGGATGCGGGACAGCATCTCCTTGCCGGCCGCCGACGCGTCGTCGGCCTCGTCTTTCGTGTCCGCTTCGAGGAGTTCCATGACCAGGACGGAAAGGAGGTGCACGGCCGTGCGGGCACGCCGGTCCCCGATCGTGGACCGGCGCACCTCGGCCCTGGCGGCGAGCGCGGTCAGAAAGTCGGACGCCAGCGCTCCGATCCCCTCCCCGCCGCGTACGGGCACGCCGAGCACCTGGTGCAGTTCCGCCTCCGTCACGCCCAGATAGCAGCGGGGCACCCGGAAGAAGAGCATCTGGCAGTCCTCGTCGAACCGCAGGAGGTGTCGCCGGGCCGGGTCGCAGAAGACCAGGTCGTTCGGCTCCAGCAGGGTCGTGGCACGCCCGTGGACGGCGGTGACGGAGCCACGGACGTGGACGCCGAGGTAGACGTGGTTGGGGTCGTCGGTGTCCGGCATGGCGGAAAGCATCTGGACCAGCCACCCCGAACGGGAGGCGGGCGGAGTCGGATCGGGCACGTGCCGGGATACCTGTTCGGGCGCGGGTGGCATCAGTGTGGGGGTCATGGGGGTTCCTAGCCGTGGGTCGGTGCGGAGCGGGACGGGGTTCACGCCCCCGTCGCCGGCTCCTCGGCCAGGAACTTCTCCACCACCGCGTTGAAGGCCGGCGCGTTCTCCAGGAAGGGGAAGTGCGAGCTCGCCACGTCGGAGGCGAACACGTGCAGGCGTGCGACGGGAATCCGCTCAGCGACGAAGCGCTGTGAATCGGGGTGCACATGGCTTCCCTCGCAGCCGATCACCAGGGTCGGCACATCGATCCGGGCCAGCACGTCCCGCCAGTCCTGCGCGCAGTGGTCGAACAGCAGCGGTACGCCCGCGTAGGCGGGGGTCGCCCTGACCTCCTCGGCGACGAAGGCCAGCACCTCGGGGTCGGGCTCGCCGGAGAACATGCCGCGCACGAAGTCGGCGAGAACCGTGTCGCCCTCCGGCCCCGCCAGTGCCGCGCCCAGGTACAGCAGCCCCGACACGTCGAAGATGGCACCGCACTCGCGCTGTTCCCGCTCGGTCATCCAGGGCACGGCGGCGACCGCTGCGGGCTGGTCGACGGCGACGAAGCGCCGGATCCGTCCGGTCCCGTACTGGTCGATGAAGCTCCACCACACCGAGACGCCCATGGACCACCCCAGTGCGTCGAAACGGGCCAGGCCGAGGTGGTCGACGAGTTCGAGCACGTCGCGCGAGAGCCGGGCGACGCGGTATCCGTGAGACGGTCTGCCGGACTTCCCGTGGCCGCGGAAGTCGACGGTGACGACGCGACGGCCGGGCGCCAGCCCCTCGGTCTGGTGGCGGAACATCGCCTGCGTCTGCCCCCAGCCGTGCAGCATCACCAGCGGCACACCGTCGCCGCCGCTGTCCTGGTAGGCGAGCCGTACGCCATCCGTCGTGATCAGTTCTTCCATGACCTCTCCCCTGGTCAGAGGCGGTGTATACCGTTCCCGCCGTCCGGGACATCATCGAATGGGGCTCGCCGCCCGCACTACCGCGCGCTGTAGGAATCGGGCCGCGTATCCTCCTCGCTTTGTCGAAACGAGGGCGTGTTCAGGCGGCGCGGTCGGCGCCCGGGTCGAGGAGTTCCTCGACCCGCAGGCCGAGGTGCAGGGTGAGCCGGTGGGCTCCGTTGTCGAGGTCCAGTCCGGTGATCTCCTGGATCTGGCGCAGGCGGTAGTAGAGCGAGGTGCGGTGGATGCCCAGTGCGTCCGCGGTCCCGCGGATCGATCCCGCGTGGTCGAGGAAGCACCGCAGCGTCTCCCGCAGGCGGTCGCCGCCATGAGCCTCGCTCAGGGTGCGGAGCGGCTTGGGGACCAGGGACGTGTTCAGGGCGTGTTCGGGCAGTTGCAGCAGCACGGCGAGTTCCCCCAGGAGTTCCCAGTCGCCGACGCTGTTCAGGGAGGGCAGCCTGCGAGCGGCGCGGGCCGCCACGAGAGCCTGTTCGTACGACGTCCACGCGTCGTCCAGGCCGGCGTGCCGGCCACCGACGCCGATCACGGGGTCCGCCGACGGGTCCAGGAAGGTGCGCAGGTCGGCGAGGATGCGCGCGGACTGGGCGGCGACCTCGTCCGGGCCCGGTGGCCGGTCACGGAGCTGGAGCAGGATCGCCCGCTCCTTGCCGATCGCGATGAGTCCCTGAGCGGAGCGTGTCTGGCGGAACCCTTCCAACGCCGCCCCCAGGGCGGCCTCGGACTGCCGCACGAGTTCGGTCGCGCAGCTCAGCTGGGCCACGGTGACCAGGACGTGCTCCGCCGCCCCGAGCAGCCCCAGTTCCTGGCCGCGCCGACGCGCGGTGGTGCGTGCGGCGACGTCGCCACCGACGAGTGCGAGGGCCAGGTCCCGCTCGTCCGTCTTCCGGTGGTCGGCGGCGACGTGCTCCCCGTACATCTGGGCGGCCATGGCATCCGCGGCCTGCGCGATGGCAGCGATCTCCCGCTCCCGCAGCGTCTTTTCGGGCGCGACCACCACGAGCAGCCCGAGGAGGTGCCCGCGCCGGCGCAGCGGCGCGACGTAGCGGGGAAGCAGTCCGAGATCGTCGCGGCCGTCGATGAATCCGGGCCTGGACCACTGGGTCACGCCCTGGGCGAGGACGTGGCGGATGGCCGCGTTGTCGGCGCGGCCCTGCAACAGGGTGGTGATGCGCACCGGATCCTCGTCGCCGAAGTGGCGGCTCGTGCAGATCATGCGGACCAGCGGGTCGTCGACGGCGACGGACCGGCCGAGCCGCTCCGCGAGCTCGTCGACAAGCGCCTGGAGCTCCGGGCTGCCGGGGCGGGCTCGCTCGAGCCGTGCGGTCATGCGTTGTTCCTCTTTCGACCAGGGTTCCCGCGGACTTCTCCGTTCCGCGGTTCTTGATCATTTTGAGGAAGCGGTGACGCCGGCACATCCCACGAATCGTCCATTGCCCCGGCACCCTTATGGGATACGAAGCCACTACTCTCCGCTGTCGCGCTGCTCGACCAGCCGGGTCAGCTCCCCGCGCGAGGTGACGTCGAGCTTGGTGAAGGCCCTGCGCAGGTGGGAACTCACCGTGTGCGGTGACAGGGAGAGGTGCTCGGCTACCTGCCGGTTGGTCAGCCCGCGGGCCACGAGCCGTACGACCCGTATCTCCGCGACCGTCAGCTCGGGCCACGCGCCGCCGGCCCCGGACGTCGAGGGCCGGCGCCGGACACCGGCGGCCCTCAGACGCCGGCGCACGCGTACGACGTCCCGCTCGGCGCCCGCTCGCGCGTACAGCGTCAGGGCCGCGTCGAAGTACGGCACCGCCTCCGATCTGCGGGTGGCCGCCAGCTTGCGTCCGGCGTCCTCCAGGGCCGACGCCCGGGCCAGCACCCGGGGGCAGTCCTCGTACAGCCGTACGGCGCGTACGAGCGGGGCGAGGTCGTTGTCGAGGAGGCCCCGGGCGTGCGCGGCGGTGGCGGCGAGGAACGCGAGGCCGGGGTTG
This sequence comes from Streptomyces sp. NPDC005878, assembly GCF_040629815.1. Classification (NCBI taxonomy): domain Bacteria; kingdom Bacillati; phylum Actinomycetota; class Actinomycetes; order Kitasatosporales; family Streptomycetaceae; genus Streptomyces; species Streptomyces sp. NPDC005878. The sequence goes on from NZ_JBEXWK010000020.1 coordinate 112,828, forward strand.
AGCGCCGCTCGCCGCTCGGCCAGGACGACCGCCTGCGCGGCCCGTTCGTGCGCGCCGGCCCGCAGCGCCAGACGGACGAGTACCGGGGCGTCCGCAGGATCGATCAACCCGGCGTAGGCGGGCCGGTCCTCGGCGGGCGCCGCCATCACCTCGTCGAGCTCGGCCATGGCACGGTCGGGCCGGCCTTCGAAGTCGGCCATCAGCGCCAGCATCCAGGAGCCGAAGTGCCGCACAACGGGTGCACCGTCGCCGCGCATACGCCTCGCCTCCGCCGCGTACGCCCGTGCGGTCGCCCCGTCGTCGGTATGGACGGCGACGCGCATCATCACGTAGCGGATCGTGACGTCGGCGAGGCTGCCCGGGCCGAGACCGTCGGCCGCCTCAAACGCAGCCTCGGCGTCGGCCCGGGCCTCCGCCAGCCGTCCGGCTTCCAGAAGGATGCGGGAGCGGGTCATGAGCCACATACGGGTGGCGGCCGTCCGGCCCTGCTCCGCGGTGATGCGGATGCCCTCCTCCGCGGCGGCGAGCGCCTGCGCGGTGCGTCCGACGGTGTGCGACAGCAGAGCGTGCCACAGGGCCTCCGGCACCCACAGCGAGGTGCTGACGCCGAGGGCGTCGGCCAGCGCGGCGGACCGCTCGGCCTGCCGAAACGCCTCGGTCAGGTCCATCCGGTGGAAACTGAGGGCCGAGCGGACCGTCGTCAGCGTGGCCTCCGCGGTGCGGTCCCCCGCTGCCGCCGCGCTCTGCCACGCCCGGGCGGCGACCTCCTCGGCCGCCGCGTGCTCGCCCGACATCGACAGGCAGACGGCGAGCGTGGCGAGCAGTTGTCCCCTCACGGCCACGGAGATCCCGGGCAGCGCCGCCCCGGCGCGGGCCTGCCGCACCCCCTCGCAGAAGTCGAATGGTACGGCCAGCCGTGCCAGGGCCAGGCGGATGCGCGCCTCGTCCCCGGGCCCGAGGGTGCCGGCCGCCAGGGCGGAGCATCCCAGCTCACGCGCCTGGGCGGCCCGGCCCGTCTGCCAGAGCAACGGGATCGTCTCGGCGATGACCTGCGGCCGCTCCCCAGCGTCCGCGGCGGTGAGTTCCAGGGCCTCGAGGCTGCGTTCCGCGGCCGGTCCGGGAGCGGTGGCCGCGAGGTCCGCCGCCGCGGTGCGCAGCCGCTCGGCCTCCGCCGCGTCTTTCTGGCCCGCTGTCCCCGCCGACCGTGCCGGACGAGCGAGGGAAAAGGCCGCGCTTGCCGACGACAGCCCGGCGACCCGACGCTGAAGGGCCTGACGCAGGGACGGGGGGAGCGCTGCTTCGACCGCCTCACGGATCAGGTCGTGGCGGAAGACGAGGCGATCGCCGTGCTCGGCGAGCAGGTCGGCGTCGAGTGCTTCCCGTACCGCTGTGATGAGCGCCGCCGAGGACCTGCCCAGCAGTTCGGCCAGCAGCGCCACGGTGACCGGGCCGCCCACCGCGGCCGCCGTCCGCACCAGCTCCCGCGCCTCACCGGACAGCTCATCGAGGCGGCGCACGACAGAGGGGAGCACGCGGGGGGCGGGAACTTCGGCGGCCAGCCCGGCCGTGCCGTCGTCGATCGTCACCGCCCCCTCGTCCAGCGAGCCGAGCACCTCGATGAGCAGCTGGGGCACCCCCTGGGCGCGGTGGGCGAGATGGAGGACATCCGGCCCGGCGGGGGCGCCCAGGACGTCCTCGGTGATCCGTGCCACCGCCCGCTCCCCCAGCGCTCCGAGGACCAGCTCGTGCGCGCCCGCATGCCGGATCCTGTCCAGGGTCGTCCGCACGCCAGCCGACACGCTGCCGCCGCGCACGGCGACCAGCCACAGGATCGGGTGGGAGGAGAGTCCCGCCGCGAGGGTGTGGAAGCTGAGCAGGGTCAGGTCGTCGCACCACTGGAGGTCGTCCAGGACGACGAGCAGAGGGCCCGTGCGCGCCGCCTCCCGCAGGCGCTCCCCCATCTCCTGAAGCAGCCAGAACCGCTGGCCGGGTGTCGTGGCGAGATCCCGCAGGCGCTGAGCGCCCGAGAGCGGTTCCTCGCCGCCGAGTACGCCTTCGAGGAGCGGCCCGAGCGGTACGAACTGCTCGTCGGGCTCCGCCGCCCCCTCGAACACCCGCATCCCGCGCCGGCGCGCGGCCGCTGCTGCCTCCGCGAGGATCCTGGACCTGCCGATGCCGGCGGGACCCCCGACCCGGACGATCCCGCCTTCGCCCCGGCCGAGCGCGTCCAGCCGCGCCTCGATGAACGCCATTTCGGTGTCCCTGCCGCGCAGTGGTACCCGCGGGCCGTCGCGCTCCTCGCGAGCGGTCCTCGTCGTCACCTGGTTCACGCTCACTCCGCCGGCCTGGGCCGCAAGGGACGGGCTCGGTCCTCATGCGGTACGGCGGAACAGTATGAACCATATGAACTGGCCCGCCATCGGGCGGCCCGCGGCCCGTCTCAGTCGAAGCGCAGGTCGGCGAGTTGCCGTTCGAGGGCGGTGACGTCGTCCTCGGGCTCCTGCGCGACCGGGCGCGCCGCCATGAGCGCGGTGAGTTCGGCGGCGGCCCGGCGGATGCGGCCGGGCAGACCGTCGGTGTACTCGTCCCCGCCCGAGCCCCAGTCCTCGGACGCCGCGAACACGGCGGTGGGGACAGTGACCGCACGGAGATGGGCGAAGAGCGGACGCAAGGCGTGCTCCAGGACCAGCGAATGGCGGGCGGTACCGCCCGTCGCCGCGATCAGGACCGGCTTCCCAGTGAGGGCGTCCGGGTCGATCACGTCGAAGAAGGACTTGAACAGACCACTGTAGGAAGCGGCGAACACGGGCGTCACGACGATCAGACCGTCGGCCGCCGTCACCGCGGTGATCGCGGCGGCCAGCCGCGGCGGAGGGAACCCCGTCACGAGGTGGTTGGCGATGTCACGGGCCAGTTCGCGCAGCTCCACCACGTCCATCGACGCCGTCCGCCCCCGGGCGGTGAGTTCGTCGCGGGCCGACTCGGCCAGCCGGTCGGCGAGCAGCCGGGTGGAAGAAGGGGTGCTCAGCCCCGCGGAGACGACGGTCAGCTTCACGCGGCGGACACCTCCCGGACGGCCCGCAGGGACGCGTGCGTGGGAGCCTGTGGCACGTCGGCCGGACGCCCCTTGGCGAATTCCCGGCGCAGCACGGGCACGACCTCTTCGCCCAGGATGTCGAGCTGTTCCAGGACGGTCTTCAGGGGCAGGCCCGCGTGGTCCATCAGGAACAGCTGACGCTGATAGTCGCCGACCGTCTCCCGGAACGACAGGGTCCGCTCGATGACCTGCTGGGGAGAGCCCACGGTCAGCGGGGTCTGCTCGGTGAACTCCTCCAGCGACGGGCCGTGGCCGTACACCGGCGCGTTGTCGAAGTAGGGACGGAACTCCCGTACGGCGTCCTGGGAGTTCTTGCGCATGAAGACCTGGCCGCCCAGGCCGACGACGGCGTCCTCCGGCCGGCCGTGACCGTGGTGCGCGAACCGGCGCCGGTAGAGCTGCACCATGCGCCGGGTGTGGTCGGCCGGCCAGAAGATGTTGTTGTGGAAGAAGCCGTCGCCGTAGAAGGCGGCCTGCTCCGCGATCTCGGGCGACCTGATGGATCCGTGCCAGACGAAGGGCGGAACGCCGTCCAGGGGCCGCGGTGTCGAGGTGAAGGCCTGGAGCGGCGTACGGAACGTGCCCTCCCAGTCCACGACGTCCTCGCGCCACAGCCGGCGCAGCAGCGCGTAGTTCTCCTTGGCGAGGTTGATGCCCTGGCGGATGTCCTGGCCGAACCACGGGTACACCGGGCCGGTGTTGCCGCGCCCCAGCATGAGGTCGACCCGGCCGTCGGCCAGGTGCTGGAGCATCGCGAAGTCCTCGGCGATCTTCACCGGGTCGTTGGTGGTGATCAGCGTCGTGGCCGTGGACAGGATCAGTTTCTCGGTGCGGGCGGCGATGTGACCGAGCAGGGTGGTCGGCGACGACGGCACGAACGGCGGGTTGTGGTGCTCGCCGGTGGCGAAGACGTCCAGGCCGACCTCCTCGGCCTTGAGCGCGATGGCGACCATCGCCTTGATGCGCTCGTTCTCGGTCGGCGTGCGACCGTCGGTGGGGTCGGGGGTGAGGTCCCCGACGGTGAAGATGCCGAACTGCATGGGGGGTCTGCTCTCCTGAGCTCGTCCGGTTCCCGCACGGGAACCGGGGGCGGGGTGACGCCGGGGCTTCCGGTGCCACCCCGGCAGGTCAACGGTGCGGCGTCACTTCGCCAGGAAGGCGAGGAGGGCCGTGTTGACCTCCTCGGCGTGGGTCCACAGCAGACCGTGCGGGGCGCCCTCGATCTCGACGTAGTCGGCCGACGGCAGCGCCTGGTGGAAGGGGCGCGCGGTGCCCTCGGCCGGCAGGATGCGGTCGGCGGTCCCGTGCAGGATCAGGGCCGGCACGTCGACGGCCGGGATGTCAGCGCGGAAGTCGGTGTACCAGGTCGCGGGCGCGGCCGACGCGGCGAAGGAGCCGCCGCGGGCCGCGGTGTTCCAGCTGTTGCGGACGGCCTCCTCGCTGATGCGGGTGCCCAGGTTCTCGTCGAGGTTGTAGAAGTCGTTGAAGAAGGCCGTGTAGTAGGCGTAGCGGTCGGCCTTGACGGCGGCGACGACACCGTCGAAGAACTCCTGCGGGGCAACGCCCTGCGGGTTGTCGTCGCTCTTGAGCAGGCAGGGCTCCAACGAGGCCAGGAAGGCGGCCTTGGCGACCCGGCCCGAGCCGTAGGTGGAGAGGTAGCGGGCGACCTCGCCGGTGCCCATGGAGAAGCCGACGAGAACGGCGTCGTGCAGGTCGAGGGTCTCCATCACGGTGTTCAGATCGGCGGCGAAGGTGTCGTAGTCGTATCCGGTGGTCGGCTGCGAGGACTGCCCGAAGCCGCGGCGGTCGTAGGTGATCACGCGGTAGCCGGCACTGAGCAGGGCCGCGCTCTGGCGCTCCCAGGAGCGGCCGTCGAGCGGGAAGCCGTGGATGAGGACGACCGGCTGCCCGGCCCCCTGGTCCTCGAAGTACAGCTCGACGGGGTTGGTGTTCTCCTGGCCCACGGTGATGTACGGCATGGGGGCGCTTCCTCAATTCGGGTCGGCTGGTCCGCGCGTCGTGGCGGCGCGGTATGCCCGTCACGCTAGGACCGGCCGTGCACGCGCTGTTGTCCGCCCGCGCACCACCCCTTGCACGGGGGCGCAGAGGTCGCTCAGCCGCCGGTGGCTGTCGCGGTGTCGTCTTGCGCGAGGACGATCCGGGCCAGGTGGACCCGGGAGCGCACCGCGAGCTTGCGGAAGATCGACGCCAGATGGGTGTTGACGGTGTGCGGGGAGACGACGAGGGCCTGCGCGGCCGACCGGTTGGTGTGACCCGCGGCGATCAGCCGGGCCACCTTGCGTTCGGAGGCCGTGAGTGCCTCCCAGCCCTGGTCGGCGCGTGGCCGCAGCCGTCCGGTGCGCCGGCCGGGGCGGCTGGTGGCCCGGTCCGGATCGGTCCGTACCCGGTCGGCCTCGGCGTCGGCCCCCGCCTGGGCGTAGAGGTCGTACGCCCTGGTCAGGGCAGGTGTCGCGGCGGCGTCGCCGACGGTCAGCAGTGCGCGCCCGAGGTCGGCGGACGCGGCGGCGAGCAGCAGGGGCCGGGGGCCGGTGGAGAGGATGCGGACCGCACGCTCCAGGAGGTGGTGGTCGGCGCTCACCAGGGCGGCCGCGTGGGCGGCCGTTCCCCGGGCGGTCGGCACGGTGGGGTTGCGCGTGGCGTGTGCGCCAGCCTGGGCCGCGAGGTCCTCGGCCAGCTTCCGGTCCCCGCCGTTCAGGGCGATGCGCACGGCCTGGGCGACGTGAGGGCGCAGGAGCCGCCACCGCAGGAAGGGGTGGTCCCGTTGCACGGAGCGGATCCGTTCGGCCGCGGCCGCGTGGTCACCGTCGGCATCGGCGATGACGGCCTCGAAGTACTGGTGCGTGGCGTGGTTGCCCGTGTTCGGCCGGTCGGCCACGGTCGCTCGTACGACATCCAGGTGTTCCCGCGCGGCTTCGCGATCACCGCGCAGCAACGCGAGCAGACCGCGGTTGACGCGGATGTTGACCAGGTTGCCGGGCACGTGGAGGTCCGCTTCGAGCCGCTCGGCGGTGATGAAGCCGGCGTCCGCGTCGTCGAGCCGGCCCAGCCCCATGTTCAGGGTCGCCTGGGCCCAGATCAGCATGGCGGGACGCAGGGGGGCGTCGTCCGCCGTCCGGAGCAGCCGCGCCACGGTGGCGAAGTCGTCCAGGTGGATCCGTGCGACGGCCTCCTCGGGAAGGAAGGCCGCGTCGAACACGCTCAGCGCCGTGTGGTGTTGGACGGCGGCGGCGCAGTCGCCCGCGTTGAGGGCGATCTCGCCGAGACCCCACAGGGCGAGGACGCGGGCCTCGCGGTCACCGGTCCGCTCCGCCTCGGCGAGCGCCTCTTCGCCGCTCTCGCGAGCGGCCTCCAGGTCGCGGCCGCGGGAGCGGGCCAGGGCCTGCCGGGCGGTGAGCCGGGCCCGGGTCACCGGGTCGGTGACGGCCGCCAGCGCCGCCGTCGAGCGGCGGGTCAGCTCGTGGATGTCGTCGAGGTGCCACAGCGCGTCGCCCAGGACGCATTGCAGGCGGGCGAAGACGTCCAGGGACGGTTGCCGGGCGAGCAGCGCGTCGCCGGTCTCCCGTGCCTGTGTGTACCGGCCCGCGCGGGTCAGCGCGACAATCGCCCGCTCGCCCACGTCGAACAGCATGGGCGCACGGGGTGGTACGAGTTCCAGGGCCCGCAGCGACAGGTCGGCGGCGAGGTCGGGCATGACGGCGAGCACGTCCGTGGCGGCGGTGCCGAGCAGCGCGACCGCCTCCGTGTCACCAGGGTCGGCGCTCTTCAGCAGATGGGGGACCGCGTCGATGGAGCTCCGGCCGGCCGCGACGAGCCGGCGTGCGGCCTCCCGGTGCAGCGCCCGGCGCACGGAGGGGGCGAGGTCGGCGTACACGGCCTCCCGGAGCAGGTCGTGGCGGAACAGAAGGCGTTCGCCGTCATCGCGCAGGAGCGCCGCGGCGATCGCCTCCTCCACCGCGGCACCGAGTGCGGAGGCGGGCCGGGCACACAGGGCGGCGGCGTCCGCGAGCGAGAACGCGCGGCCCAGTACCGAGCCGATCCGCAGGAAGTGCAGGGTGTCCGGCCGCAGATCGGCCAGTCGGCCGCGCACGCCCAGGACCAGGCGCTCGGGCACGTCCGGCCCTTCCCCGCCCTGCGCCGCGATGCCCGAGAGCATCTCGGTCGCGAGGAAGGGGTTGCCGCCCGCCCCGCCGAGGAGCTCCGCGACCCGCTCCGGCACCTGCGCGCCCAGGACGTCGCGTGCCAGCTCGGCCAGGGCCCTCTCGGACAGCGGACGCAGAGCGAGGGTCGTCGCCCGCGGCCCCTGCCCGTACAGGTGCGGGTCCTGCCGGCCCGTGAGCAGCCACAGGACCGGGGAGCCGAGCAGCCGGGCCGGCAGGAGGCTCAGGGCGAACCGGCTCAGCGGGTCGGCCCATTGCACATCATCGACCGCGATCAGTACGGGCGTGGCCGCCGCGCGCTCCTCGATCAGCTGGGCCAGCCGTTCGACGAGCCAGATGCGCTGGTCGTGGTGGACGGCGAGGTCGGCGAAGTCCCCACGGGCGAGCAGCGGCGTCTCGCCGTGCAGCAGCCCCGAGGCCAGGGAGGCCAGCGGTGCCAGTTCGTGCAGTTCCTCCGCGCGTCCATGGCTGACGGCGAATCCCTGGTCCCGGGCCAGCGAGACGGCTTCCCGCAGCAGTACGGTCTTGCCGATGCCGGGCTCGCCCAGCAGGAGCGCGATCGCTCCCGCCCCGCCGCGGCGCACCGCCTCGACCAGGGCGCGCAGCTGTTCCAGCTCGGCTTCGCGGCCCCGCAGCCCGGGCCGGCTCACCCGTCCGCCCGCGGGCGCCGCCCGGCGTTCCGCCTCGGTCCGGTCGGCTCTCATCCCTTGACCGATCCGGCGAGCAGTCCCCGTGCGAAGTGCCGATGCAGGGCGAAGAAGACGAGCAGCGGGACGAGCGCCGCAACGAAAGCTCCTGCGGTGAGCCGCTGCCACTCGTTGCCGTACGTCCCGGCCAGGCTCGCCACCCTGACCGTCATGGGCGCGGTGTCGGCCGTGCCTCCCGACAGGGTGAGTGCCACCAGGAGGTCGTTCCACACCCAGAGGAACTGGATGAGGGCGAAGGACGCCAAAGCCGGGCGGCTCAGCGGCAGCACGATCCGCAGCAGCAGCGTTCCGTGCGAGGCGCCGTCGACCCGGGCGGCTTCGATCAGGTCCCTGGGCAGTGCGGCCAGGAAGTTGTGCAGGAGGAAGACCGCGAACGGCAGCGCGAAGGCCGTGTGGGCGAACCAGACCTGAGCAAACCGCGCGGGACCGGTGAGGTGCCACGCGGGCAGGAACAGCCAGCCCTGGGAGAAGAGCTTCAGGAGAGGGACGAGCGCCATCTGGAGCGGCACGGCCTGGAGCGCGAAGATGCCGACGACGAGCGCGTCGCGCCCCTTGAAGTCGATCCAGGCCAGGGCGTAGGCCGCGAAGAAGGCCACCACGAGCGGGAACAGCACCGAGGGCAGGGCGATGACGACGGAGTTGACGAAGTACTCCGCCAGGCGCCCCGATCCGTTGGCGCCGCCGGACAGCACCTCGCCGTAGTTGTCGAGCGTGAGGTGGGGCGCACCCAACACGGTCCACCAGCCCGTCGTCTTGATCTCCCGCTCGGGGCGGAACGAGGAGAGCAGGAGAGCCAGGGCCGGTGTCGTCCACAGGACCGCGATCACCACGGCGAGCAGCGTGAAGGCGCGGGAGGCCAGACGCTCCCGCACACCGTTCACCCTCTCCCCCGCCGCGCCCGGACCTGGTGGGCGACGAAGGGGGTGACGAGGACGAAGAGGAGTACGGCAAGCGCCGCGCCGTGGCCCGTTTCGCCGTAGCGGAAGGCCTGGTCGTACATGTCGTGGGCGATGACGTCCGTGTCGAACTGCCCACCGGTCATGGTCTTGACGATGTCGAAGGCCTTGAAGGCGCCGATCGCCTGGGCGAGCACCACGACGGTCAGCGTGGGTCTGATCGACGGCATGACGATCCGCCAGAAGATCTGCCGGGCGCGGGCACCGTCGAGTCGGGCCGCCTCGATCAGCTCGGCGGGTACGGCCCTGATCGCGCCGGCCAGCAGGACGGCCGCGAAACCCGCCTGTGTCCACACCATCGCCACGATGAGGAACAGGACGTTCCAGGGCGAGTCGGCGAGCCATTGCCGCGGTTCGCCGCCGAACGCGACGACGAGCTGGTTCAGCAGCCCGATCTGCCCGGCCTGCGCGGGGCGGTAGGCGTAGACGAACTTCCAGATGACGCCCGCGCCGACGAAGGAGATCGCCATCGGCATCAGCAGGAGCGACAGCGCGAACCCCCTGAACCGCGACCGCACGACGGCCGCCGCGTACAGGAGACCGACCGCCGTCGCCGTCAGCGGCACGAGCACCGCCCACGCCACGGTGTTGCGCAGCGCCACCAGCGCCCGGGGGTCGGTGAGCAGCCACCGGTAGTTGTCCCACCCGGCCCACGCCTCTCCCCCACGGTCGGTGAAGGACAGCATCACGGTGCGCAGGGCGGGCAGCAGCAGACCGGTCACGAGCAGCAGCAGCGCGGGGGTCAGCAGGATCAGGGCCGCGGACCTCCTGCGTACCGGCCCCCGGTGCAGCGCCAGCAGGATCAGGCAGACCACCGCCGCGAAGGCGGCGATGCCCTGGAGCAGGTACAGCAGCTTGGGTTGCTGGGCAACGGCGTCGAACGACATCAGCGGCTCGGCCAGGACCGTTCGATGGAGTCGGCGACCTGCCGGGTGGGGGCGCCTCCGATCCAGTCGACGGCTCCCTTCCAGAACGTCCCGGCGCCGACCGACGCGGGCATCAGGTCCGAACCGTCGAACCTGAACTGGGTCCCGGGGTCCTGGAGCAGCTGGATGGAGAGCCTGTCGACCGGGGTCGCGGCGTTCGCCGGATCCACCCCCCTGTTCGCCGAGACGAAGGGGCCCTTCCTCATGCGGGCGTTCGCGAAGTCCGCGGAGGCCAGATACTCCTGGAACGCCCGCACTTCGGGGCGGTCGGCGAACGCCGCGGTGAACACCCCGCCGCCCAGTACGGGGTGGGCGCCCGGCTCGGCCCCGGGCAGGAGGAAGGCGTAGACGTCCTTGTCCGGTCCGATCGTCGTTCCCTTCGGCCACAGATCGGCGTAGAAGGATGCCTGGCGGTGCATCGCGCAGTCGCCGGAGAGGATCGGTGTGCCGGCCTCCTGGTAGGAGATCGACGCCATCGACCGGGCCGGACCGAAGCCGCCGTTGGCGTAGCGGTCGTTCTTGAGGAGGGACCCCACGGTGTCCATGGCCCGGATCACCCGCGGGTCGTCGAAGGGAATCCTGTGGGTGACCCACTGGTCGTAGACGTGGGTGCCCTGCTGGCGCAGCAGGACGTCCTCAATCCAGTCCGTCACGGGCCATCCGGTCGCCTCGGCGGACTCCACTCCCGCGCACCATGGTTTGACACCCGAGGCGGCGACCTTCTCCGTGATCGCCATCAGCTCGGACCACGTGTGGGGAACGCTCAGTCCCCGATCCCGGAAGAACTTCGGGGAGTACCAGACGAACGACTTCACGTTCGCGATCAGCGGGGTGCCGTAGAGGGTGCCGTCCACGGTCGCGTAGCTGTTCCAGTCGGCCGACCAGCCCTGCTTCGCGAGGGTCGCGACTCCGGCGCTCGCGGGCTTGAGCCTGCCGGCCCGCGCGAAGCGTTCCAGGAGGCCGGGCTGAGGGAAGAACGCCATGTCGGGCGCGCTGCCGGCCTCGACCCGAAGCTGGATCTGGGTCTCGAACTCCCCGTCCCCCTCGTACTGGACGTCGATTCCCGTGCAGTGCGCGAAGTCCGCCCAGGTCTCTTCGAACAGGTCGGCCTCGCGGTCCCGGTTCTCCGCGTAGACGGTGACCTTGGTGGCGGGGTGCTTGCCGTACCGGGCGTACGGGCCGCAATCCGCGGTGGGGTGTGACCGCGAGGCGCTGTCCTGGGGAACGGCACAGGCGGCGGCAAGGGCGGCAACGGCGATGACGGCGAGCGCGGTCCTCGCGCCGAACCTCATGGGTGGATCTCCTCCGATCGCCCGCCGAGGCTCTCGGGGGCGATCAGAAGCTACCAGCGCTCGAACAATATCGACTAATCGTTCTAGTCGGCCTGATCGGGCCCCGGGGCGGTGGACCGGATCGCGTCCTGGATCAGCTCCACCACGGCCTTGGGGTGGGCAAGCATGACCAGGTGGGAGGAGTCGACTTCGACGGTGGTCATGCCGGCGCGCTCATAGCCATAGCGCTCCACATCGGGGTTGATCGTGTGGTCGCGGGAGGCCACCAGACCCCACGAGGGCTTGGTCTTCCAGGCGGCGACGGGCGCCGCCTCGGTGAAGGCACGTGCGGCCAGGGGGCGCTGGGAAACGGCGAGCACCGCGGCGAGGCCGGGGTCGACGTCCGCGGCGAACAGGGCGGGGAACCGGTCGACCGCCACCGAGACGTCGGTGCCCTCCTCCGCGGAGCCTGCCACCGGGAACGGGGTGTAGACGAGCGCGTCGGCAAGGCCGGAGTCGGGGAAGCGGCCCTGAAGCTCACCCAGGCTCTCTCCCTCCTCCAGCGCGTATCCCGCCACGTACACCAGTGCACGGACATTGTCCTGCGTCCCGGCGAGGGTGATGACCGCGCCGCCGTAGGAGTGCCCCACCAGGATCACGGGGCCCTCGATGGCACGGATCACCGAGGCGATGTACGCGGCGTCGTCGACGAGGCCGCGGTTGGGCACCGCCGGGGCCACCACCTCCAGGCCGGCGGCGCTCAGTTCGGGGATGACGCGGGCGAAGCTAGAGGCATCGGCGAAGGCGCCGTGGACCAGGACGACGGTGGGACGGTCGTGTCGGGACATGCGGGTACTCCTCTGAGTGGGAAAGAAATTGTGGGGTGTGTCAGAAGCCGAAGCGGGCACGGTGCCCCTCGGGCCGGTCCGTCACCTGCGGTGCCAGGGGTATTCCTGCGCCGTCACGGTTGCTGTCACGGTGTGCGGTAGTGGTGGGTGCGGTCACAGCGTGCGGCGTACGCCCGCCTGGCGTTCGAGGTTGCGCAGTTGGACGCCCAGGTCGCCTTCGACCGCGAGGTGGGCGGGGCCGCTGCGGCCGATGGGCAGGACCTGCTCGCTGCGCATGTCCTCGAGCATCAGGGCGAACGCCGTGTACATCGCGACCAGCGCCACCACGAAGCCCAGCGCACCCGACGTGCGGGTCAGCCACTCGGCGCCCGTGATGCCCGCGAGGCCGGTGGCCGCCCAGCGGGGCAGGGAGACCGCGAGGACGAACCACAGCGCGCGCTTGGGCCGGGTCACGGCGGTCATCAGCGCCCCGAAGCACAGGAGCGCCAGGTTGAACACGCCCAGGACCTGAAGGCCGTCGTCCGCGCCGGTGAGCATGACGAGCGAGTAGGGCAGCCAGCTGCCGGCGAACACCGCCATCAGCGTCGCCGCGATCACATCACGGGCACCGAAGGCCAGAACGCTCACCAGGAGTTGGAGGACGAAGGCCGGAAGGACGGTGTAGGCGACGGCGGGGCGCGCCGCCTCGTCGAAGAACCCGAGCTGGAGACAGCCCGTCATCACTGAAGCGATGGCGATCGTGAAGAAGCCGAGCGGCATGGGTGAGGCGATGGGGCGCAGGGTGATCCGGGTCATCGACCGGAGGTCCGGCTCGAAACGGCGCCCCGGGATGGCGTCCGGCGGGGGCGCCGGGCTGTCGCCGCCTTCGGCTGCGGGAGAGGCTGCGGTCATCGGGTGGATCTCTCTTTCAGTGATCGAAGCAGGGGTCGACGAAGGACGGCGTCATCTCGGGAACGGAGCCGCGCGCCACGCGCCAGCGGCGGTGCTGCTCGGACTCGGCGACGGCCTCGGCCACGGCCGATGCCTGGAGGGCGCCGCTCTGGTAGCCGCCGAAGTGGGCCACCGGGCTCCACTGCGGGCTGACCGGCGGGACGGCCGCGTCGAGCCCCTCGTACTCCGCACTCGCCCAGACGATCCGGCCGCCGACGACGGTGAGCACGGACTCGATGCCGGGGATGACGTCCTCGGGCACCGTGAGGTAGTCGTCGGACAGGATCGCGAGGTCGCCGTAGCAGCCCGCGCGCAGGGTTCCCTTGGCGTCCTGCTCGCCGGTGAGCTGCGCTCCGCCACGGGTGTACAGACCGAGGGCGGTCTCCCGGTCGATCAGGTTCCCGGCCGGGTAGAGCGCCGTTCCCCCGACGGTGCGCCCGGTCACGAGCCAGTGGAGTGCCACCCACGGGTTGTACGAGGAGACACGGGTGGCATCGGTTCCGGCCGCGACGGTCAGGCCCCGGTCGAGCATGGCCCGGACCGGCGGAGTGTGGGCGGCGGCATCGGCGCCGTAGCGGTCGAGGAACGCGGCGCCCTGGAAGGACATCCGGTTCTGGACCGAGACGGCGCCGCCGAGGGCGGCGATCCGGTCGAGGCTGTCGGTGGAGACGGTCTCGGCGTGATCGAAGAGCCAGCGGTTGCCGCCGGGGAACAGTCCTTCGGCCGCGACCTTCTCGAAGACGGCCAGGTCGCGGCGGATCGTCTCGTCGTACGTGGCGTGGAGCCGAAAGCCCCAGCCGTTCTCCATCAGCAGCCGGACCGCCTTCTCGAACTCGGCCTCGTACCCCTCCGCGAGCGCGGGACGGGGCTCGGAGAAGTTCTCGAAGTCGGCGGCCGCCCAGGTGAGGTTCTCACCCGCGCCGTTGAGCCGGAGCCATTCGTCCCCGTCCCCCGGCTCGACCATCTCGGTCCAGCGCTTCAGGTCGGCGAGCTCCTGCCCGGCCGTCTGAGGAAAGAGGTGGTAGGCGATCCGCAGGGTCAGCTCCCCCGACCTGGCGAGGTCGACGACCGTGGCGTAGTTGTCGGGGAAGTTCTGGAACCCGCCGGCGGCGTCGACCGCGGACGTCAGACCGAAACGGTTCAGCTCACGAAGGAAGTGACGTGTCGATGTCCGCTTGTCGGCCTCGTCGAGAGCCGGTGCCTTGGCCAGGGTCGAGTACAGGATCAGAGCGCTGGGAGCGGCGAGCAGGACGCCGTTGGGTTCGCCGTCCCGCCCCCGGACGATCTGCCCGCCGCGGGGGTCGGGGGTCTCGCGCGTGAAACCGGCTGCCCGCACCGCGGCCCGGTTCATCAGCGCCGACTGGTACAGATGCAGGACGAAGACCGGGATGTCGGGGGCGGCGGCGTTCAGCTCGGCGACGGTCGGCATCCTGCGCTCGGCGAACTGCTCGGCGGTCCAGCCCCCCACCACCCGGATCCACTGGCCCTTGGGGGTGCGGCCGGCCTGCTCGCGCAGCATCGCCAGGGCGTGCCGCAGGGTTCGTACGCCGTCCCAGCGCAGCTCCAGGACGTAGTTCAGACCCCCCCGGATGACATGCAGGTGCGAGTCGTTCAGGCCGGGGATCACCCGGCGGCCGAGGGCGTCGACGACCTTCGTCCCCGGCCCGACGAGGTGGGCGAGGTCATGGTCGTCACCGAGGGCCGCGACCCGGCCGTCGCGGATGGCGACGGCACAAGCCTCGGGACGGTCCGGGTCACCGGTGAACACCTTGGCGTTGCGGACCAAGAGGTCGGCGTGCCCGGGCTGCGTCCGCGCGGCGGGGACAAGTCCCGCCACCGGCATGCTCGTTGACAACCCGTTCATGCGAAGGCCTTGCGCAGGGTGGCGGTGGCAACGCCGATGGCGAGTTCCGCGCCCTGCGTCTCGCGCAGGGCGTTCAGCATCACGAAGTCGTGGATGACACCCTGCACGCGCAGGGCGGTGACGGGGACGCCCGACTCACGGAGCTTCGCCGCGTACGCCTCGCCCTCGTCGCACAGGACGTCGGCTTCGGCGGTGATGACCAGGGCCGGCGGCAGGCCGGTGAGCTGGTCGAGGGAGGCGCGCAGCGGGGAGGCGGTGATCTGGGCGCGCTCGGCCTCGTCGGTCGTGTACTGGTCCCAGAACCACTTCATGGCGTCGCGGCGCAGGAAGTAGCCCTCACCGAACCGGTGGTACGAGTCGGTGTCGAAGCGCGCGTCCGTGACCGGGTAGAAGAGGACCTGCTGGACGAGCGTGACATCGCCGCGCTGCTTGGCCATGAGGGTGAGGGCGGCGCTCATGTTGCCGCCGACCGAGTCGCCCGCGACGGCGATCCGCGTGCCGTCGAGGTCCTTGTGGTGGCCCTCCCGGGCGACCCACTGGGCGACGCTGTAGTTCTGCTCGATCGCGACGGGATAGCGCGCCTCGGGCGAGAGGTCGTACTCGGGGAACACCACGGCCGCCCGGCTGCCGACGGCGAGTTCGCGGACAAGCCGGTCATGGGTGTGGGCGTTGCCGAAGACCCAGCCGGCGCCGTGGATGTAGAGGATGACGGGAAGGGGTCCGGTGGCGCCGCTCGGGCGCACGATCCGGACACGCACGTCGCCGGTGACGCCTCCGTGGACGGTGATCCACTCCTCATCGACGGCGGGCAGGGGAACAGCCTCGCCGCTCTGGACGTCGTCCACGGCCTTGCGGCCCTCGGTGACGGGGATCTGGTAGAGGTAGGGCGGCTGGGCCGTGGCCTCGGCGAAGGCCTGGGCGGCGGGTTCGAGGACCGGACGGTTCTTCATGCGGGGGTTCTCCTTCTGGGGATGGACAAGATGGGGTGCGGTCGAAGGTTCAGCTCGGCGGCGGCCTCGTCGGCCGGTCCGCCCCCGACCACGACCACGTGGACGTCGTACGTGTCCGTCAGCCCCGCACCAAAGGTGTGTCCACGAGGTGCTCGGCCAGGAACCACACCTGCGCCTCACCGATGCGGACGACATCCGAGACGAGAAGGTCGGCGCTGCCCTCGTCGCCCTCTGCGGAGAGCCGGGCGGCGGCGTCCCGGGAGTCGATCAGGATCCGCTCGTGCGCGTCGAGGAGCCGCGACAGCATGACGGGCACCGGCTCGACGCCGTCCGGCGGACGGGGGATCGCCGTCAGCTCCGCGACATGGCGCGGGTCCCCGAGGGCGACGCCGCCCAGACTCTGGACCCGCTCGGCCAGCGCGTCCACGATGGCCAGTTGCGCCTCCGCATGCTTGTCCAGCATCAGGTGGAGCGAGTAGAAGGTCGCCCCGCGCATGAGCCAGTGGTGCTTCTTGTAGAGCGAGTAGAGGATCTGCGTGTCGGCGAGGACGCGGTTCAGCCGCTGGCAGCCGTACATGCGGGTGTCGTGGCCGAGGCCGATCGGCAACTGCTTGAGCGTGCCGAACGCCTGGGTCTCGGCACCCTTCTGATGCAGCAGCGGCTGGCCGCCGCCGGGCGGGGGCGTGAGGGTGTCCATCGAGTGCTCCTGAGGAGGAAGAGAGGGGGAAGGTCCGGCCGCCCGGTCGGGGGTACACGGGCGGCCGAACCGGTTCAGCGCGGCAGGTGCTGAGCGGTTGGCACGCGCTCATCACCTGCCGGCGGCGGCGTGCGGGGCCGCCGGGGCCCGCTGGTGCAGGACGAGCCGGGCGAGGAGTCCGCTGCCGAGACCGGCCACGAGCGCGAGGGCGGCCCACCACAGCGGGAAGGGCGTGAGACCGAGGGCCGAGTCCAGCGACCAGGCGCCGGGGCCGGTGGCCGCGAGGGCGGTGGCAGCGCCGATGAGGACGAGCGGATACTCGTATCCGTCGTTCTGCACCCAGAGCCCGTGGCGCCATTTCACGGTGAGCGCGACCGTCATGACCCCGGTGACGCCGGTCGCGGCGAGCGGGGTCAACAGGCCGGCGGCGAGCAGCAGGCCCGAGCCGATCTGACCGCCGCCCGCCGCCAGGGCGGTGAGGGCACCGCCGCGGAAACCGTCGGCGCGGAACTCCTCGGTACCGCCGGCCAGTCCCTTGCCACCCAAGTGCGAGCTGACCTTCTGCACACCGTGGCCGGCGACCAGCAGCCCCACCAGCAGACGCAGGATCAGAATGCCGGTGTCCACCGGGGTCAGCCGGCCGCGTGCGCGCCGATGACGCTCTGCGCGTACACGACGCCCAGGCCGTACGCACCGGCGTGGGCCTTGACGATCTCCATGACCGCGCCGTACGACTCCTGCCGCGCCCAGTCGCGCTGCAGCTCCAGCAGGACCTGGACCCAGGTCACGGGCACCGCACCGGCGGCGATCATCCGCTGAAGGGCGTGCTCATGGGCGGCCGGGCTGACGCCGCCGGAGGCGTCGCTCACGACGTACACCTCATACCCCTGCTCCAGCGCCGAGAGCGCGGGCAGCACCAGGCAGACCTCGGTCCACAGACCCGACAGGATGATCTTCTTGCGCCCGGTCGCCTTGACCGCCGCGACGAGCGCCTCGTCCTCCCAGGCGTTCATGGTGGTCCGGTCGATGACCTCGTGCTGGGGGAACACCTCGGCGAGCTGCGGCAGCAGGGGCCCGGAGAACGACTCGGCGGCGACCGTGGTCAGAACTGTCGGTACGTCAAAGGCCTGAGCAGCCTTGGCAAGGCCCACGGTGCTGTTGATGATCGCGGCACGGTCGCCGCTGCCGGTGCCGAAGAACATCTGCGGCTGGTGGTCGACGAACAGCATGACCGCGTTGTCCGGCGTGAGCAGGTCCGAACTGGGCGCAGCGTGAACGGCGTTGATATCAAACATGAGAGGTCCTTTCGCAACCATCGGCAGCGTGCCCGCCGCACCTGCGGCTCGGCACTGCTTCAAGCTACGAGCGACCCGACCGGCCTCGTTGCCCTCCTGCGCCCAGGAACTGGCACGACAGCGCACAACCGGTCAGGGGTGCGCTTTCACCGGCCGCGAGGCACACAAAGGACCCCCCTGTGGCAGTCCCGGCACCCGTCCCGGTCACCGCACAAGCTGCGGGCCGGAACGTGACGGAGCCCGGGAGCATGTCCAGCTCCCGGGCTCCAGCTTGCCACCCATTTGCGCACACCGACGGCGTTTAAGAACCGCGGGTCATGTTGAGATCGACGTGTTCTGCCTTTGAACTACAGCGCCACGAAAGAGGCGCCGGGGGGACTTGAACCCCCATCCGTCGATGTTCGCCCACGCTCGGTCGATCCGGTGTTCGGCGGCGAATACTGAGACTGGAGCGAGAATCTGAGTTTCATGGGGCCGCCTCTGCCAGGCTTGGGCCACCCCCGCGCGCAGTGCGGAGGGAGGGATTCGAACCCCCAACTGACACCCCTTCATCAGCTTCAACATCAGTTTCAGCTTGCGCTCATCGCGCACCCTCCGCTCGCGACGGAGGGCGTATGTGGGGCTACCGGAAGAGGTAGCCGAATACCGCGTCGCCGACCCGCTGGTCGGTGACCTCGGTGTTGTTCGCCTCCTCGCGGGCGAACTTGACGGCCTGCTGGAGCTTCTCGACGCGATCGAGGAGCTCGTTGACCCGCCGGGCGGGCAGCGCGCCGGAGAACTTCACCGTGGTCCAGTAACCGACCGGAACGTCCTCGTAGTACACCTCGACCTGCGCCGGGTGCTTCTCCGTGGCCTCGGCCTTCACATGGTTGCGCGGAACCTTCTTCGTGCGGATGGTCCGTACCGGGTCCGTCTTCCACGAGTCCGTCGACGGGTCCAGGTTCCACGACTCCGAGGCGTCGAGCACCGGCAGCTTGCGCACGAAGGTGTGCAGGTCGGTGAGCTGCTTCTCCAGGAACAACAGGTACGGGACGGGCACCTGGGGCAACAGCACCGCACCGTCGACCACCACGTCCGCGGCCGCGGACCGGTTCGCCCAGTCCTTCGTCGCGGTCACGTCGAAGAGCCGCGTCAGCGTCCCGGCGGTCGCCCGCAGAGCGTCCTCAGCCTTGATCTGCACCCGCGTGGACTCGGGCGGCAACTGCTCGCCCTCCTCGTCCTTGGGCTGGTAGGTCCGGGAGATACCCGCCAGCAGGGCGGGCTTCTGCACGTCCTGATGAGCTTGGGTGAGCTCCTGGAGAGCCTTGGACTTGACACCCTTTTCGACTGCGATGATCTGATTCAGCTTCGGCACACAACGAACCTAACAGCCCCGCGCCGCGCGCACATCCGATTAAACGCCCGCCCCGTCGCGTCCGGCCGAGAGCGCGGGGGCGGCACATGCGAGGCGGCGCCCGGGGCACGCAGGGCGGCTGTGATCCGCGTCTTCAGGGAAGCGTGAGCGTGCCCCACACCGCCCGGTGGTCGGAGGAACCGGTATCCGCCGCGACACCGCAGCCGGTCCAACTGCCCCCGCCGAACAGGTAATCTATCTTGCTGCTGCCCGCCGTCGGCTGGTTCGGTGTCGCCGAGTGCGCGTCGCACTCCTCGAAGGCGGCGTACAGCGTGGCCGGTACGCCTGTTGCGGGCGCGGCGTTGAGATCACCGCCGAGCAGCGCGCGGTAGCCGGGCAGGGATGCCGCCTGGCGCAGGGTCTGTGCCTGCTGGGGCTGGAAGGTGCGGTCGGGGTCGTCATAGCCGGGGCCGCCCGTGCTGAAGTGCGCGGCGCACACCTCGGCCGCCCAGGAGACCACCGTGGCGCACAGTGCGGTTCGCTGTTCGACGCCGGGCGGGGAAGGCAGTTCGACTGCCCGGTACCAGGTGTTCTCCTCCGGCACGGCCAGCGCCACCCCGTACGCTCCCCGGTCCGCTCCCGAGGCGTCCGGTCGGCAGTTCTTCTGCGCCTTGACCTTCGTGCCGGGCACCTCGTACTGGACGGGCGCGAACCGTACGTCCCAGCCGCCGCCGAGCTGCGTCTCCAGCGCCAGCTCCACCGGCTTGGCGAACTTCTCGCAGAACTCTTCAAGCATGATCACATCAGGGTGTCCCGCAGTCTTCGCCCGGGCCACGATCTGGTCCGCCAACGGGCCCGCCGCCGTGTGGTAGAAGCCGCAGGCGTTGTTGTTGTCAGCGCACACATTCCAGGTCAGCGCCTTGATCGCGCGCAGGGGCGCGGCCGGCGGCGGCGAGGGTTCGGCGGGAGCGGCGACGGCCACCAGACGGAAGAGCTCCCACGAGGCCACCGCCGAGGCACGGGCCTGGAGCAGCCCGTCGCCATTCGCCGAGGCATCGGCCTTCACATAGCGCTCCTGGGTGCCGTCGTGGTAACGCAGGGCGTACACATCGGCGCCCGCCTGCGGCTGTGGCACGAGTTCCAGCTTCTCCCAGGCGGCGGGAGGGCCGTCCGTGCGGGCCCGCAGTTTGCCGTAGCGGCCCTCGGCTCCGGCGCCGAACTCCGCCGTCACGTACCGGCCGTTCGCCTGCGACCGCATGGAGACCGTCGCTCCCTTGGCCGTGTTGTCGGTGTGCAAGGTGAACTGCTCGGTGACGCCGGGGGTGCCCGCCCGCGCGTGGAGCTCGTCGCCGCCGGCCGCCTCCACCGAGACGTACTTGGCGGTGGCGAGCGAAAACAGCTCCCACTGCTGGCCGGCCGACTTCGAGGTGTTGGGCAGCGGTGGCACGGCCGCCGTGGCGGGCATGCCGAGCAGGGCGTGCAGGAGCACCCCGATCAGCGTGGCAGCCAGCAGCCGCGGCATGCGCAGACGATTTTTCATACAGGGAGGATAGGGAATGCCTGATGTGGACCTGCCAGAGGTGCCGCGTTCCCGGCCGCCCGGCCGCTTCCGCACACGCCCTCGCCGGCCCGCGAAGGCGGTGCACGGCTCTGGCACCCACCGCAAGTTCGACGCCAGGCCCACCCACCTCATGCTGGGCCCTCACCCCGCCCTGCGGCCGCCAAGGCTCACGAACTATTCGATCGACTTGCCGGTCGTCCTCGCTGCCTGAACGAGACCCATGAGCAGCAGACCGCCGCCGATGACCATCATGACCACCCCCACCTTGGTGAGGGTGAAGACCGGGATCTCGACTCCATCGGTGAACAGCTTCAAGGCCAGGCCGATGAGCAGGGTCACAGATCCTTCGGTGAGGTTCTTGGAGGCAGGGCTCACTGCTGGACTCCTTGTCTGGCAGAGACACACCACGCTTGCGTGCAGTGCGGGAGACGGGGATCAGTCTCACCTTAGGAGGGGCGAGGAGGACTGCTCCTCAGCCCTCTGAACGATCTTGCGCTGCATCGTTCGATGTACGGCGGCGAGGCGCCGTCCCTGCACCGGCCGAGGGAGCGCTATGACGGCCCTTCAGAGGGTCGGCCTCTGACAACCGCGATGTTCTCGGACCGGTTGCCTTCCGCCCTTCACTCTCCGCTCTACCCGCGGCACGTTCCGATTGCCAAGGGCGGGCTCGAAGGGTCGGCGCGCTGTTGAGCCCTGAAACAGGGCTGCATGTGCCCTCGGACCTGTCGACGCCGTTCGAGATCGAGGGCAAGTGGGCCGCTGTCGAGGAAGCGGTGAAGGCCGGTCGTGCCGTCTTCATCAACGGCCCGACCGAACACGTGGGTGGGAGCGCGAGCAAGTTCACCACCAGCTTCCATGTGATCGTCTTCCTGGCCGTCGGGCAGGAGCTCTCTGGACGCCGCTGCTATCTCGGCTTCGACCCGGACGTCAGCGCTACGGCGGAGTTCCGGAGGATGTGGCAACCGCTGGTCCTCGGGGAAACCGAGAAGAAGGTGGGGACGTTCGATGAGGCGAAGAGCGTTCGGATCATCAAAGCCGTGATCCTCGGCGATGCGCAGGACGGATTCGGCCCGCTGGTCCGCAAGTACTACGTCGAGACGGACAAGGCCTTCCCCAAGATCAGTCGCGTCTGAGCGGCGAAGGTCCTACGTCCGCCCGACGACGACCTGGCCGAAGGCCAAGGTGCTTGAGGTGTTCCGGCAACTGATCGGCCCTGCGGGCGGGACGCCGCCGTCCCACCCCCTTGCGATACGGCAGGCACGGCCGCGCAACACCCTCAGCCGATGACCCCGACCGCGTACAGCAGCCCCGCCACGGCGATCAGGGCGCCGATGAGGCGGAAGGCCGCCACGTTGGACGTGGTGAAGGTCCGCTTCGCGCTCCGGGTGCCGCCGGTGGTGGCCAGATGGGGGGCGAACAGGGCGAAGACGAGCCCCAGGGCCAGCAGGAAGAGTCCCACGAGTACGTGCATCGGCACACCGTTCCGGAGTCAGAAGCAGGGAGGAGGGATGAGCGAGGGGTGAGGAGGAGGGAAGGTGAGGGTGGGCGGCCCCGACGGGGCCGCCCACCCGGTGTTCAGCGGCGCTTGTTCCGCATACGGACGGCCAGGAAGATCGCGACGAGTACCGCCACCGCCACGAAGGCGTAGGGGAACCAGGACGGACCGTCCGGGCGGTTGCCCTGAGCCAGCGTCACCAGGTCGTTCATCGCGTCACTCTCCTGTTCAGAACGTGTACTTCTTACTTCTGCCTACTTCTTCAGAACGTGTACTTCGCGCTCGCCGAGCACTTTCCGGTGCTGCCGCCGGTGCCCACGCCCTCCGAGCCGTCCGTGGCGACGGAGAGTTCCGCGGGACCCAAGCCGCAGGCCACCTCGCCGGTCAGGCCGCTGTCGGCGCTGCCCGAGGCGAGGCTCGCGTCGGCGCTGGCACCGGGAGATCCGACGCCCACGGAGAGGTAGGGGTGGACACTGCCGTCCTCGTTGACGCTGACGCCCCCGCCCAGGCACAGCACGTCGCAGGCCTCGATGCCGAGGTCGAGGGAGAGCAGTCCGCGCGGGTCGATCCGGTTGACCGGGTCACCCTCCGCGTACAGGTAGGGGTTCTTCTCCTGGCCGGACGGATCGGGCTGGGTGAAGCGCCCGATGTTCGGGTCGTAGTAGCGGGCACCGAGGTGGTAGAGACCGGTCGGGTCCTGGTGACCGCCGGCGAAGCGGTAGGGCTGCGGCGCCGCCTCCACCGTGCTGCGCGAGACGCCGCGCGGGCTGTAGGCGTAGGTGTTGACCTTGGCGCCGGACTGGTCGGCCAGGCCGATCACCGAACCGAGCGCGTCGGTCAGGTAGTAGTAGGCCTTGCCCCCGGTCGTCATGGAGTTCAGGGTGCCCCCGGGCTCCCGGTTGAATCCCGTGTCGACGCCGCCGGTCGTCTCCGCCGACAGGCCCAACGGCCCGTTGTGGAAGAGGGTTTGGCCCAGCTTGGTGCGCTCGGACTGGTCGGTCGAGGCGTACTGCCCGGCGTAGGTCGTGCCGGCGACGGCGATCGACTTCAGCTGCGAGTAGTCCGACCACTGCTCGGCAGTGCGGGTGGACTCCGGGGTGGAGGCACCGGCGGTCTCGTTGCCCGCCTTGTCGTAGGACCAGTTGGTGGTGGAGCCGTTCTTGCCGGTGATCTGCTGGGCGTCGTTCACGGTGTAGGTGGTGCCGCGCGGGCAGCCCGGGTCGACGCCCTGCGAGGTCAGGTTGCCGGCGAGGTCGTAGCAGTACTGCCAGGAGGCGTTGAGGGTGCTGCCCTTCTCCTCCTTGGCGTAGGAGAAGCGGCCCGCCGCGTCATAGGTGTAGGACGTCTTCAGCCCGGCCAGGACGTCCGTCGCGGTGCGGATCTTCGAGCCGTCGGTCGCGCCCCCGGTGCCGTAGCCATAGGTGTAGGTCAGATGGGTGAGGGTGCCCTTGGGTGAGGTGGTCTTGATGGTGGTGGGCCGCCCCGACTTGTCCACGTCCACGCTCTGCACGGTGTTGCCGGGATAGGTGGTGCTGGTCCGGGCGTCGTTGTTGTTGTACCCGTACGTCGTCCTGCGGCCCGCCTGGTCCTTCAGCTCCGTCAGCCGGTTGGCCGCGTCCCAGGTGTAGTCGACGACGCCCGAGGGGTCGGTGTAGGTGTCGACGTTGCCGTCGGCGGTGTACGCGAGGACCGTCTGCGACCCGTCGGGCAGGGTCCGGATCGTCTCCCGGGACAGCGCGTCGAACTGGTAGGTCTGGACCCCGGTGCGGTCGGTGCGCGAGGTCAGGTTGCCGTCGCCGTCGTAGACGTACACGACGGTGTCGTAGCTGCCGGTGTCGACCTTGGTGACCCGGTCGCGGTTGTCGTAGGTGTAGAGCGTGGTGACGCCCCGGCCGTCCTTGGAGCTGGTGACCCGGCCCAGCGCGTCGTAGCGGTAGGTCACCTTGCCGATCTGGGCGGGCGGCGTCACCGCGTCCAGGTTGCCCTGGGCGTCGTAGTGGAACGACGTCACGGAGTTCTGGGTGCCGCTCATCTTGGTGGTGGTCTTGCAGCGCTGGCCCTGGAAGCCGCCGCAGGTGGGGGTGGCGGGGTTGTAGTCGATGGTCGCCGACCCGCCGCCGGTGCCGCTCTGTGCCACGGACGTGGTGTTGCCGGCGGCGTCGTACGCGTAGTCCGTCTTCTCACCGTCGGCCGAGGTGGCCGTGGCGGGCACGTCCCGGCCGGCCTTCGTCGACCAGCCGGCCACCGTCGAGGTGGCGCCCGTGGGCAGCTTGGCCGAGGTGGGGTTGCCGCGGGTGTCCCAGCCGTAGGTGGTGACGTTGCCGCCCTCGCTGCCCACTCCCATCGCGTCCGTCGCGGTCTGCGTCAGATGACCCTTGTACGTCTTGGACCGCTCGTGGCCGAGCGCGTCGATGACCTTCGTGACCTCGGCATCGCCGTTGTGCTGGAACTTCGTGGTGTGCAGCAGCGGGTCGGTCACGGTCGTGGTGCCCGCCGCCAGACGGCTGGCCGCGTCGTAGGAGTACGTGTACGTGGGTGCGTCGCCGCCGGAGCCGCCGAGTTCGACGAAGCGGCGCATCGAGGTGACGCGGTTGGCGGAGTCGTAGGTGAATACCGTCGCCCGGGACTCGGGCGTCGTCACCTTGATCAGACGCCCGTCCTCGTCGTAACCGTAGGTGGTGGAGTTGTCCTCCGGGTCCCAGGACCGTATGAGGTGGCCGCTGGTGGCGTCGGTCTCGTAGCGCACCGTCCGGCCGCTGTTGTCCTTCGCTGTCCACAGCGTGGCGCTGGTCCGGACGAGGTCGATGGTGCGCCCGGAGCGTGTCTCGGCCAGCTTGAACCCGGCGGGGCGGCCGTCCGCGTCCTTGTTGGCGGTGACGGTGATGGTCCCCTTGTTGCGGTCGGTGACCTTGCTCAGGGTGCCGTCGGCGCCGTAGGTCTCCTGGGAGCCGGACTTGCGGTCGGTGAGGGTGTAGGTGCCGTCGCCGTTCTTCTTGAGGTCCTTGTCGTAGCCGTCCGGGGTGGTGAGCGTCCCGTCGGCGTTCTTCGTGAACTCCACGGTCGCACCGGAGGAGTCGTACCAGATCACCTCGTCGGTGAACGAGGTCTGGAGCCGGCGCTCGTACCCCGTCCACCAGGGGCCGTCGACCTGGCCGAAGGGGCCGTCGAAGGAGTTGTAGGTGCGGGTGAGCTGGAGGGAGTCGCCCACGCCCGCGATGTCGAAGTCGGTGGCGGCCAGCATCAGGTTGCCGGTCGAATAGTCGATGCGCCCCACGAGTGCGTCGGTGATGCGGAAGTCGAAGATCTGGTGCCAGGGCACGTCGCCCTGCCCCGTGGGGACGTAGACCATCGTGGAGGAGGAGGTGACGCCCGCCGTGGGCGAGGCCTGCGGCTCACCCCGCAGCCTCGCCTTCTCCCGGACCTCCCACTGGCGCTTGCCGGGGTCGGGTGCCGCCTTGCGCTGGTTCTTGGGGGGCTTGTTGGCCCCCACCTTCACCGCGGGCATGGTGGCCCGCGCCTTGCTCTGCCCCCACACCGAGACCGGTGCGGGTGTCGGCCCGGCGGCCACCGCGGGCAGCGCGGACGCCCCGATACCCAGAACGGCGACGGATGCGATCAGCGATCTTCTCGCTGTCGTACGGGCATGCCGAAGAGGCATGCCGAAGGCACGCGGACGCATGATCTTCTCCCCGTGAGACATGTCGTCCCAGTGGCCCCACTGGCCACCGGGAGCGCACACATTCGCACAGGACCCTCACAGAACGGCGGCCCGTTCCCCGGAAGTTCGCACACAAGCGCTCAGGAACCGGTCGCTCCTCTTCGGCGGACTCCCCGGCCGGAAATCGGACACGAACGGATGTTCCCACCTCGGACGTAGGTTTCCTACGCCTCCGCCGCGCGGATACGGGCGATGGACATTGGCTGGAAATCAACGGTGTCGACCGGGCGTTGACGAGGAGGCCAGGACAGTGACGTGAAGGTTCTTTGGCGGCGCGGCTCAGGGCTCTTCCCCCTCCCCGCCGCGCAAGCGGCACCTCGCCGGGCCGCACCGAGCCCTTCGCAGAGGGACCTTCAGAACCTTCAGAGAGGTACCTTCAGCCAGCCGGGGCGGCATCCGCACGCTTTGTCAGCGTTCCGGTCGCCACCCAACAGGCCGGCAGACGGGAGACAGTGCGGCCGTGCCCGATGCGGGGGTCGGCTCCGCTGTAGACCTCCGCATGCCAACCGTGTCCTGCCAGCCACGCCTGCACGTCGTCCCGGGCGGACCGCCAGCGGGCACCCTGCGACGCGAGCCGCTCCCGGGAGGGCTTGCCTTCCTCCCCCAGCATCACCGCCGCCAGCTGCTCCAGCATGATCCGACTGCCCGGCGCGGACAGCGCGGACAGCTCGGAGAGCAGGGCATCCCCCTCTTCGTCGGAGAGGTACATCAGCAACCCTTCCACCAGCCAGGCGGTCGGCAGGCCGGGGTCGAAGCCCGCTTCGCGCAGCGCGTCTGGCCAGTTGGCGGTCAAGTCCGCAGCCACTCCGTGGCGTTCGCAGGTGGCGGCCAGCCGCGAGTTGGCGATCAGCGCGTCTTTGAAGGCCGTCATGTCCGGCAGATCGAGCTCGTACCACCGCGTTCCGGGTGGGCAGTCCAACCGGAGGGTCCGTCCATCCACTCCGGCAGCCAGAGTGACCACTTGCCGGATTCCGGCGCGCATGGCGGTGAGCAGCTCGTCGTCGAAGAACCGGGTGCGTACCGCGAAGTACGTAGGGTATTCGCGCGTGCTGAGGCTCGCCCGGGTGACCATGTCGGACACTTCGGCGAAGGACTGGTCCTCGGCGATCGCCCTCAACAGCTCGTCGGCGAACGGGTCATGGAACAGGGCGTCGGGACGCCGGCTCTCCATCTGTCGTGTCCAGGCGACGACCAACGCCGTCTGCCCGACGCCTTCGGGGAACTTCAGACCATCGATCATCGAGTTTCTCCCGAGTGAGGGGGTGGGGACGGTGGGTGGAGTTCGTGCTTCCGCCCCGGGGTGGGTGCCGGAGAAGTGCTGGCACATCAATGCCCAGGCTCGTATCAGTGCGCCCCTCCGCAAGGGGCGAGGAACTCACGCGCCGACGCGATTATCACTGGTTTGAGGCCCCGTGAGCACCAACTCCGCCGTATCCACGGGCTTTTGCCGTCGCAGACGCCCCTCTGGTCCCGGACACGACGGATACGGGAGGGACTGCCAGGCACCCATCGGCGTCAGCGGGCCCGGCGGCCCTCACCGGCCCTTGCGCGCACAGCCGACGCAGCGGGTCGCGGCCGGACGGATCTCCAGACGCTCGGGCGGAATCGTCTCGCCACAGACTTCGCACCGCCCGTACTGTCCGTGTTCCAGCCGTTCCAGGGCGCGGTCCAGCTCTTCCAGGTGCTCGCGCGCCGCCGCCATCAGGGAAGCCACGTGAGCCCGCTCGAAGGCCGTGGTGCCCCCTTCGGGGTCGTGCTCGTCGTCGACCGCGATCAGGGCGTTCGCCGCGACGATTCCGTCGAAGTCACGGCTGAGCGCGGCGGTCCGCGCGAGCGTATCGGCGCGGTCCGCAGCGAGGCGCTCACGTACGGCAAAGGACCCGGGCTCGGGCTCGGGCTCGGGCTCGGGCTCGGGCTCGGGCTCGGGCTCGGGCTCGGGCTCGGGCTCGGGCTCGGGCTCGGGCTCGGCAGGACGGTAACGGGAGGTATCACCCATACTTGCGACAACACCAGGCCGAAGTCGCCGATTCCCCCCTCCGTCACCCGCGCCACCCGGCTATCTCCACACGGGGGCGCTATTCACGCAGAAGGACGGGCGGCTGCGCGGTGTTCGCCGGGGGTGATCCCGTACGCGTTCCGGAACGCACGGCCAAAGGCGGTGGCGCTGGCGAAACCCCAGCGGGCCGCGATGGCCTCGATCGTGTGGTGGTTCGACTCGGGGCGGGCCAGCTCTGCGTGGCAGCGGGCCAGTCGGCGGCGGCGGATCAATTCGGCGACACTCACCGGCTGGTCGCGAAAAAGGGTGTAGAGGCCCCGCAGGGACATGTTGTGCCGGTCGGCGATGGCTTGAGGCGTCAGCTCGCGGTCGTGGAGGTGGTCGTCGATGAACTGGAGGACACGCTGGAGCATCGCCTGGGCGTGCGCCTCGGCCGGTGTCTGAAGCGGCTGCTCGTCCTGGAACTGGGTTCCGAGTCGTTGTGCCAGGCACGCGGTGGCAAGGTCGAGGGCGACTGTGCCCAGGCGGCGCAGCTCGTCGGGGTCGCACCGGGGGCCGTGGTGGTGCAAGGAGTGCAGGAAATCGGCGAGGATCTTGGCCATGCCTCCGCCGGTTCCCGCAGGCGCGGGGCCGGGCTGTGCGAGGATGCGGTCCACTCTGTCGGGCCGTAGGGGCAGGACCGTGCGAGGGATCTGGAGCACGATCGCCTCGACCGCCCCGTAGTCGCTGAAGCCGATGTTCTCCATCGGGCGCGAGGTGTCCGTCAGGACGAGGCCACCGGCCACCACGGACGCATTGCGCAACCGGGAGATGTTGAAAGCACCTCGCGTGGCAAGGGCCAGTTGATACGACCCGGGATCCTCCCGCCGGGCCGGGGTCGCCACCCGGCGTGAGCACACCCGCGAGAACGCGACCGAGGAAACCCTCACCGGGCCGAGATCCAGTCCGGTGTACTGGGCGTGGACGTCTGACGTGCGCTGATCGCTGAGCGGTGTGGACGTCAGCACGCTCGGCACCATCTCACAGAACCAGCCCGATCCGTCGGCCGGCGTCCTGGTGTCGGCAGAGACCGCGGACCGCCCCATGGCATCCCCCTTGCTCGCGGCGCGACACCGCCCGGCTGGCCCACCGGCGGCCGCGCATCCACACTTCCACACTTCGACTGGAAGCAGAGATCGTCTGCCCGGCATCAACCCCGTTGCGGGGCCCGGCATTCCACCCGCCCGGGGCGACACCCTCAACCGGCCACCCGTCGCGCCGCGCTCGTCCCGTACGGGTTCATTCCGTACGGTTCATTCCGTACGGGTTCGTGCTTGCTTGCAGTATCCGTCCAACACGTCCCGGCGCAGCAGGAAACCGAAGCCGGCGGACTCCAGGCGCAGACCCAGCTGGGCCTCGTCGATCCCCAAGGCCGCCGCCGCGTCCGCCAGGTGCCAGTCATGGGCGGCGAGCACGCTCAGCAGGTGCCCCCTCCGGACCTGGGCCTCCGACAAGCGGAACGTCTTGAGGTAGGCGATCCTGCCGCTGCCGTCGGTGATGGCTTCGCCGATGTGGTTCTCCTGCTTGGGGCGGAACTCCGGCAGAAAGCGGGAAAGCGTGAAGCCTCCCATCCGGTAGACCGTCTGCCAGGTGTACGCGGATTCCAGCAAACCGACTGCCATGGTCGTGTCGTGGAAGTGCGTCCACGCCCGCTCCTGTTCGGCGACGGCCGTACGCAGGTGAGCGAGGGAGCGGATCCGCGCGTCGGGGATACGGGCACGGAAGTCCCCCACCGGCGGCATCAGCGTGGCGTAGTGGTGGATCAGTTCACCGTACAGGTCCTGCACGAGCGTGGCGTGGAGCGCACGGTAGTCGTCCGGGTGCGGGACCACGAACGCGGCGGCCGGCGCGTCGGCGACGTAGAGCAGCACACCGCACTGACCGGGGTGGATCTCGAAGACGCGCAGGGCGTCCGCGAGCCCGCGCACCTCACCGCCCACGTAGGCTTCCTCGACGCGCGGCGAGAGTCCTTGACGGATCGCGCGCTGTGACCACTCCTCCCAGGCCACGGACGGACCGCCGAAGTGCAGGGCCAGATAGCCTTCCAGCGCCAGGTGCAGGGGCAGGAACCGCAGCCGGTCCTTGGCCTGGCGGCGGGCCATCCGGTGGTGGAAGCGAAGGCCCATGGTGGCGGCGGGGGCCGCGTTGCCGTCGTCGGACAGATGGGTGCCGTAGGCGGCTGCGGGCGTGCCGTCCTCGGTCCACGAGGCGACGAATCCGTGCGGGATGTAGGACGTGTAGGTCCCGCGCGCACCGAGGTCCACCAGTCCGGCCCCATCACCGTAGAGCTGCGCGCCCAGACGCAGACCGTGGACGGGCTCGTCCCGCACGAGCGGCACCAGTCGCACGGCGTTCCACACCTGGGAAGGGCGAGGGGTCAGCCCGTTGAGGTTCAGGGTGGTCATCGGGCCTGCTCCTGGGGGTGTGCCTGCGTCATGCGGGCCGCGCGGGTGTCCATGTACGCGATCAGTTCGGCCAAACCGGTACGGCCCTCCGCGAACTGGGCCAGTTCCACAAGGGCGGGAAGGTCCTCGGCGTCACGGATACCCGCGGTGGGCACCGTCAGTGACAGTCGGCGCACGTCGAAGTCGGCGGCGTCGTAGACGGGGTTGAGATGCACGATGCTGGTGCGGCGTTCGGAGTCGAGCCTGGTCCGCCAGATACGCAGCACCTCGGCGGCCAGGCCGGGAGGCGCGTTGTCCCAGCCGTCGGAGACGATCACCAACCGGGTCGGGGCGGTGTCCAGTGCGTCCAGGACGCGCCGCCCCACCGGCGACGGCCCGTACGGGTAGGTCAGCAGCGCATCCGTCCGACCGGACGTCCACAGCGCGATGTAGTCATCGGAAAGCGCCGCGAGCAGATAGTGGCAGGCCAGAGCCACGGCCAGCGGCCGACGACGCTTGTGCGCCGATCCGGAAGTGGAGAAACTGTCGTCCAGGACGGCGGTGACCTTCCCCCAGCTCCCCCGGTGGGAGCCGGCCACCCGGGCGGCGACCGACTCCAGGGCACGGGTCAGCTCGGCACGCCGACGCCCGCGCTCCTCGAGCGGCAGCGACAGCACATACGTCGCCAGGCGGGTAAGCGGCATCCTCGCCAGATCCGCCTGCACCCCGGTGATCTCGCGCGCCCGCGCGGACTCCTGGAGCCGCAAGGTTTCCAGGCGCGTCAGCCGCGGGGCTATGCGCTCCAGGAAGACGTTCCGGGGGACGCCGTGCTTGGCGGCGAAGCCCTCGGCGACCGTATAGGGCAGCTCATAGAGGGCGGACTGCTCGTAGTGGGCACGGCGCCACGTCTCCAACAGGGGTGTCGCATAGTGCGCGTGGGCCGTCGGCGCGAACATGAACGTCCCCAGCTCTTCGGTGCCAGGGGTCAGGTGCGCATGGCGAAGGGTTCGTTTGAGGCTGCCGCGGTACTTCACGGCATCGAACGCCAGGTCCTGGCGGGCGGAGAGCCAGTCACGCATGATCGCGCGGGTGCGCCGGTTGTTCACCTTGGCCCGGCGCAGGGCGTCGAACAGTTTGTACACGCGTTGGGGCGGCATCCGCGCGAGACGCGATGCGATGAGGCGGCCCTCGCTGCGGCGCTCGTCGGCCGTGGCCTCACCAGGGGTCTCCAGCAGCCCTCGGATGATGAGGACGGCGTTGTGGTCGTTGATGTCGAGCGCAAGGACCCCGGCATACAGGTCGCGATAGTTCCCCCGCATGTACGCGTGGAGGAAGTCCAGGGACAGCCGCTGCCGGTCCGCATCGCTGTGGAACTCGCGCTGGCCGGTGGAGGTGATCGCCGCGTTGACGAAGAGCAGCACATCATCGGCTGCGACGAGGTCCCCGTACGACTCCGAGTCCATCCGCATCCTTCCCCCAGGATTGCTGATGCCGGCCGGGGAAGGGGAGCACGAGCAGCGAATCATTGCTTTATAGGCAGGTTCCGGAAGTCGCACTGGAGTCCCGCGGCCGGCCCCCGAACCGTAACAGGCCAGGCCATACGGGCTCCAGCGACTTATCCGGCCGGTGACGCGGGCCGCAGCCCGTCAGCGGTGCGGGCCCCAGCCGGATGGGCAGGGGCCCGCATCTTGGAGGGCATGGAAGACCAGGAACGCCCCTCCGTGAGTCACGCCCTCACTCGGCCTGCCTTCTGCCGGTGGACGGCCCGCCCGGCGCTACTTCAGGTGCCGGACCAGGAACTGGGCTGCGGCGTCCCCCGCGAACTGCGGGACGCCGCTGTGGCCGCCCAGATTGGCGTGCAGTGTCTTCTCCTTGGAGCCGAAGGCGTCGAACAGGTCCAGGGCGGTCTGCCGATCGTTGCCTTCGTCGTCCCACTGCAGCAGGACGTGCAGCGGGATCGTGACCCGCCGAGCCTCGTCGAAGATGGCGCGCGGCACGAGGCTCCCGGCGAACAGCACGGCGGCCGCGATGCGCGGCTCGACCGCAGCCAGCCGGATTCCGATGGAGATCACTCCTCCTGAGTAGCCGACCGGGCCGCCGATTTCCGGTAGCGACAGGAGGGCGTCCAGGGCGGTCCGCCATTCCGGGACCGCCCTTTCGACCAGCGGGAGGACGAGCCGGTCCACGATCTCCTCGCCGACCGGCTCCCCCGCCCGCATGGCCTGGCGCAGGTCCGCGCGGGCCTGATCGAGAGCGGGCCAGCGGGGCCGCTCACCGCTTCCGGGCAGTTCGATGGTGGCCGCGGCGAAACCGTCCGCCGCGGCGTGCCGGGCCCGGGCCACCAGCCGGGGGTACATCTTCTCCAGTCCCAGCGGGGGGTGGCCGAGGAGGATCAGCGGTGCCGGTGCGGATGCGGTGGCGGACGGAGGCGTCCACAGGATGCCGGGGATCTCACCGAGGGTGAACGGGCGCTCGAGGACGCCGTCGTCGAAGCGCTGTTGGGAAGTGAAGTGCAGGGGCATGGTCGTGCCTTTCGGGAGTGCGGGACGGCGCTCCCGGACGACCTATCGCCCGACCGTGACTCCGGAGGAGAGCACCCACGTCGATACTGCGTTCACGGGTACCACCTCCTCGTTCTCTCGCACGGCCTCCGGCAAGGTAGCAGACCCCGCCGCGCCCCACCAACGGGTTTTCGCCCCCGCCTCGCCGCCGGATGCCGAGGCGTCGGCCCCGGCGTCACCCGGCCCCGGGCTCCATAGCGGCTCACCCCAGCCCCACCCCCGGCCCCGGCCCCGGAAACCCGTCTCACCCAGCCGGATACGCCAGCAACCCCCTGTCCGTCTCCTCCCACGCCGACTTCAGCTCACTCAAGACCTGCGGCTCGTCCGCGGCTCGGTCGGCCTGCTCGCGCTGGTCCTGCGACAGATCGAACAGGTGATCCTGGCCGTTCTTGCCCTGGTAGTACTTCCATTTCCCGCGCCGCAGCGCACGCTCCCCGCGCACACGCCAGAACAGGTCACGCTCGGCAAGCTGCCGGCCCTTCAGTAGATACGGGGCCAGGCTGGTCCCGTCCAACTTGTACGCCGGGTGTGGGCGCGCCCCTCCGATCTCCAGAAGCGTCGCAGTCCAGTCCGGTGTGAAGACGGGCTCATGGCTGACCTGCCCGCCGTCGAGGCGTGCGGGCCACCGCACGATGGTCGGCACGCGGATTCCGCCCTCCTGGAGCGAGGCCTTGTTCCCCGACAGGGGCCAGTTGTACGAGAAGCGCTCACCGCCGTTGTCCGAGGCGAAGAACACCAACGTGTCCCGCCCCTGGCCGGACTTCTCCAACGCGCGCAGCACGACACCGATCGACCGGTCCAGGTCCTGCACCATCTGCGCGTATTTCTCGACGGAACCGCCGTCCTGGTGCCAGAGCGCACCCTTGGCACCCGCCTTGATCCTGCGGACGATCTCGGCGCTCTCCTCCTCGTCCCCCTCCGCGGTCCAAGGCCAGTGCGGAGTGGTGAAGTTGAGGTTCAGCAGCCAGGGTCGGCCGCCGTGGTCGCGCTGGACGTACTCGCCGGCGCGCTCGGTGAGGATGCGCGTGTAATACCGCAGGTCCTTGTACTCGGCATCCCCCTCGCGTCTGTCGCCCGCGTACAGGTCGTACTCCCCGCCGAGCCCCAATTTCGAGTAGTACTCGAGGGCCCCGCCGAAGTTCCCGAAGAACTCCTCCCAACCGGACTTCGTGGGCGAGTAGTCCGGCAGGTATCCGCAGTGCCACTTGCCGATGAGCGCGGTCGCGTAACCCGC
Source organism: Streptomyces sp. NPDC005878 (assembly GCF_040629815.1). Lineage (NCBI taxonomy): Bacteria > Bacillati > Actinomycetota > Actinomycetes > Kitasatosporales > Streptomycetaceae > Streptomyces > Streptomyces sp. NPDC005878. The sequence goes on from NZ_JBEXWK010000020.1 coordinate 146,868, forward strand.
GTCGCGCAGCAGCGAGGCAAGTGTGGGGTGGGACGGCTCGAGCCCGACGGACCTGTCCGCGATCGGCTCCGCGAGGCCACCCTTCGTACGTCCGGGCAGGCGCCCCGTGTACAGGCTGAACCGGGTCGGCGAGCAGGTCGCGGACCCGGCGTAGGCGTCCGTGAACCGCACCCCCTGCCGCGCGAGCCGGTCCAGGTTCGGGGTCTTGATGTGCGGGGCGCCGTAGCAGGACAGATCGGCCCAGCCGAGATCGTCGCCGAGGATGAAGAGAATGTTGGGCCGCTCGGCCCGTCGGTGCGGCGCTGCCCTGAACGGCTGCTCACGCTCCGGAGCTTGGGCCTGGGCGTCGGCGGCGGGCACACCCACGGCCGCGGCGGTGACGCCTGCGGCGACAGCACCGCCGAAGGACCGCCGGGACAGCGGGGAGGGTGGGGAAAGGCGAGTCGCGGGGGAATCGTCGTACGAGGGCACAGTGCGCTCCTGAGCAGGGCACGGCGCACCACGGCGTCACGTACCCGAGAGAGTCGAAAGAAAGGGAGTCGGGTTCAGACAGCGCGACGACAGATGGCGCTCGCGACACGTACCAGGTCGACGTGGCGGCGCTCCACAAGCGTGGCCGTAGGGCCACCGGGCATCTGCATGGGTCAGGAGCCTCATCGAGCGCATGCATACCTGTCAACAAAAGCACCCAGGCGTTCACAAGCGCTTCGTATGGACGCAATCCTGCGCACACGCCCGCCCCGCGCGCAGGCGTGTTGGGGATCGTCGCCACCTTTCCTCGCCCGCCGGGCCAATGGCCAGCTCTTGGCTCTCGGCTCTCGAATACGGCGAGGCGGATCGACGCCACGCCGCACCGGCTGGGCGCCTGGCCAGGGATAGATCGCGGCACCAGGGGGAAGTCTGCTCCCGATCGCTACGGTCGTCTGCGAGGGAGATCACTGACGTGCGCACGTTGACGTTCGTCGTCGGAACAGGCCGCAGTGGGTCGACCGCGCTGTCGGGTATCGTCCACGCGCATCCTGATGTCCTCAGCCTCAACGAACTTCTGTCGTCGGTGCAGAGCCGGGGTTTCCCCGAAGGCCGCGTGAACGGTGAGGAGTTCTGGCGGCTGCTGGCTGAGCCCAACCCGCAGTTCGAGACGATGATCCGCAGCGGGGTCCCGATGCCGGAGTTCCTCTATACACGCCGTCCTGGACGCTTCGCGACCGAAAGCACGGGCATCCCCGCGATCTCGCTGATGGTGCTTCCGCACCTGACCGACCGGCCGGACGAACTGTTCGACGACCTGGAAAAGCAGGTGCGCGGGTGGCCGCCGCGGACTGCCGCAGACCACTACGCGGCCCTGTTCAGCCTGCTGGGCAGCCGCGAAGGGCGCACTGCGGTGGTCGAGCGATCGGGCTACTCCCTGCACCGGGTGCCGTTGCTGCGCAAGGTCTTCCCGTACGCACGGTTCGTGCATCTCTTCAGGGACGGACCCGATTGCGCGCTGTCCATGAGTCGGCACACGGGCTACCGACTGATCTTCCTGCTACGGGAAATCCTCGCCCGCAGCGGGGCCGGCCGGATCGAGAACCTCACCGAGGAGCAGATCCGTGCTCTGCCACCCACCCTGTCACCGCTGCTGACCGAACGCTTCGATTCCGCACTGGTCCTCGATCCCGACCTGCCCCTTCCCGGCTTTGGCGCACTGTGGTCACAGCTCATCGTCCAGGGCGTGGCCGACCTTGCCGCCGTGCCCGCACCCCAGCGGACCACCCTCGCCTACGAAGACCTCCTTGCCGACCCCCGCAACGAGCTGACCCGCCTGGCCGACTTCATCGGCGTCGAACCACTCCCCCAGTGGCTCGACACCGGCGTCGCCCGCCTGGACGGCAGCCGCCAGGGAACCTCCCTGCGACTGCCCGCAGCAGAGTTGGCCGCGCTCCGGTCTGCCTGCGCCCCGGGCGTACGGGCTCTGGCCGCCGACCAGACACCGACGACGTGACCGGGGCGCTGCCCCCGGGCGCTTGGCTCCGTGCGGGCCCGGTGCTCAATACGAGCGTCCCCAGTGCAGCTTTCCGAACTGCACGTACCGGGCCTCTTTGCAGCCTCGCAGCCACGCCTTCCGGTCTTCCGCACCGACGAGCACCGCGTATGCCTGACACCCGGCGGGCGACGGGTCGTAGATACTGCGGAGGTCCACGGATGCCCTGGAGGGAACGGCGACAGACGACGCTGACGCGGACGCGCTGTACCCGTTTCCGTCAGAAGTTCCCTCCCCGCTGTTCTTCCCCCATGCGTAGCCCTGGGCATATGCGGCGGCCTTCGAATCGTCACTGCTGAAGACAGAGCCATCAGCCATGGCGACCGCCACCGCAGCCACGACTCCAGACACGGCGGTCACCGCGGACATGCAGGCCAGCGTGGTACGAGTTGCGTTGCGCAACAGAAAAACCTCCCGGTCGTCGAGGGTGTTCAGCGGGTACGTGCTTCTTGCCAGCAGACACCCAGACGACTCCCGGCTCATCCAAAGGGTTGTACTGACCATGACGGACGAGGTGCGGGATGAATGGCCGTCCGTCCCGGAGGCGCGCCCGCGGCGAGGGCGCGGAAATCGGTCGGGGTGGTGCCGGTGTGCCGACGGAAGAAGGCGCTGAAGGCGGTTGGGTGGCTGAAGCCGATGCGGTCGCCCACAGCGGCGGGGGGCAGGGTGGTGTGGACGAGGAGACGTTTGGCTTCCAGGAGGACCCGGTCGTCGATGAAGCGTTTGGCTCCGCATCCGGTAGCGGCGCGGGTGGACCGGGTGAGGGTGCGCGTGCTGTAGCCGAGTCGGGCAGCGTAGTCCTCGACGCGGTGGGTATGGGCGAAGTCCTGCTCGACGGCCTCGCGAAAGCGGCAGAAGGGTTCACGAGCCGCGCCTTTCGCAGGTGCGGAACCCTCAAGGTGGGCGAGGCGGATCAGGAGGGCGGACAGCAAATGCCGCATCGTCTCGATGTGGGCCGTCAACGGCAGGTCGGACAGGTGGGCGTAATCGTCTTCGAGCGCGCTGAGGATGCGGGTCAGTGACTCGGCCTGTCGGGTGGCGGGCGTTACGCGACCGGTTCGGGTGAGTTCGACGGCGCTGGTCAGCGTGGTGGTGTTGTCGCTGAGGAAACCGGCCGGGAAGACGACGACGGTGCCCTCGGCCTCCGCCGGCGGGGCAAGGAACCGCAGAACCTGCCCGGGCCGCACCCAGAGCCAGTCGCCGGGCCGGATCGTGTCGGTACGGAAGTCGGCTGAGCAGCGCACGGTGCCGGCCCGTACGTGGAGGAGCAAGTGGAAGAACGGGCGGCTGAGGCGGTAGGGGTCGATGCCGTGGCTGTGGGCGCGCTCGGCCAGGCGGTCAAACGGCACGACTTCGATGCCCGGCGGAGTGCCCGGCGTCGGACGATAGGGGACGGCCGCGATCTCTCCTGGGCATGAGCCCCGCGAAGTGTGTCCGTTTTTCTTCATGGCGTGTCCCAAGTGTAGGAGTGCGGGGCAACGCCCGGATCTAGCGTGGGTGGGGCGAGGAGCGCGTCGGGGCGACCCAGGGGAACGGCCAGGCAAGGTCTCTGCCAATGTCCGAAACCCTCAAACGGGCCGACCAGGCCTTGGGCTCCTCGTGCGCCGCCGCCGGGGCACGGGACGCGGCACCCCCGCGGCCTCGCCCGCATGCCGCCCCTTCCTTCCATGACGACCGGGAGATCGCAGATGACCATCGAGTACGCCACCCGCTACCGCACCCGCTCCCACATCCCCGCGGAGCCGGGCACGCCCTACTTCATCGAGAAGGGGCACGGCGACCGCGCCCACCTCTTCGGCGACCTGGTGACGGTCTACGCGGGCGGCGAACAGACCGAGAACACCTTCAACTTCTTCACTGTCGAAGGGCCCAAGGGCAACATCATCCCGACGCACTCCCACCCCGACACCCACGAGGTCTTCTACATCACCGACGGCGCGGTACGCCTGTTCGTCGAAGACCTCCAGGGCAACCAGCACGAGAGGCTGCTGACCCCGGGGGACTTCGGCTTCGTACCCAAGAACTGCCCGCACGCCTACCGCATGGAACGCCACCACAGCCGGGTTGTCGGCGTGGCCGCCGGCCCCGGCGGCACCTTCGAGCGGTTCTTCGACCACCTCGGCTCCCCCACCCAGGAGCTCACCCTGCCGCGCGAACCGGTCGTCCCCGAACCCGGCAAGTTCCGCACCAGCGCCGAGCGCTACGACGTGACCTTTCTGCCCGACCACGAGTGGCGCACCGGGAGCTGACCCCCGCAGGGCCACACTCACCGGCAGACGCCGAGGTGATCAGACCGACCGCCCGGTGAGCACCAGCTTCCGCAGGGGTTCGGTGTCGGGTGTGTCGGTGATCATGGCGTCCAGGGCCTGGTCAAGCTGGTCCTCGAAGTCGTCTGCCGGGTAGCGCAAGGTGGCCGAGTCGGACCAGGAGAGTTGCCAGCGTGCGGCGCCGCACACCGCCAGTTCTACGGTGACCAGCTGGTTCAGGGCGCGCCGCACGACCGCGCGGGCGGCCTCGCGGTCCGCGTGGCCGGTCGCGGCCGCTGCCTGTTCGGGCTTCGGGAGGCGGTCGGCCACCCGCCAGCGCACCGCAGGGTCGGCGTCAATCGTGTCGAGCGCGGCCGTGAGCCCGGGGCCGGCGCCCTCGGCGGCGAAGGCCTCGCGGATCTCGTCCGCGCCCTGACTGACGTACACGGTCATCGACTGGTGGACGAGGTCCTCCCAGTCCACTCGCTGGAGAGCACGTGCCTCCGGGGTGAGGACGGCCTGCTCCACCGCGACCAGTGCCGCGTCCGCGTCGGCCAGCAGCTCCAGAGCCGGGCGGGCTCTCTGCCCGGCGCGGCCGTCGTCGGGCAGGGCCTCGATGCGGGCCACGCGTTCGGCGAGCGCGGGGTGGGAGTCGTAGGGGGAGGCGGGTTCGGTCGAGAGCTCCCGGCGCAGCTCTCGCAGCTCCTCCGCGCGGGCGTCGAGCAGCTTGCGCAGTCCGCCGAAGACCTGCCCGGGGCGGGGCAGCAGGCCGGCGCCGACGCCGAGGGTGGCGTACGCGCTCATGTAGTAGTCGAAGGCCGGGCCGAGGGCGTTGATCTCGCGTAGGGCGGACGCGGCGGAGTCGCGGCCGGCCACCCGGACGGAGGCCACGTCGGCCGCGAGCTCCTGGCTGCGGGCGGTGGCGTGGGTGGCACGCAGGTAGAAGTTGCCGTACGCCGTGTAGATCGCGGCCATGCCGCGGTACGTGGCGCCCAGGCCCGGGGTGTCGACCTTCGTGGCCCTCCTGCCCTTGGCGATCCGCTTGGCGGCATGCTTCTCCTGCCTCGCGCGCTCGTTGGCGATCTTCTTGTCGGAGCGCTCGTGGAAGTGGGCGATGGTGCGGATCAGTTGGGCCCGGCCGCGGGCGATCAAAGGGGTGAGGCGGGTGTCGAAGTTGGCGTAGTGGCCCATCTCGTGGGCGAGCACGGCGCGCAACTGCATCTCGTCCAGGCCGATCATCAGCGGCAGGCCGAGGTAGAGGCGGCGGGTACCCGGGCGCAGGCCCAGCAGAGAGGAGTCCTCACTGACAGCCGCGTTCACCTTCTCCATCAGCACGATCTCGTCGGGCGCGCGGGTGCCGACCTGCCGGGCGATGTCCCGCACGGCCTCCCACAGTGCGGGCTCCTGGGAGTCGGTGACGCTGAGGGTGGTCCCGGTCGGCGCAGCATCGCCCTTGGGGGTGCGCAGCATGAAGAATCCGCGCACGATCGGGATCGCGAGGACGACCGAGCCGATGACCACGTCGTAGACGATCGAGCCGTGCGAGCGGGTGCAGACGGCGTAGTCGGCGCCCGCGAGGGCGGCGAGCAGGAAGACGCCGAGCAGGTAGAAGCCGGCGAGCAGGACGAGAGCGCGCAAGGCGCGCAGCGAAGCGCCCATTTGGACAGATCCCCCCACGGGTGAAAGCGGTGCCGACGTACGTGGCGGGAGCCGCCTGCCGCATCATGAGGCCCGGCGCTCACTTACGGCAACTCCGCGAGCCAGGGATTTCGGTCAGCGATGGAAAGGGATCGAAGTGGCTGGGCCTTGGAACTGTGGCTTCGGTCGGGGCGGTGATGACCGGGGGTGCAGGGGGAAGAAGAACGGTCCGGAACTGAGGGAGGTCGCTGTGGGGCGTGATCGGATCGGGCTTGCGGACGTGCTGACGGCGGCGGAGGCTGCGGCGCCGGTGCGCTCGCTGGATGTCGTAGCGCACAATCTGCGCGAGCGGTTCGGCGCGCGTTATGTGTCGTTCCTGTTCGTCGATGTTGTCGGCAGACGTCTGCTACGGGTCAATGAGGAGGGGGCAGCACCACAGGAGCATGGCGCTGACCAGGTTCCCTTGGACGGCAGTGTGTACAACGAAGTCCTGCGCACCCAGAAAGTGGTCGTGAAGGCGAACGGCGCCCCCGAGCAACAGGTGTTCGCGCCCGTTTCCAACCGCGGCGACACGATCGGGGTCCTGGAAGTACGCCTGGCCGACGTGACCCAGGACGTGCTGGAGCAGGTTGAGGAGGTCGCGCACGCGCTCGCGTACATCATCGTCACCGATCGCCGCTTCACCGACCTCTACCACTGGGGCAACCGTACCGCCACGGTCACGCTGGCAGCGGAGATCCAGCGTCAGCTCCTGCCCTCGGCACCCTCGTGCGAGTCCGCGGAGTTCGCCCTCGCCGGCGCCCTGGTCCCGGCCTCCGACATCGCCGGTGACACCTACGACTACAGCCTCGACGAGAACACGCTGCACCTGTCCATCACCGACGCGATGGGCCACGACGTCGACGCCGCTCTGATGGCCACCCTCCTGGTCAACGCCTCCCGCGGCGCCCGCCGCGCCGGTGCCGACCTTGCCGAACAGGCCCGCCAGACCCACCAGGCCCTCCTCGACCACGGTCGCCGCACCTTCGCCACGGGCCAGCTTCTGCGGATCGCCCTGGACGGGAGTGGTGCCCAGCTCGTCAACGCCGGCCACCTCTGGCCGCTACGCCTGCGCGCGGGCGAGGTCGAGGAGGTCAAGCTGCACGTCAACCTTCCGTTCGGCGTACCCGTGAAATATCCGTATGAGGTGCAGGACATCGACCTGCGTCCCGGTGACCGCCTCTTGCTCTTCACCGACGGCATGCAGGACCGGAAAGCGGCGAGCGTCGATCTGCACGGCCTTGTGCGTGACACCGCCGCTGAGCATCCTCGTGAGGCTGTGCGGGCCATGGTCGGCGCGGTCCGCGACGCGTGCGCCGGCCAAGTGCAGGACGACGCGACCGTCATGTGCCTGGACTGGTACGGACCTCAAGCCCACAAGGTGCATGCCGGCGCCTGAATCAGTAGGCCCCCTGCCGGGGAACCTCACCTGGCGGCGGCCATGCGACGCCGAAGTTCTTCCTCCGGGAGCTGTTCCACGTAGGTGAGGAAGACCCATATGCGCGACGAAGAATCATCGCCGCCTGAGAACGCCGCGCACGGCGGATGTTTCGCGGCTGGGCACCGCTTGCCCGGCCTGTCGCGATCGGTTTCGTCGGCTTCCGCGTCCAGCAGATCCCGGTGGCGGGTCTCGTTGGCGCAACCGAGAGCGATGATCGTCAACAGGGCGGCAGCCATGACGTAGAGGACGATCGGTGTGGGGCTGTCGTACTCGGAGAGCAGGGCTGTGGCGATGAGCGGGGCCGGGGCGCCGGCGGCGACGGAGGAGAACTGGGCGCCGATGGATGCTCCGGAGTAGCGCATGCGGGTGGCGAACATCTCCGAGAAGAATGCCGCTTGCGGCGCGTACATCGCGCCGTGGAAGAGCAGGGCCACCGCGACGGCCGCAGTCATGGCCGCGAAGGACTGCCGGTCGACGAGCGCGAAGAACGGGTAGATCCACAGCCCCATGCCGACGGCGCCGACGAGGTAGACGGGACGACGTCCCCACTTGTCCGACAGCGCGCCCCACAGGGGAATGGTGACGAAGTGGATGGCGGAGGCGATCAGGACCGCGTTGAGGGCGGTCTGCTTGCTCGCATCCGCGTGCTCGGTGGCGTACACCAGGATGAATGCCGTGACGACGTAGTAGGAGATGTTTTCCGCCATGCGGGCGCCCATGGCGATGAGGACATCGCGCCAGTGGTCGCGCAGGACAGCGAGTACGGGCGGCTTCTCCCTCGCGGCGTGCGGCGTCTTGCGGCTCTCGGCCGCCGCGAGGGCCGCTTTGAACACGGGTGACTCGTCGACGGAGAGCCGGATCCACAGCCCGATGAGGACCAGCACGCCGGAGAGCAGGAACGGCACCCGCCACCCCCAGGAGTCGAACGCCGCGTCGGACAGTGTCGCGGTCAGTGCCGCGAGGACGCCCGTGGCCAGCAGTTGCGGAACTGGTGCCCCAGGGAACCCTCGCCGAGCGCCTGCGGGCCGGCGGCACGGGCATCCCGGCCTTCTACACCCCGGCGGGAGTGGGCACCCAGGTCGCCGCCGGCGGACTGCCCTGGCGCTACGCACCCGACGGAACGGTCGCCCTCGCCTCCCCGCCCAAGGAAACCCGGGTCTTCGCCGGGCGTACCCACGTCCTGGAGCACGCCATCACCACCGACTACGCCCTCGTCCGGGCCTGGCGCGGCGACCACCACGGCAACCTCGTCTTCCGCCGGGCCGCCGCCAACTTCAATCCGCTCGCGGCCATGGCCGGGCGCATCACGATCGCCGAGGTCGAGGAGTTGGTCGAGCCCGGCGAACTGGACGCTGAACACGTCCACGTACCCGGCATTTTCGTCCAACGCGTCCTGGGGCTCACCCCCGCCCAGCGGGCCGACAAACCCATCGAGAAGAGGACGGTGCGTTCCCGATGACCTGGACGCGCGAGCAGATGGCAGCGCGAGCGGCCGCCGAACTCACCGACGGCTCCTACGTCAACCTCGGCATCGGCCTGCCCACCCTCATCCCCGGCCACCTTCCTCCCGACGTACACGTCGTCCTGCACTCCGAGAACGGCATCCTGGGCACCGGTCCCTCCCCGTACGAGGAGGAGGTCGACCCCGACCTGATCAACGCCGGCAAGGAGACCGTCACCGTCCTGCCCGGGGCCGCCTTCTTCGACTCGGCCCTGTCCTTCGGCATGATCCGCGGCGGCCACATCGACACCGCCGTCCTCGGCGCCATGCAGATCTCCGCGCACGGCGACCTCGCCAACTGGATGATCCCCGGCAAGATGGTCAAAGGGATGGGCGGCGCCATGGATCTCGTCCATGGTGCTCGTCGCGTCATCGTCCTCATGGAGCACACCACCAAGGACGGCACGCCGAAGATCCTCGAAACGTGCGAGCTGCCCCTCACCGGCACACGGTGCGTCCACCGCGTCATCACCGACCTCGGCGTCCTCGACGTGACGTAAAGCGGTCTGGCGCTGGTGGAAACCGCCCCCGGAACCACCGTCGAGGACATCATCACCAGCACGGCCGCACCCGTCATGCTCGGCACCCACGCATGACAGGTCCGATCCGCCAGCCGCGCGCGACGGGGCCCTTGACCAGCTCTGCCTCCTGCGCCGCGAACAGCTCGCCGCTCAGCTTCGGCCGACCGGCAGAACCTGTCGACCGCCTGGACCTGCTCCGGTCCGTCGCCCGGACGTCACCTACTGTCGCGCACGCCGCGCCGGACGGGGGCTTTCCGAGGGGACCGCGAGGGCGCTTTCGGAGAGCAGACGCAGGATGCGGAACAGGGCCTCGCGGTCGGCGCGGGGCAGGCAGGCGAGGGCGTCGGCGTGGACTTGGTCGACGATGCGGGTGCTCTCCACGGCCAGCGCGGCGCCCTTGTCGGTGACGGCGATGATCCGCGCCCTGCGGTCGGTGCTGGAGGGCCGCCGCTCGGCCAGCCCGGCCTTCTCCAGGGCGTCGACGGTGACCACCATGGTCGTCTTGTCCATGTCGCCGAGTTCAGCGAGCTGGGCCTGGGTGCGCTCCTCCTCCAGGGCGTGGACGAGGACGCAGTGCATACGGGCGGTCAGTCCGATCTCGTCCAGGGCGGCGGCCATCCGGGTGCGCAGGACGTGGCCGGTGTGGTCCAGGAGGTAGGAGAGGTCGGGCTCGGTTCGGGAGGGCGCCATCGCGGTCATGACTCCAGCCTAGCAATTCGATCCGAAGTAAATCGTCTGCAACAAAACCATCTGCTACGGTCTCACCATTCGCCGGAGCTGATCCGGCGTCACCCGCTTCCCGCATGCGTGCCGACCGGAGAGACCCATGACCCCATACGCCCCTACATCCGCCCCCCACCTCACCGTCGAACCCGCTGTCGGTTCCGCTCCGGCCCACCGGCTCCGTTCCCGCTGGGCCGCCCTCGGCGTGCTGTCCACCGGGATGCTGATGACGGTCCTCGACGGCAGCATCGTCACCGTGGCCATGCCGGCCATCCAGAACGACCTCGGCTTCTCCCCCGCCGGCCTCAGCTGGGTGGTAAACGCCTACCTGATCGCCTTCGGCAGCCTGCTGCTGCTCGCCGGGCGCCTGGGCGACCTGATCGGCCGCAAGCGGATGTTCCTCGCCGGCACCGCCGTCTTCACCGCCGCCTCCCTCCTCGCGGGCTTCGCCACCTCCCCCGGCGTGCTGATCGCCGCCCGCTTCCTCCAGGGCGTGGGAAGCGCCATGGCCTCCGCCGTCGGCCTGGGCATCCTCGTCACCCTCTTCACCGAACCCCGCGAACGCGCCCGCGCCATCGCCGTCTTCTCCTTCACCGGAGCCGCCGGAGCCTCGCTGGGCCAGGTGCTGGGCGGGGTCCTCACCGACGCCCTCGACTGGCACTGGGTCTTCTTCATCAACCTGCCCATCGGCCTCGCCGCCCTCCTGGTCGCCCTGCCCGCACTCCCCGACGACCGCGGACTCGGCCTGCGCGCGGGCGCCGACACGGCGGGCGCGGTGCTGGTCACCACCGGTCTGATGACGGGCATCTACGCAGTCGTACGCGTCGAGGAGTACGGCTGGACCGCCGCGCACACCCTCGGGCTCGGCGCGCTCTCCCTCGTGCTGCTGACCGCGTTCGCCCTACGGCAGACCCGGGCCCGTACCCCGCTCGTACCGCTGCGGATACTGCGCTCGCGCACCGTGGCCGGCGCCAACCTGGTCCAGATGCTGATGGTGGCCGCCTTGTTCTCCTTCCAGGTCCTGGTCGCCCTCTACATGCAGCGCGTCCTCGGCTATTCGGCCGCCGCCACGGGGCTCGCGATGCTGCCCGCCGCCCTGGCCATCGGCGCGGTCTCGCTCGGCCTCGCGGCGCGGCTCAACGCCCGCTTCGGCGAGCGGCGCGTCCTCCTCGCCGGCCTCGGCCTGCTCCTTGCGGGACTGGGCCTGCTGACCCGGTTGCCCGTACGGGCCGACTACGTCAGCGACCTGCTGCCGGTGATGCTGCTCGCCTCCGGCTTCGGTCTGGCCCTGCCCGCGCTGACCACCCTGGCGATGTCGGGCGCGGACGAGCAAGACGCCGGGCTCGCCTCGGGCCTGTTCAACACCACCCAGCAGATCGGCGCGGCGCTCGGGGTGGCCATCCTGTCCACCCTCGCCGCCGCCCGTACCGAGTCCCTCACCAGGGCGGGCAGCTCCCCGGCGCAGGCCCTCAATAGCGGTCTCCACCTCGCGTTCGGCATCGCCACCGTCCTGCTGCTGGCCGCCATCACCCTGGCCGCGGCCCTGCTGCGCCACACCCACCGCACCCGGTGAAATCCGGGGGCCGCGGCCATTTCCGGTGGCGGGGTCAGGCCGGTGTGGGCGGCGCAGAAGGCGAGGATGTCGGCGGTCAAGGCGGTTTACCGGGAGGCGGTGCGGAAACCGTGGGCCGCAGCGCGTCCCTCACCACCATCGCCGCGGGAGACCGCGCTCGCCGCAGAGCGGGCGGACGCCTCCCCAGCCATCAGCCGGCGCGAGCACGCGCCTGCGACAACGGAGAGGCCGAACGGACCCCTCGCTTTCCTGGCTATGCGCCGTCGTTGCCGTCACGCAAGGAGCGCACCATGCTCCGCAGGATCCGGAACGCTTCCGACTGCTCGTTCTCGGTGATGCCCGCCGCCGGCCCCGACTTCATCTCGCTCCAAGTGCGCGACCTCGACGCCTCACTGATGTCCAGGCCATCCACGATGCTCTTGCCGCCGACGGTCACACCGTCGTCTCCGCACCGATCGACGGCCCCTTCGGCCGGGCCTTCACCTTCGCCGACCCCGACGGCTACCAGGTCACGCTCCACGACCGCGCCTGACCGCTCAACGGCGCCGGCCGATCACCGGTGCCCGCAGACCGCGATCGCGCCCTGTTCTCGTTCATGACCGCCTGTGGCGCGGCTCCCCGCACACGCAAAGACGCCCGGCCGGGGATGATCCCGGACGGGCGTCTTCATTCGTCAGCTGTTACTGGTGGCTCAGTACCAGTGGTGGGTCTGCCAGAAGTTCCAGGCACCCACGGGGCTGCCGTAGCGGTCGTTCATGTAGCCCAGGCCCCACTTGATCTGGGTGGCGGGGTTGGTCTTCCAGTCCGCACCGGCCGAAGCCATCTTCGAACCCGGCAGGGCCTGGACCAGGCCGTAGGCACCCGAGGAGGTGTTGGTGGCGGTGTGGTCCCAGCCACTCTCGTGGGACACGAT